>DAOSDD010000183.1:0-9277 GCA_035362115.1 Clostridiales bacterium | reverse complement strand
CACAACTTAAGTAACTCTTTCAAATTCTTGTACATTATCTTCTCTTTATCTTCATTTCCTAATTTAGAAAACTGGAGCTTTACAAACTGAGTTTCAAGATATTGTAACGGCATAACCGAACCAAATACTACTCTATCAGCTCCTACAGCTTCAACAAATCTGTCGAAGGTAGAATTCAGCATATCAACTCTACAAAAATCATAATATACCTTTCCCTGCCTATCGACTGATGCTGTTTGAAGGTAACTTGCAATGCTATGAGTGGGACCATTTGTTATTATAAAGTTCGTATTGGGACATAGTGCCAATACCTGCTTTACACTATCAGCAGATAAATCCTCTTTAGTATCCAGCCAATGACGCTGTCGTAAGTTTTCAATAGCGCACGGAAGATGAACGGGAATATTTCTATCAGCAGCCATATTAAGAAGCTCTACTGCAGTACTGTCAGTCAAGCTGTACTGATGGTATGAAGGGTATAATTCCAGTCCTTTCATACCCAGTTCGTCTATACAACGCTTAAAATCCTTTTCCCATCCCGGATAGGCAGGGTTGATAATTGCAAAGGGGATTAAGCGATTATTATATGGCTTAACCTCTTCTGCCAATTCTTCGTTACCATCCTGAACATTCCTGTAGAAAATGGAATTAATATTGGAAACGCAGGCCATATCAATTCCTTCTTCATCCATTAACTTTACAAGTTCCTCCGCAGTATTATTGCCAACCTGCCTGAAAGGCCAATGGCCTATATATGTGTTTACATCTATAAACATTACTAGTTCCCCCTTTCAAGATACTTTGCAAATCTTGAATTGTTAAGTATCTTTACTTTATCCGAATCAGGTATATCAGCACCTAATAATTTTCCAATTCCGGTAGAAAATGTACCATCTGTAGCAAACAACATTCTGTCTGCTCCCATCATTTTATATGTTGTTTCTATTATACCTGCATCATGTACGCTTCCGCTTATATCTGTAAAAACATTGGGACAATCTGACATAGCCTTAAGAGACCAATGCCAATCACCGCCACCGCCAATATGGCCATGGATAATAACAGCTTCAGGATATTCTTTAGCTGCTTTTGCGAAATGCACTCCATTAGATAAAAACGGTTGTGATTCAGGGTGAACAGTGAGTTTTCCTGCATGATAAAGCATTGGTATATCCAGGTCAATACACTTTTCTATTATTGGCCTGACAATTGGATCAGATGCGAAATAATGATTGTACAGTTTAATACCCAGCATACCTAATTCATTTATACACCTGTCAATCTCGTCCAACGCCTCCCTTGTATATCCTGGATTTATAAAAGCCATCCCTTTTATCATTTTAGGGTAGCGCTTCATAGCCTTTGCAACAGTATCGTTACACAACCTTATATCATCCGGCCCAGGCATTCCTCCAGGTATTGGCAATGAACAAACCAGATAATCCATATAAACCTGGCTTGCTGTTTCTACCAACTTGTCACAGCCTTCTTCATTCAATTCCTTTGTGCCAGGCTTAAACCATACATGCTCATGCCAGTTTACCACTTTATTATTTTTGAAAAGATTCATCTTTTCCTCAAAGTTTTTCAATCTCTTTCCCTCCTTAAGCAAACAATAGGAAACCTCTAAAACAATAAAAATCTCAATAATATATGCCATACACTCTGTCTAAAGGAAACCAAATATAATTGAAAATAAATATTCCCCTACTTTTTATTTCATTATATCAAAATTATCAAAATATTTCACCAAAATTATACTCTATACCCTGCTTTAAAACAATATCATTTTTATTACATGACTATCCTATATCATTAAGTGCAGTGAAATATAATCCATAATGTTACATTTATTACATTATTAAGGTTGACTTTTCCTTTCTCTCAATATATAATTATTGAGAGAATTAACTCTCTGAAAGGTGGATGCATGTGGAAAAAATAGACAAGGCGCTAGAACTAATTGAGAAGCTATATTTTGTAATTCAAGATTCAAAGTCTGAACTCAAAGGTGAAATCCAAGACGTTAGAACTGAACTCAAAAGTGATATACAAGATGTTAGGACGGAGCTTCAAGGTGAAATACAAAGCGTGAGGACTGAGCTTAAGGAAGAAATCCAGGGCGTGAGGACTGAACTCAAAAGTGAAATAAATAAGATTCAAATCACCTTGGAAAATGATATAAAGCCAGATATAAAATGTTTGTATGAAGGCTATTCGCAAGTCTATAAGAAAGTGGAAAATATAGAAGTTAAAGTTGATGAAATATCCCAAAAGGTCAAGAGTCAAGATGTTAGAATTCAAGTTATTGAGGGCAGGAATAAAGGCAAAAAGAAGATAAAACAGGAGACATGATGATAACCCCGGCACATTTTCAATAATTGACAGTGTAATTTAGAAGTGCTAAACTTAATTTCAAAGATAAATTTATGATTTTCACATATTTCATTTATTGTATAGCGTATAAAAGATGGTATATTATAAAATTTACATGTTAATGATACCGTAGTGAATACACAAAAAATGCATCTTGTTTCTTATGGGATCTATATACGTTATATATGAAAAAAGGACGTGGTTTTTATAAAAAAGAAAATTTGTATTATCGGTTTAGGATATATTGGCTTGCCGACTGCCGCAATGTTTGCCACTCACGGGCACCAAATAGTCGGTGTTGATGTAAATGAGAAGGTCGTTGACGCTCTTAATAACGGGAAAATAACTATTTATGAACCATACCTGGATATTTTGGTACAGGCAGCAGTAACCTCAGGTAATTTAACAGGCAAAACTGTACCGGAAGAGGCCGATGCATTTATTATTTCCGTGCCTACCCCAATTACCTCTGAGAAAACTGCAGATATGTCCTATGTAAAAATAGCCGCCGAGTCTATTGTTCCATATTTAAGAGAAGGGAACCTAGTAATCCTTGAATCCACTTCACCTCCAGGGACAGTAAATAACCTTCTGCTACCCCTACTTGAAAAATCCGGCTTGAAAATAGGAGAAGAACTTCTAGTTGCCCATTCACCTGAAAGAGTACTACCTGGTAAGATACTTATTGAGCTTGTTGAAAATCCAAGGATTATTGGCGGCATTAACCGGAAATCCGCAGAAGCAGTAAGAGACCTTTACCGAACTTTTGTAAAAGGTGAAATTTACTTAACCAATGCTACTACAGCTGAAATGTGCAAGCTTATGGAGAATACCTACAGAGATGTTAACATAGCTTTGGCAAATGAGCTTTCCATTCTTTGCGAAGATATTGGAATAAGTGCATGGGAAGTTATTCAGCTATCCAACAAGCATCCCAGGGTTAATATTCATCAACCGGGACCAGGTGTAGGGGGACATTGCCTGGCAGTAGACCCATGGTTTATTGTTGAAAAAGATCCAGATACAGCAAAAATGATCAGGCTTGGAAGACAGATAAATGACAGTATGCCAATGCATGTCCTTGAGAGGGCAAAAGCAATATTAACAGGTGTGCCCGAAACAATCAGCCAAATGAAAGTTACAATACTCGGGATATCATATAAACCAAATATTGACGACACAAGGGAAAGTCCAATAATTGAGCTTATTAACCTTTTTGAAAAGGAAAGTGTCTGTGAATTAAGTATATATGACCCTCATGTAACTAATTATAAATATATGTGTAAAGACATATATTCTGCGGCTGAAGGAAGCCATTTAGTTATTTTGGGAGTTAACCATGAAGCCTTTGGCAAAGTAGATTTTGAGTTGCTTTACAAAAAAATGGCTCTGCCCAACATTCTGGATACCAGAAACTTCTGGGATAGAAAAGCTCTTGGCAAGCTGGGGTTCAATTATTACCTTCTGGGTGATGGGAGTCAAGATAAATGAAAAAAGTACTTATGATTGCCTATTCCTTTCCTCCTGCGGGAGGGCCGGGAGTTCAGAGAACTTCAAAGTTTGTAAAATATCTGCGAACCTATGGCTGGGAACCTGTAATTCTTACAAGAGATTTAATCAATATGCCTTTAAAAGATGAATCTCTTGTTAAAGATATACCCGATAATATAAACATTATTCGCACAAAAGCGTGGGATTTGAACAATGGAACAGGTTTTCCAGGTCTTGTCGGCAAGTTTATAAGCCGCAAAGTCTTAATACCTGACAGTGAGAGACTGTGGGAAATATTCTCTCGAAAGGCAGCAGAAAAATTTATTGAAGAGCAGAATATACAGCTAATATATACGACTTCCCTGCCTTATAGTTCTCACCTTATGGCTATGTATCTTAAGAAAACGTATCCTGATATACCATGGGTTGCAGACTTCAGGGATGAGTGGATAAATAACCCCTATATTCTTGACAACCCCTATAATCCTCTCAGAATGAATATTGAGAGGAAGATGGAACATAAAGTTCTGCAAAAAGCAGATTATCTGATAACAAATACACCGGTAATGCTCAAAAATTTTATTAAAAACAACCCGGATATTCAACTTGAAGATAAGTTTTTTGTAATTCCCAACGGATATGACTGGGATGACTTTAAGCATATAGTTCCGGAACCAGATAAGGTAAGACCTGGCAGTTCGGTTGAGGTTGAGACTAAGGTTTGGGCTGAGGCTCGAAATGATAAGTTTACAATTACATATACAGGATCATTTTATGGCAGGAGAAAGCCTGATATATTTTTTGATGCCCTTGGACAGTTGGTAAAGGAAAATGAAGTTAACAAGGACAATATACACATAAAATTAATTGGCAGCTTTAAACAGGAACAAATAAAGGAATTGTCAGAAATTCATGGTTTACAGGGAATTGTAGAAGTTTTTTCATATATGGATCATGATGAATGTATACAGAACATGACCCAATCAGACTGTCTTCTGCTTATTGAAGGAGCAGGACCTGGAGCTGAAGCTTTCTACACCGGCAAGGTATTTGAGTACATGGTTTCCGGAAGGCCAATACTTGCAATTATACCTGAACGGGGAGCAGCAGCTCAGCTTATCAGGGAAACCCAAACAGGCCTTATATCTGATTGCACTGATTTAAACGGCACAAAGAAAAACATTAAAAGCTTGTATAGTTCATGGCTGGAAGAAATAAATATCTATTTCCCGAATAAAGAAGAAATAAGAAAGTATGAAAGAAACACCCTTACCGCAGAATTGGCAAAGGTGTTTGATAAAGCACTTTAATTTTACTATTATCATGGTCAGGGGATACACCTCCCTCGAGCAGGTAGTACCCGTTTTATGTTGAGGCATGTTCCCAATAAATTGTTGATTATTTACTCGTTAACTGTCCCATCATTCTTCTGCAAATTTAAGGCGGCCAGCAGCAAGCCTGTTACAACCCAAAAAATAATCATTACTCTGGGGTAATACCAAACATACTCAGCAACCCCTACTGTTAAGATACCTGCTAAAGAAGATATTCCAGCAATTATATTGTATTTCACACACTTGTCATTTTCTAATGCAATTCTTTTTACACCTTTTTTGATTGTACTCACTATAAATCCGAGAAAGGAGAGTATCCCTATTAGCCCTGTCTCTATCCAAACCTGAATGAATAAATTGTGAGTATGGGGCGGTATAACTTTTGTATGTAAAGGATAGTTTTGCACAACCTTCATAAAAGTATCACTGCCTAATCCTACTCCTGTAAACCAATAATCTTCAATCATAGGTCCGATGGTTTTATAAATTAAAAATCTGTAGCCTACAGAGCTATCTCTTGTGTCAAATATGGTTAGTATCCTGTTGTATACTGTTTGAGGCAGAACAGGTATCATGGCGACTCCAGCCAGAATAAATAAAGGTACAAGTCTCCAGTTTGTAAGTATAACAAACACAAGAAATGCAACTGCAAAGCCTATCCATGATGACCTTGAGTAGGTCAGGGCAAGGGCGGCCAATGGAGGCAAAGCCATTCCAAATATAATAAACTTCTTAATAAATGTACGGGAACTCAAAAATACCGCTACATAAAAAGGGATCAACATTATGAGTATTTCAGCCAGGTTATTGGGGTTTTCCATTGTGGAATACACTCTTCCGGGCATTCCTGCATTAAGGCTTAAATCAGTTTGGGCGGCATTTACAGGCACACCTTTAATTCTCTGAAAAATTGCATATAATCCTACAAATGCAACCCCCATAAGATTACTTTCAATAACAGTTGTAAGCTGTTCTCTGCTTGTAATAGAGTTTACCAGAACAAACACAAAAATCAGACAGGTCAGGTGGAAAACTAAAAACCTAAGGCTAAGGCCAGGGAAAATAGAAAATATCTGTGCCAGCAAAACTGATAGCACAAAAATCGCCAGATATAAACTAGTGTACTTAAAATTTAAAGATATATTTTTATTTATAATAGTTTTAATAAATAATAGTAGCAATAATGCGAACGCCATCATTGTTGCAAAAATATTATACCACAAACTATGAGGTATAATAAAAGTTGCAAATAAAGCCAAAGACGTTAAAACATGTAAATTATCCGCCGCTATTATTATGAGTTTATGAACATGACTATTCTGAAAAACATGCTGTCGTTTTTCAAACCATATTCTCATAAATTTAGTTGGTGAATGCAGCAATCTCGAAAAATTTTTATATGTTTTGCTCTTATCCCATACTTTTAAAAGAGTACCTTCCCGTTTTAGTATATTTATTGTGAAACTTGAACCAAAGCATCTTCTGAACAAGCTTGCAATGCTTTTGAGCACCCTATATGTAGAGCTATTATAAAAAACCTTAAGTAAATAACCGGCAATCACGTTGAGAAATCTAATAACAACACTATCCGATACCAATAATTATGGCCCCTTTCCACTAATGAACTATTGTTGAGCTATTGTTAAACTATTATTAAGCCATTGCTGAACCATTGTTAAATTACTGTTCCGAGGCACGCTTAATCTCACTGACACGGGTCCAGATAACACCATTCCCTGCTCTTAATTCGAGAGATCTGCCCACATAGTAATCGGTATTATTAAAAATAACACCAGTATCAGTGTATATACCTTTACCTTTTACAGTAAGTTTCATAGATACATACCCTGGTCTTGTGGTTTGTGTCAGTTCACCTTTGTCATTTGGTGCAAAAACCACTGAATTATCTGTTTCTACGGATGCTACTTCTCCAAAAACCGTATTTTTTACAGAGTCTTTAACCTTGTCTCCAACCTTTATAGAATCTGCAACATATTTTGGCAAATCCTCATTATAGAAAACTATTTGTAAATCCTCGGTTTTCTTAAACAAGCTCGAAGATGATTTAACATACTTGTATGCTACTCCCAATACTCCTAAAACAATTACAGCTACAACAATTAAATCTACTATATTTACTTTCCCAAACAATCTTCCCTTTTCATCAATAAGCATTTGTTTTCTTCCTTTCATACTTTCGTATTTTATATAAATTAAAATTATGGCAGGAAAGTCATCTGACCTATAACCTTACAGGCTGTAGCATATCACAGCCAGGCTAGCTACCCACACTTTCCACATATAGATTATACGTTCTATCTACTACTTTATCAAGATTGAATTTATCTTCAACAGCTTTTAAAGCATTTTTTTTCAACTTCTTCAACATATTCTCATCTGACATAATCTTTAAAATTCCCTTAGCCATAGATTCAGGATTATTATATTCCACAAGAATTCCACAGTTTGTTTCAGCATTAATAATATCTGAGTTGCCACCCATATCGGTTGCTATAACCGGAAGACCTGAAGCAAGTGCTTCAATAATAAGAAAGCTGAGAGCCTCATGTTCCGATGAATTTACATATAGATCGCTTCCCATAAAAAGATTTTTTATATCACTACGGAACCCTGTAAATATTATTTCATTATTAAGGCCTAAATCTGATACCTGTTTTTTAACATCATCAAGCAGAGGTCCATCTCCAGCAAGTACGCACTTGAACTTTTTATCTGTCATTTTCTTTAACTTATTAATAGAATCTACAAGATATTTATGACCCTTATCATGCGCAAATCTTGATGCACAAAGCATTACAAACTCATTATCTGTAATCCCCAGTTCATTTCGCATATTAGATTCAACAGATTCTCTCCAATAGGAAGTATCTACACCATTAAATATAACTTTAATCCTTGATGCCTTGTTGCCATTTGCAATCAGCATTTCCCTACCTTTGTTGCATACAGTTATAATGTTTGAATCAAAAGGAGTTACCAATCTATTGCAAAACTTTTGGATCATATTATTTGGAATTACAAAATGATTTGTATACATAGCTTTAACTCTGGGATTGAAAATCCTTGAGAGAACTGCTATATAGTTCTCCCTTAAAAACTGGGTATGTATTAAATTGATTCCCAACTTTTTGCATAAACCGCTTAACTTATAGGCTGCCTTTATATCAAAAGGGTTTCTCATGTTGATTTGAAAAGTATCAACACCTGCATTTTTCAATCTTTCTACAAGCAACCCTTCTTCATTATATGCAAAATATGCTTTTATCCTTTTATTGTTAAGCTTTTCAATAAGGGTCTGAACATATCTTTCTGTACCGGCCTTTCCGGCATGATTTAAAAGGTATAATACTTTTATAATATTCCCACCTCCAACTATTTATCCCTGCCATCCCTGAATTTGATTATCCTAGCAGGGTTTCCTCCTACTACGGCATAATCAGGGATATCTTTTGTCACTACTGCTCCGGCGCCTATTATAACTCCTTTTCCTATAGTTTTTCCGGGAAGAATAATCACCCGTGCTCCTATCCATACATCGTCCCCAATAACAACAGGAAGTTTTGGTGCTGTTTGAAGCCTCATTGGAATATCCAGCCGTATAGTTTCATGGTTCTGCGTAAATATCATGACATCCGGCCCCATCATTACATCATTACCTATTTTCAGGGGGCCGTATACCCTGCAGTTAAATCCCAATCCTGAATTATCGCCTATTTCTATGTCCCTGCCGGAACCGAAATATGCCCCATGCTCAATATTAACATTTTTACCTGCATGCTTGAATATCCTGCGGCACAAAAAACCTCTTATGCTCCTGGCGCCCAGACTGTAAGGCATGTCCGAAGCAGGCAGATGTCTGGCTATTAAATAATATAATGCAGTAAATATATAGCGCATATTATTCCTCAATATGTTATTCATTTCATATTTTATAGTTATTATAACATAGGGGCAATTCGCCAATCAAATTGCTCCACACCATTTCAATAAATGCATACGGATAAAACTCCTAGGTTTTATTCCCTAGATTGTATTTATATAATTTACGATTTGAA
>DAOSDD010000182.1:0-9365 GCA_035362115.1 Clostridiales bacterium | reverse complement strand
TAAAGCCATGTCATACGTATTTCGTATATTATACCGCTTATGAACTGGTAAAGTTTCCCCGTTAATGTATATCCAAGAAGAGACACGAACCATATTAAAACCATAGTGCCGCCACTTATTGCGTAAGCTGCAGCTGTTCTTGATATGCTGTAGTCGTTTAATGTCCTGAGGCTAATGAAAAACAGCAATAATATCCATATCCATGTGCAGTTCAGTATAAACCCATAAAATGAAGCTTCATTCCTTGTAAGTATCCTTGACAGCACTGCCAGCGGAAATGTAACCAGTATATATGGTACCATACAGTAAGTAGTTGCAAGAAATATCTCACTTATCTTTGACTCACTGTCAAGTATGGCTGTAATAGCAAAGCTGGCAATTACCCATGTAATAACAGGCAAGAGGAGCTTTACAGCTTCAAGCCATATGTTTGAATCCTTCAAGTCTATATCAGCCAGAGGATAATGTACTACAAACAAGTAAAATATTCTTGCTGCCAGCACTGATAAAAGAATTATAACTCCCGGAACAAGATTCAACTTTCCTCTTCCATTCTTTATTTCCTCAAAAGTTTCAACGGGATGGAATATCACACCAAAAGCCATCTTAAGTCCTGTTGCTACATGAACTTTTTTAGAATGAGTATTTCTGAATTCTTCAAGGGCATGTAAAGACAAACCTTTTATCCATTTGATGAATAGTACCAGTGCTGTAATTATAGCTGACAATGCCAGCACAACAATGGCGAAGTACTGTCTGAATGTGTCGTATCTATATTCTGTATATGCCTTTGAGTAACCTGTTCTGTCATCTGCCATCATGTATTCATTCATAGCGTCCTTCCATTTTTCCTGTTTGTACAATGCATTAGCCAGACCAAAATGACCCATCTGATAATTTTCATCTATCAATAATATCTGCCCCCAGATATCATACGCCTCATTGTATTTTCCTTTTGAATATTCTTCTACAGCTTTGTGTACTGCTTTTATAAATTCAGTAGGTTCAAACATCTGTATGTTTCCCGTTGACCTGTCCAGTACATATATTCTACCCTCATTATCATTAACAATAGAACTGGGCATAACGAACCTACCTTTTTGATCACCTTTGCCACCGAACACTGTCAGCAGGTTTCCCTCCTGATCATACTGGTAAAGCTTACCTGTCTGTTCTTCTATCACCGTAATTATGCCGTTTTCTCCAACAGCTATATCTTTGAATACTGGTTTTATTGGATTTCCATTATCATCTCTTGTCTCGCCAAAGGTAAAACTCTTTTCTCTAAGATTCAGTCTATTAAAAGAACCGAATAATTTTTCTAAAAATTTAGGTTCAGAGTCATTACTTCCATATTTTCTGTATATGTTTTTACCTACAGAGTTGAGCTTTTTTATCTCTCCCTCTGATCTATCCAGACTTGTGGCATAAATAGTGCCCTTCTCATCCATGGTAATGTTTGTATACGCTTCAGCTGTTCTTTTGCTTATCATCTTTTTCTGTTGGTCTGAGGCAAATATTCTAAGAAGAGAGTCTATCAGACTAAACCCTATCTGAGTTTGTCCAATGTAGCCTCTGAACTGGTTATATGCATCCATTGCAAGTATGCTCTGTCCTTTTAACACATAAATATAACCTGTAGGACTTAAATAGAGTTTTGTTGAGTCAAAAGTAAAGGTTTCATCCAGAAGCTCTGAATCCGGTTTTATGAATTCCTCTACAAGCTCTCCTTCTGATGAAAGGTGTACTATTCTTAGATTTCCTGTGTCTGCTATGTACATATTGCCATTGTCATCTGCATAGACTCCTTTAGGAGCTTTTAAGAGTTTTCCCGGTGAACCTTTGAATATATCCACCAATTCACCATCAGATGTAATCTTTACTATCCTATTATTTCCTGTGTCCGCTATAAAAATATACCCCTGTGAATTTATAAATAAATCCTCCGGTTCTTTTAGGTATACGGGCTCCTCTCCCTTGCTTCCTATATTATTTATGACTTTTTTCAATACATATGTTTCAGGGATAGGTACACGCTTTCCATCATTTATAGTGTAATCACGACTTGCTGCAAAAGTTTCTTGTGCAAAGGATATCACTGATATTGCTACCGTTAGGATTAATACGATTAATATGCCTGACTTTTTGCTTCTTTTCACGGTATTTCCTCCTTTACCCTTTTATTCCTGAATAAGTCATGGTTTCCATGACCCTTGCCTGCATTATTGTAAATATAATTATAGTAGGCAAAGTCATAAGCATTGTAGCTGCTGCGACTGCACCCGCCCTGCCAATACTTCCTCCGCCTGAAATAGTCTGAAGTGCCGGCGGCAAAGTTTTTTTTGCATTATCCGTTATATATATAAGTGGTGAAAAATAGTCATTCCAGTTGCTGACAAAGCTGAATACTACCAGTGTAGACCATGCCGGTGTAAGAGAAGGCATCACGATTTTCCAAAATGTGATCCATTCATTGGCACCATCTACTCTTGCAGAATCCAGAAGTTCATCAGGGAATTGTTCTGTAAACTGCTTCATTAGGAAAAAGTTGTAAGCTACAGCAATACTCGGTATAATCAGTGCCCAATAGCTGTCCAGGAGTCCAAGCTTGTTTACAACCATATAACGGGGTATCTGAGTTACATGGGGCGAAAACATCAATGCTGCTATGATAAAATTAAACACCACTTTTGAGCCAATTGGCTTATGCTTAACAAGTCCGTATGCACCAAGTGCTGATACAATAACAGTACATACAACTGTAATAGTTGTTACAAGCAGGCTGTTGTATACATAACGTATAAATGGAACTGTTGAACTTTCAAGGGAGATTGCAAGGTCAAAAAAGTTTTGAACCGTTGGTTTCCTGACAAAATAACGTGGCGGGAATATGAACAGTTCGTCTAATGGTTTAAACGCAGTACTAATCATATAAACCAGCGGTAAAGATGTAAAAGCTACCAGCAGCACCATAAAAATATGAAGAATTACGTCAGCTGCAGTTGTTTTCTCATACCTTCTCGCAGGTGCTTTATTATCAATCCGCCTTTTTTGTATCTTTTTTATAATATTTACTGCAATTCGTTTTACTACATTACTTTCCATCATAAACCTCCCTTTCTTATTCCCCTTTAGGTGAAAGCATCTTCATAACAACGCGTCCCAATATAAATGTAATTAAAAATAATACCATGGCCACTGCTGATGCATATCCCATTTGGAACCTTATAAATGCGTAGTCGTAAAGATGTGCCACAATAGTATGAGCCGCATAGTTGGGGCTTGGCATGCCAGCTACTGATACTGCTATATCAAAAACTCCAAAAGAACCTACTATTGAGTTTATTGCACCGAATAACAGCTGCGGCTTAAGAAGCGGCATGCTTATAAACCATAGTTCCTGGAATTTATTTTTTATACCATCAATGGAAGCTGCTTCATAGTATTCTCTGGGAATGTTCTGAAGACCAGCAAGAAACACCAGAAACCCTGTGCCCATGCTCATCCATATGGAAATAAGTATAATTACCGGAAGGATATATTTTGCATCAAGAGTCCATAATATTGGTTCTTTTATTAAACCAAGGTTTATAAGTATATTGTTAAACAAACCATATCTATCATTTGAAAAGAAATATAACCAAATAACTGACATAGCAATACCACTTGTAATAGACGGGGCATAAAAAGCTAAAGCAAAAGCGTTGCGCATACGGAGCTGGTTTATGACCCAGGCTGCAACAAAAGACATAAAATAACCTATGGGACCCGTTATACAGGCAAATATCAGGGTGTTTTTAATTGCTGTTAGAAAAATCGCATCGTCTAAAAAAAGCAGCTTATAGTTGGTTAGTCCAATCCATTTTACAGGTTGAAGCATATTATAGTTTGTAAAGCTTGTTCCTAAAGCAACAAAAACCGGGATTATTATAAATATAAAAAACAGGATGAGAAAAGGCAGCATAAAGACGTAACCTATTAAACCTTTTCTCCAAGCTGGTTTTTGTTTTGATTTTGCCATTATTTCCTCACCCCCTGTGCTTTATTGTCAAATATACCATGTTCTTCCCTTTTCATTCTAAGTTCACGATTTATTTCCTTTACCGCCGTTTCAAGTGCATCTCTTACTGGAACGCCACTTATTACAATACTGTTCCATGCATTGTTCAAATATCTGCTGGTATAATATCCTCCAAGAACTACAGGAACACCTCTGGACCATTCCCACTGTTCCTTTATTACTTCCAAATCTTCTTTTTTCCATGCCATGTTTGTGAAAGCTTCCAGGTTAGCAGTATTCCAACGAGCTTCTGTACCTATTATGGCTTCAAGTTCCCTTGCGAATTTGGTCTGAACAGGCGTGCTGGTCCACCATTTAAAGAATTCCCAAACATCATCTTTCTTCGCCGACTGATTTATAATAACCCCTGCTTGGCCTGCTATACTGCCATTTGAGCGATCTATTGTGCCATCAGGCCGAGCCGTTCCCGGTATAGGTGCAATACCCCATCTTCCAGCAAGTTCTGGTGCAGCTACAGATAGTTGTATGTATAGATTGTAATCTCCTATACCTATAGGCATTTCCCCTGTGCGCATACGGTTAAAGAAACTGGCAGATACCGGCACTCCATAATGAGTATATAGCTCTGTTACTTCTTTAAAAGCCTGATAGGCCTCCGGTGTATCCAAGCCTGATTTTTCTCCGTCGTCCAGATAGTATTCTGCACCATGCTGGAAAAGAAACTGGCTAAAGTCAGCTGGATAATAAAACTGCAGTCCGTTTTGGTATAACATAGGAAGGACATAATTATATAATTCCTCTCTTGTGTTGGGAAGGATTATTCCGTATTCACTGATTATATCTTTACGGTATATCATTGCAATAAAATTCATAGTTTCCGGGACTGCGAAAACACCTCCATTATATTTAAAAGGTGTAAACATACTTGGCAGAAACCGTTTTGACATTTCATCAAAATCCTTAAATTTGCTTAAATCATGTACTGCATCTCTTATAGCAAACTCAACAGGAGATCCTGAATCAATTCCTAATGCACCATCTGGTGCCCTGCCTGAGGCTATTGCCAGCATTAATGCATTAACAGAACCTGCCTGCAATTGTCCTGCAGGAAATACATTGATATTAACCAGGATGCCCGTTTTGGGCGTAAATTCCTCATCCGCCATCTCTTTTATTAATTCAACCCATTCTGTTCCTCTGGATACCCAAAGATTAATTGTATTTTTTATGTCGATATTTTCTTCTACAACACTGCCTATGTTATTGTAATCCTTTTTAAAAGAAACAAAAAAGTTATCAATGGTAGCTTTCAGCTTTTGAAAAGCAGTAGACTGCTCATTTCCCCAATCTTCATCTGGATTTCCAATTAAGAAATAGTCAATCATTAACGGCTGGTTCTGCAAACTTAAGTACCAATTTCCAAGATTAGACTGAGCATTATTTAAGTCATTTAACCTTCTGGCAATGCTAAAAGGATCTTTCACCATACCTTCAAGCTGGCTTTTTATAGTCATTAGATTATTTGCCATGGCCGGAAGCTTCTCAGACATTTTTTTTAATATATCATATTTTATTTGCAGACTTTCAATTAAAGTCTCCATATTTCCTTTTAAATAAGGTATTGTTCTGAAAAAATCATAGTCATAGTTTGGGTCAGGGTTACTGCTGGCTATTTTAGTAATATCCCTTATTATATTAGAAAGTAATATAACATCATCGTTCAGGGATAAAATAACAGGTGTCAGTTCACCCATTTTAACTGTCATTGTTAATGTATGTGTTCCTTTAGTCAAATAAAAAAGTAAAGGTTTCCCATTTTCATCATCAAGAACTTCGGTGCGCCATTTTCTATTAAAAGTGAATTTGTATTCCTGCAGTTCCCTACAAGGAACTTCTCCATCTATAGCTATCTGTCTATATGATGGCAGACCATCGTTCCACCATTGCCCTGCTCTTGCTGCTATTTTATATAAACCATCTTGAGGAACTGTAAATTCCCAGGTTATGCTCTGGTTTCCTTTACGCCAGCGGTATCCTCCCAAAACATTTAGTTTTCTATATAAAGAAGATCCAGGTCTGCAAATAGGATCGCCATTTCTTTCTCTTCTAATTGTAGGATCGCTCTTTTCAATAGCTGTACTTTCAGCTTGAAATTCTATAGTTTTGACAGCTTTCATATAGCCTTTATTAACGTATTCTTCCTTTACCTTTTCATATGCAGGTAAATCTTTTGGAGGTTGTATCCATGCCCTGCCAATTACCATGTCCTGATCTACATATTCCAGACGAATGGTATGACTTCCGGGCTTTAGGTGTAAATAGAACGGATGGGAGTAATATCCTAATGCATCGCAAAGGCTTACTATTCGCCAGCCCGGTATTTCAACCTGACTGGGTCTCACTTCGTCACCGATAGTATTAACAATTGGCTCTCCTTCATCCTTCCAACCTCTGTAGAAAACTATATTTGATGCTTCAAGAAAAGGTCTTTTCCCGTCTAATAAAAGGGATCGTGCAGCCGGGTTGCCTGTCCCTGGAAGCATATAGTACTCTAAATCAATCTTGTATAAACCTTCATCAGTAATTTCGAAATTCCACTCAAGCCATGGGACATCATCCGTCCATTTAAATCCAGGGTATCCGCTGCTGCCTAACTCTGTTTCCAGTATAAGTTCCTTACCTTCAGGCAGCGAAATATCTTTTGATTCTATCAAAATTGCCGGAATATCAGGCTTGTTATATCCATTTTCTTCATACTCCTTAAGTAATGTCTGGTAATATGGCTCATTCACCTTACGGTAATATTCCACCTTGTTATTTTCATTACCATAATTAAATTTTTCCCGGAGCGGTACATCGGAAATTCCATGAACCGGTATTATTGCCATAGTTAATATAAAAATGTTTAAAATAATAATACTTATTTTTTTAGAGAGGCTTTTCATAAAATCCCCCTTGTAAATTAATGATGGTAGTTATCTGTAAAACATCATCCTGACTAGCAGAAGTCAGGATGATGTTTTGGTTTTAATCCTTAATTTGCTTGTGTTAGCTATTTTGGGTTCTCTCAGTTAACTTTATTGTACCTTTCAAGTGCATCGTTATATGCTTTAAGAAGTTCGTCGACACCTTTTTTCTTGATTTCCTTAACAAAATTATCCCATTCAGATAAGTCATTTTCTCCAAGAACAAATTTTGTAACCTGTTCGTCAACATAGCCGCTTAATGAAGCCATATCTTGTACAACACTTAACTCCTGGCTAGTCATGCTTACTTGAGGTTCTCTTCCTGTTGCTGCATCATTCTTCTCGTAAAGTTCGATAGCTTCCTTATATCCCTTTTCTCTTGTCAACATCCTGGCTTCAGGCGTAACAACACAATATGTTCCAAGTGCTATAAATCCGAAATCATTAATATAGTGTTTTGTACCATTTGGACTTATTGAGCTCTTTATATCATCAATCCATACCAGATTACCGTCTTTATCCTTTTTACAGGTTTCCCCTTCAACTCCAAGGTTGGTTATTATAGCACCCTCCCTGCTATAAAGGAAGTCTAAAAACTTGAATGTTTCTTCAGGATGTTTGTTATTCTTTGAAACAGCAAAACCTTCCAAAGCACTTCCGCTTTTATCAAATGTTGTCTTTAATAAAGCCTTGCCGTCCGGAGCCTTCGGCGGTAAAAATGCTTCAATGTTAAATTCAGGATTTTTTGAAGCCATTGCCGGATTGAAGGTTTTTATACGAGCAAGATAATCGTATGCAATAAAACCACTATCACTGGTAATACTGTCTTCCCACTGTTTTGTACTGATAGTAGCCCAATCTTTATCCAGAAGCTTTTCATCATACAGTTTCTTTATGAACATAAGCATTTCCTTGAAATTATCCTCTAAACATCCATATTGGAATTTTTTTGTATCCATATTGTAATATACTTTATAACCTGTTCCCCATTGAACACCGATTTGGTTCAGCAGGTCATTTTTTTGCCTATGTGACAAAGGATAACTCTCAGGATATATCTGCTTCAGTTTTTTACAAACATCATAGAATTCATCATACGTTTTTGGAACAGAGAGATTATTTTTGTCAAAAATATCCTTTCTGTAAAGCCAACCCATACCAAAAACTTCGTGTCCATAATGTACACAGTTGTATATTTTGCCATCTGATGCCGATATATCTTTTTTTACACTGGGATTCTCAGCTAGATATTTTGAATAGTTTGGCATTTTATCAAGGTAATCGCTGACCGGTATCAATGATCCTTCCAATCCATTTTTCTTGCCAAAGTCAACATTTGATATGATTAATTCAGGAAGCTGGTTGGATGCAAGTAAAATATTAAGTTTGGCATTATAGTCTGTACTTTCCACTTGAAGCTTAAGCTTAATATTTGTTACCTTCTCCAATTCCCTGAATACTATCCAATCCTCTTTTACAGGATTGTTTGCATTCTGGGAAATCAAATACTCTATTTCAATTTTGTTTTTTGAAATAGGCAATACAAGCCCGCCAGTTTTAGCATCAGAATCTGAATCCTTTCCGGATTTCTGATCATCTGCAGTTTGTGTTCCTGTAGTAATCTTTGAATTGCTGTCTTTGCTGTCTTTTGATACTGTACAAGCAGTAAAACTTAACGCCATACACAGAATCAATACTATTGACAGTATTCTTTTCATAAATATTACCTCCTAATACGATATGTTTATTATAATTAACAGCAGTAGAAAATGCTGTAATTACCTTACAATTGGTAGAAATACAATCTGAAACTGTTTACATTGTCAAGTTGTATCTCAATGCCATCTCCGTTATATCTTTCAATAGTTATATCAGAAGTTTTATCGCTGAGGCTTTGTAGATGTACACTTCTTTCCTCCATAAACAATGGCTTTATACTAAATCTTGTATTCTCGTTTAATTCCCTGTATATAATAATAAATCCGCTGTTCTTTGATAAATTGTGTGATTGGAATCCTGTCCAGGAATAGCCATCAGGCCTCTGACCTATGGGAAAAATATATCCTGCAAATATTTCGTTCCTGTACTTACGGTGGAGATTGATCATGCATCCATACCTTTCAAGAGCTTCTGTTTTAAGAGCCGACGGTTCAAACCAGCATAAGGGATTTGCAAACATGACTGTTGAAAGGGCATATTCATATGAATATTTTGAAGGAGCAAGTACATCATCTTCTTTATATTTTTCAGCATTACGATCTATATTCAAAAACTCTATCTGCAGCTTCTGTGCAGGAACAAAGGAGCAAATATCCCACAGATTCCGTAATGTAAGCGCCGGGTAGTAATTGCCCCAGTCAGTATACCTGTTTTCCAGA
>DAOSDD010000181.1:0-9478 GCA_035362115.1 Clostridiales bacterium | reverse complement strand
ACAGATTATAATGGTCGTATACTATATTTATGAAAAATATTATATAAAGAAGCATTAGTAGATGTGCTGTAGAGCTTTATAATCTGAAGGCCTGATAGCAAAATCGGTGTTTGAATAATTGATTTTGTTGACGTTCAATTAGTTTTTGGTTAAAATCAGTATTATACTTTAATATTGGTTTCTATAATATGAAAAATATTTAAGGATGTGCAATATATGAATGATTTAAATTTATCTGAAAATATGTTATATATAATTATAATGGGGTTAATACTTATTATATTTATTACTATATTAGTAATGAGTATATCTAATTCTATAAAAATAAATAAATTATATAAAAAATATAATAAATTTATGGCTTGTGATGATGGAAAAGATTTAGAAGAATTATTAGAAAAGTGTATATTAAGAACAGATGAAGTAAGTTTTAAACATAAAGAAATTGAGAATCATTTAAATGAATTAGACAGAAATATTTCCAAGTGCTTACAAAAGTCTGGTATTATTCGTTTTAATGCTTTTGATGATGTCGGAAGTGATTTAAGCTATTCTCTGGCATTACTTGATGGTAATGATAATGGTGTTGTTATAACATCGCTGTTTTCCAGGGATAGTTCAACTACATATGGTAAACCAATAACTGGTGGTAAATCAAAATATGCACTTTCAGCTGAAGAAATAAAGGCAATAAATGATGCTATAAGAAAAAATAGAGAGAGCCAATATGTTTAGTTTACAATTGAGTACATATTTTTAAATATGAATAAGTATAAGAGCTTGAGACATGCTGAATTTAAAAGAAAATCGTAAAAAATGTTGGTATTTTGAAATGACCTTGTTAAATTGTAAAAAAAGCAATGGTATTTTAAATATTGATAATTTCTTTTATTTTGGTTAAAAAAGGAGGAATATTATTTTCTAGCTAAAAAGTTAAGAAGTCAACAAAATTGAGTTTTGACAAATGACTTGTGTATTAATGACAACCTATAAAACATATTTCAGTAGAAACGAAAAATGCTGCCATTTATAAGCAGATACAGTACATATGGATAGATGTGTATCATATGTATTAAAATGTAATTATTTAAGTGTTGACAAAGTTTAAAAAACATTGTAAAATGTAATCTGTCATGTAAATCTGGCTTGGAGAGATGGTCGAGTTGGTTTAAGGCACCGGTCTTGAAAACCGGCGTAGGTGCAAGCCTACCGTGAGTTCGAATCTCACTCTCTCCGCCAATTATTACCTGATAAATTAAAACTAATAAAATATGATATATTTATTATTCAATTTATTTTTGGAGAAGTACCCAAGTAGGCTGAAGGGGACGGTTTGCTAAACCGTTAGTAGGGGCAACTCTAGCCCGGGTTCGAATCCCGGCTTCTCCGCCACATTTTGTCCGAAAAGCCTGATTTATCAGGCTTTTCGGCGTTTTTAACTTAAAATTTTAAATGCCTTTGCGGGCTTTTTTAAAACAAAAAAAGGGATTCCCCCTTTCTTATCCCTGCATTGCCTCTATTAATCTCCTTACCCCTACCATATTGATTGCTCTTCGCAGATTATAGGCAAGGAAGCTAAGCCCTAGCTCTGCTGTGGCCTTTTCTTTACCCTTGCATAACAGGTAATTTGCTCCGTGATACCACTTTACCGTACCGAAGGGATGCTCTGATAAGCACATTCGTTCCTTTATCTTGTGGATATCTTCCTTTATTCTGAGGACAACTTTTTTTGCAGGTGCATAATCCTTTCGGTCAAAGGTGTGATTAAAAGGATTTACCGGAATATTTTCCGGTATAGGATTTAGTTTGCATCTGATACTTCCATACATCTTGACAGGTACGAATATAGTTTCCGGTCCGAAACTTACCGTTTTATACGACTTTGAGCCTGTACATCTATTAGGGCACTGCCTGCAGGCATCTTTATTGGCATAGATGGTGTTTTTCCCTCTCATTTTTGTCTTTGACAGGATATTACCAATGGGGCAGGTTACTGTTCCGTCTTCATTGCGTAAAAAGCAGCTGACTTCGGACTGCTCCTGCAACTCAACCTCTATAGCGGTATTTTCATAGCATGACGGCAGTACTCCTGCCTTGATGCATTTTTGTATGTCTTGTGGTTTGGTGGAATTCTTTATATCTTCTGTTATATCTGCTTCCTCATAATCTATTGTATAAAGCCTCTCGCCTTTGTCATACTTCAGTGCTACATTGGGAACGATTCCGTTCATTACACAGTTTAAAATATCCTCCCTGCTTTCATAGCCTTTATCCGCCACAACCTCAACAGTTTCAACCTCAAGGGCCTTCTTCACATCCTCTGCAACATCCTTGAGAAGTCCCTGGTCGGTATTATGATTGGTCACTTCAAATTCAGCGATAAGATGACTGCCTTTATCTACTGCTGTCTGAACATTGTAGCAGCAGTGGAATCCGTCCTTGCTATGCATACGCCTGGCTTCTGGATCTGTTGTCAGCAACTGCGTTTCTCCGCTTTTCAGTAGTTCTTCTAAATACCCCTGATATTTTTCCTTCCTCAGTGTCAATTCTTCTATAGCGGCTTTGATTTTCTCAGGAGAAGGTGCATCAGGTTCGACTTCGTCATTTTTGTCCATTTGGGATAGATATTCCGCAATATGTTCGTCTATCCTTTTTAGCTTTTTTTCCAGAACTTCCGCATTATATACATTGTTCTTGCTGTTGACAGCTCTGAATTTTGACCCATCTACAGCCAGAAGCTCCTTCTGATAAAGGTTAAGCTTCAGACACAGCTTTACAAAGGTGCTAAAAACCTTCTTTAGTGCTTTTGCGTTGTCTTTTCTGAAATCCGATATGGTTCTGAAATCAGGTGTCAGTTTGCCCAGCAGATAGAATAGCTCAATGTTTCTTGTGCACTCTGTCATAAGTTTCCTGCTTGAGCGTATTTTATTAAAGTAACCGTATACATACAGCTTCAGTAGGTCTCTTGGATCATAGGGAGGACGTCCCGTCTCCTTTGGTACGGTGCGGATAAAGCCTGCAAGATCTAGGTCCAGGCTGTCAACAAAAGCATCAATTACACGAACGGGGTTTTCTTCTGATATGTAGTCCTCCAGGTATTCTGTTACAAAAGTCATTTGATTGCCTGATTGTCCTTTAATATATTTCATAAGAGCACCTCTGAAACTTTGTATTATATATACATTATATCATATTTATGTAAACATAACCAGACGAAATGCTGGTTTTGTAGACTTTTCGGACAGTCTGGCCAAAATAGCACTTTTCAAGAAAAACGATGGGTGCTATTTTCATTCACTCATAAGAACCACTTCCTAACCTGTAGGCAAAGTACTACAGGTTGGTATAATACTCGGTACTGCAAATAACTTAAATTAACCCTTCAATATTTTTCTATTGTGTGATATGATTTACCCATGAAGCAACAGGAGGCTATTACTGGTGGAAGATAAAACATTTGAATTATTAACGAAGATGTACAGCGAATTTTCAGTAAAATTTGATAAGGTTGACTCAAGGCTAGATATGATTGATTCAAGGCTTAATAAATTAGAGAAAGGCCAAAAGAAGCTTGAAACTACCCTTGAGAATGATATAGCAACTAAACTGCAAGCTTTACATGAGCGTGAGGCTATCAATTCGGAAAAGCTGGATGAACACAGCAAGCAATTGAACGATATAAATAATAAACTTAATTATCTTGCACTATCGGTTAACATCCAAGATACAAGACTTGAGGTAATAGAAACGTCCAAAAAGAAAAAGGCATAATAGGTACTCATCAATTTGATGGGAACCTGGGCAATGGCTTTTGTTTCGGCGAGTGACCTTTCATGCTCCGCAAGAATATTGATAGCTTGTTGAAAAATTCGGATTTGTGTTTGCGGCTGTTGGAGCTATTTAGCTCTAAAATATGTATCCTCAAGTATGTCAAACTGTTTCCATGCCATGTCTGTATCAAGAATTTTACAATGGCGGGATGCTCCTTTTCCTGTCCATAATATTAGCTGCGGAGCGTATTTGAGCTCTTCATTAAAAGCTTCATTACTATTAGTAAGGAACCTTTTAAATTCCCTTATAATAGGACCACGGCGACCTTCTTTACCACAACCATTCCTGTGTGTTTCATCCTGCTTATCTGTTCAAAATAATAGTTTGTTACGTCATAGTAGATAAGACTTGCATTACGGCATACTGTTTTGTCATTATTTGGTGAATATGACGTTGAGCATCCTCAGTACACTTGCTGAATGTGAAGTGCAGCTATATGCATCGTCTAGTGAAAGATCGAAATTTTTTGTTGGTTCCATCTCGACTAATGCGTTCGCCAGCACTGATACGGAAATTGTAGACATTTTCGGCTTTATTCTCTTCTCGTCAAGCTTTTTTGCGCAGGCAGTATAGTACAGATTTGAACACAAAAGAGCCCTCAGTAGTCTTCGCTACAGCTAATATAGATCTCTACATATCCATAATCAACCTTTCGGCTGATTATGAACATTACAAAACCTATACTAACCTATGCTCGACTACCAAGAGTACCTGAGAAACTTGCTATAACCTTACGGCTATAACAAATCTCCAGCAGCTTTGAATAATACACAGGGACTGTTACATAATATAATCAGGCTAATGTATATATATTAAACTGCCTGCGGAACCCAGGGTAGTCTTAGCTCGAATATTATACATCCCTTTTAACCACATTGCAGTATCTTTTACTGCAATATAGCTATACGAGACATATAATACTCTTCCCTCCGGCTAATATCAAACCCTAAAGTCTCCTAAGACAAGATCTGATATTAACCTTTGGCCGACTATTACAAAGCCTCATTTAGACCTTGTAATAATCTTGGCTCAACTACTGAGAACCCTTTTGCATTAATTAATATTACCGGAAATCAAAAATATATCCTATGTAATATATGGTAAAGGAATATGCAAGAAAAATTATCTTAGTATAGTATAAGCAGCAAATGCAATTATAAATGCAGATGATGATCCTATTACAAAATTTAATATTCTTTCAAGAATTGATGAAATGCTGGTTTTTATATTTGAATGTCTACTTTCTTTAAAAGATTTAATTATATGATATATCCAATAAACAATAACTGATGAAATCAATATTTTAATATAAACGCTTCTAATAAAAAAAGAACAATAAATATAAAAAAGAATTATAATTAAATACTTTGAAATATCAGCACCAGTATCAAAGCGCTTAAAATTAAAACCTGTACTGGCCTCTATATTATCTATAAATTCTTTATCTTCTTCATCAATTTCAGGAATAACATGCTTTAATCCTGAAATTGAATAATAAATGAGTCTTAGAGAATTTATAAATAAAATAACCGACATAACAATAAAAAATACAGTATGGTTGGAAAATAAAACAAAAACAGGTAAAATAACAAAAATAAAAATCATTAATAAAAAACCTTGTAACTGCATAACTATCCCTCAAAAAAAATATTTATAAATGTCTGATACAATATGTATTTAAATATGTATCAGAATACTCAACCAATATTAGTAAAGCGAGTAAAGTAAAAAACACTAATTATTACTGCTTATTAAAGTTACACTTAATGCATTATAGATTAATACACATGCTTCTCCCCTGGTCAGGAGTTTATCCTGATTTATATCTAAATTTTTATTAATACCCAGCTCACTGGATTTATCTATAATACCTTTTGGCCATTTTTCTACAACTTTATTCTCATACCCCAAAGCGCGTACTAAAATAGCTTCAGCTTCAACACGAGAGACATAATTATCAGGTTTTAAAGTGTTATCTAAATATCCTTTAATCAATCCGTAATTCAATGCTATTTTAACATTTTTATATGCCCAATGTTTTTGATCTATATCTTTAAAAGGAATAGTTAGATTTTTCGGTAGTTCGTCTTCATCATATCCCATCATCCTATTTACTAAAGTAACAAATTCGCACCTTGTCACATTATTATTGAGGTTTAAATTCCCTTTTCCGTCTCCAAGCAATATTTCTAAATTAACGAGAGCATCAGATGATTCATTTATAATATCACCTGAAGCATATGTACTCAAAGTAAAAAATATTGCTATCAATGTTATAAATATTATTTTAGTAAATAAAGCTTTTTTCATTTAATTTATAATTTAAGGGCGTGGAGACTCGTGACTTTCGTCATGAGAGGAAATGCCCATTCTCCTTTCTGTCCACTATTTTTATAATGCATAGTGTGAATAGAATAATATTTCACATATGCATATATTTAATTTACATTATACTACAAAAAGCTATCTGCTGTTATTAAGAATATTTTACAAATTTTAAAGCATACTAAATGTGTAAATTAATACTACTATGTCACTTTGGAAAGCGAAGTCTTTCGGGATAATTTTTAATAGCATCGGGAAGATGTCGCACAGAGAAATGTATCTATAGAAGGTCTTGTGACCCTTCTCTCAGATATATTCCTTATGGGTTAGCAAAAATTATCTTCCAGAAATATGTTTCCATTAGCATCATAACAAAGTAGTATTAAATAAAAACCAAATATTCAATATTTTAACAAGGAGGTAATATGAAGATGGCAAAGACTGTTGCTGCAATTTTTGATAATCGGGATTATGCAGAGAAGGCTGCAAGGCAAATAAAGGAGCAGGGATTAAGAACAGAGGACATATCTATTATTGCAAAAGAAGGAAATGCTGATCAGGGATATAGAGGAAATTTTACAGGTAGCCGTGATATAAATGATAATATATCAGATGGAGTTATGACAGGTGGTGTATTGGGCGGTTTGGCGGGATTGCTTATTGGAGCCGGCAGTATGGCAATTCCAGGGCTTGGTATAATTGCTGCTGCAGGACCTATTACAGGACTGATCTCGGGTGCTGTTACAGGTGGAGTGGTAGGTGGACTTGTGGATTTAGGTATTCCGGAAAGCAGAGGAAGGCAGTATGAAACTGATATAAAAGCAGGAAAGATATTATTTACAATGAAAACTGATGAAGAAAAAATAGATCAAGTTGCATCTATTTTAAGAAATAACGGAGCTGTAAGTGTAGACACATATTAATCATGACATGCAAATAAGCCTATTAATCTGGGTGCATTAATCAAATAATGCTCATTACCAATATTTTCTTCATATATATAAAATGCACCCTAAATTTAGTTAGTATTATCAGCAGTATCAGCAGTATCAGCAGTATCAGCAGTATCAGTAGTGTCAGTAGTGTCAGTAGTGTCAGTAGTGTCAGCAGTGTCAGCAGAACCGGCAGTGCCAGTAGTATCGGTAGAATCATTAGTATTACTGGCACTGCCGGTAGCATCAGTAGCATCAGTAGCATCAGTAGCATCAGTAGCATCAGTAGCATCAGTAGCATCAGTAGTGTCAGTAGCATCAGTAGCGTCAGTAGTGTCAGTAGTGTCAGTAGTGTCAGTAGTGTCAGTAGCATCAGTAGCATCGTTAGAATCGATAGTGCTATCGGTTTTAGTAGCATTATCATTATTTGCTTTATCTGGACTGTTAGACAACTTTTCTTGTGAATTTTGGTTTGCGTCAACTTTTTTTGTTCCGCGTGAAACAAGTTTATTCAAAGAAGTATATACACTAGTATTTAATTTTGTCCGGCTTATTTCCTTTCCGTCTTGCTTAACAATTTTATAGGTATCAACAACATAACCGTTTAACCCATTTTGTTTTACTACAGTTTTTCCTTCTGGTAAATTAGGATCATCAGAATATATAGTTGCAAATTCATTTACTTTTATAATTTGTGGGGAAAGCTCAACTGTTAATCCGGGATTTTCATTTGTTCCTTTCAACACAAATACTAACTCATTTGCACTTGTAAAATAACCCTCAATTTTAATAGGCCACCGAGTAGAATTTTTAAACTTAAAATCTATTGAGCCATATGAAACAGTTGCATCCAACCCATGTTGGACATAAGATACGGTGAAAACGTGATTTGATCTTTCAACAATACTTAAATTAGCTTTTAATGCAGCATTATATAAAGTAGAACTTACCTGACAAATACCTCCTCCAAGACCATCAACAATTTTACCGCCAACAAATATTTGAGCGGTTTTGTACCCTTTTTCTTCAGTGCGCTCACCAACTGTTTCATTAAAAGAAAACACATCTCCAGGTGTAAGTAATTTTCCATTTATTTTTTCTACAGCTAGCCTTAAATTTTCTGTCCTATCCTTATTAAGCTGGCTATCAGTTGAAAAATAGGTTTTATATGTAGCCAGTACATCTCTGAAAATGTTTGAATTAAGTTTGTCTTCAGTTATATCAGGAGTAATTAAAGAAACAGGGACATATTTAACTTTATTTTCACTTTTTTTTAACTCTTCAACTGCTTCCGACAGTAATTTCTTATCAACGCTTATACCATTCTTATGAGGTATAACTTTCAACTGACCATTTTCTATTTTGGTGGCAGCATCTATCGGGTCAGTATTGATGCTGGTATAGAGAAGGTCTGCATTAATCTCGGACTGTTGTGTAATAATTACTGGTACTTTTATATTTCCAGTTTTGCGGTTCTCGAGGCATTCATTAATTTTATCATATAGTTCATTCTTATTGATACTTTCCCCATGATGCCCGGAACTAATTACTGCTGTGCTTCCTTCTAATTTTACACACGGTTCATCTATAGGAATATAGGTATTGTCATAAAAAGATTCAACAACAGCGTAAACTTTATCAGTATTATAGGATATATCAGCCGGGATTTTCTCACTACTAAAGTTAGTATGAAATATTTGATACAATCTTTTTAAAATGGACCCTTTCCTTCCTATGGAAAATGCTTTTTTAACAGTATCTTCTATATTATATGAAAAATCAAAATCTTTTAGCAAATATTTTTCCTTATACTTGTCTGTACTAATAGTTATTTTCACATTATTGTATTCATTTTTATATTTAGCTTCCAGTTTTTGGCTTAGCTCCTCTGTGGATAGTCCACCTGCGTTTATTCTGTCTACAAAGACACCTTTGTAGATTTTATCGAACTTCAAAACTGTATATGACATCTGTAAAGCAACAATAAATAAAATCAATACTATAACAGCCAGAGAAATAACAAAAATTCTGAGCTTTGATTTTTCAACTTTTTCTATTTTAGTTTTCTTAGATAATAATATATCCATTTACTCCAAACACCCCTATACAATGTTTAATTTATTATAAACATCAATATTCCTGCACAGTAATAACATATGCTAATACACGTATTATTAGCATATGTTCCATAAACTGATAATTAAATACATATACTAAGATCGTATCTATATAACATAATTACAATCCGCTAATCGGATTGCTTCACACCGTTTCAATAAATGCATAAAGATAAAACCGCCAGGTTTTATTTCATTGATTGCATTTATTATAACATATTATAATGACGATACCAGATTTTTTTTGTTCCTTCAATATTTAAATTCAATAAA
>DAOSDD010000180.1:8554-9515 GCA_035362115.1 Clostridiales bacterium | reverse complement strand
AATATCTTACTAATATAGTATACCTTACTTTATTGTATTAAGCTACATAATATTATACATTTATCCGGGTTTTAAACGTTTTGAAGGTATTACACCCGGTCAATATAGGAATATGTGAAAATGGAAAATCCCAAGTCATTTAGTTCTGATGTCTTAATAAATCCTCCATATTTATATAAATACGCAGAGCCATGTAACGCAAGCATTACGTGGCTCTGTATACATATTGTCCCTTTATTTATCACAATACATGCTTATTTGATTACAACTATACACTGTGGTATGTATCATGACATGTATCAGTTATTATAATTTCATACTCATCTATTTGAGGTATTTTTATTGTAGCAAAGCCTTTATCATAAGTATACTCTAAATCCGTATTTTTTCTTAGGGCTTTTATATTTTCAGGCTTTTTATCCATCCGTACAGATATTTTAACATCCTTTAACGGAATTACGCTGCTAATAGGCCTTCCATTACATGAAGTATGATTAATAAGGTGAATAATGTAACTTCCGTTTTTCTTTCTTATATTAATATCCAGTGATGTAATATCACCTTCTACACAGATATCACTTGAAGCTGCCAGTTCAATTGCATTTTTCATCATATAATAGTATTCAGGAATACGGTACATATCATAAGCAGCATCTATATTGCCGGTAAACAATACCGAACTGCCGCTTCCCATTGTATCCAGCTTGTTGTGTATTAAAAATGGGTACTCTGTTTGGGCGGGTAGTTCGCAATAACGAGAAGCCTGTTTTTCTCTATAGTACATAACTGTTTCTACCCCAGGAGCAGGTTTTACCTTTACATGAAGATAAGGAGCAGGTATAACCGGCTGTTCCAGGTCACATGTAAACTGGCTTTTTTCTACTTCTACATGGTCATATGCCAGTTCTTCTACACCTTCAATAGATGTTATCCCAAACAGATCTTTTAATATATTATCCTG
>DAOSDD010000180.1:0-8544 GCA_035362115.1 Clostridiales bacterium | reverse complement strand
ATACTCATCGAAGCAGCCCGTATCAAAAGTTGATATAATATTTCCTCCGCTTTTTACATACTGCTCCAGATTCGCAGCTTCCTTTTGCCCCATACACGCTATGTTAGGTAAAATTATTAGTTCATATTTTGACAAATCTTTATTCTCAAGATAATAGTCATCAATAACATCAAACAGTTTATGTGAGCGGGTTAAAACTTCATACCATCCATTAAAAGCTTTTCCTGCATCACTTTTGGTTTTGTTGTCAATATTATTTACTTCACCGCTGAAATCTTCGAAATCAAAAGATGCCTGGTAAAAATCAGCGTTTTTAAAAGACCAAACAAGAGCAATTTTGGAAACAGATTGTGTACCT
The DNA here is from genome assembly GCA_035362115.1 of Clostridiales bacterium. GTDB lineage: Bacteria > Bacillota > Clostridia > Acetivibrionales > DUMC01 > DUMC01. The sequence continues at coordinate 8,186 of DAOSDD010000180.1, read as the reverse complement.
GAAATATACTTGGCATTGGACATTGCGAAGTTGTTGATTTCCTTTACAGTATTCATCCTTTTATCATCCCTGTTTGCATCATATATGCCGAACCATATATTAGCACCGTTAGAAAGAGCTTGTGCATAAGTATTCCACATTTCCGCAGGGGGCAGTAAATAGTAAGACCAGGGGCCCCATCTTCCTGCCATAGCAACAATTGCAGGTTTCCCTTGAGCCTGTGTTTCAAGCAGCTTTGCAGTAGCTGCAGGTTTCCAAATCGACCAGGAACGAAGGTCTGAGTAGAAAAAACCGCCTTCTGCAAGCAAGGCGTCCTGCCATTCAATGGTTTCATTATTATTCTTTCCATTGGCAGTTGGGCCTATCTGAGGACTGTTAATAAAAATAACTGCATCAGGATTAACTTCTTTTAAAGTATTTCTTGCTTCCTTAAGAAACCTAATTATACTTTTTCGTTTGAATTCCTTCATCTTTAAAAATACATCCCGGTTTTTTAAGTTGTCAGCTGTATATCTGAAACCATACTCTTTTTCAAATTCCGATAAGCAGGACTCACAGAAACAACCTTTATGATTAAATCCCGGTCCATCGAGAAAAATACCTTTAATATCGTATTTAGCCAAATCCTTAATTATTTTAAAAGCCCAATCACGATAAGGTGAATTAACACATACTGTTCCCCCGCTTCCATAACCTGCAGTAAGCTTATTACCATCTTTATTCCTTTGATACCAATCCGGTCTTGCCTCACACAGGTTTTCAGCCAGCCAGTGAACATTGAAATAGACAATAGCATTTCCACCCAGTTCCTTATATTGCTTACAGTAGTCCTTAAACAAATCCCTTCTCTGTTCAAGTGCATATTCCGTTTTGAAAAAAGCTATCCCTGTATCTCCATTACTTATATCGAATGCTTCAATATGTTGAGAGTTAAACCCCATATCCTTTATTGCCTTAACCTGTTTCTCCACGTCATACTTTTCATAGTTTTCGGGACCCGGAGGCATAAAATCTGCAATAAGAAGCAACTCCTCATACCATTTTTTATTCACTGTAAAAATCTCCCTTCCGCAATAAGAAAATTACTGACATTTTTTATCAAATCCTTATACATTAATTCTATTATATATATGAATAAGGTATTTTTACAAATACCTTATTCATTATCCAGATTATCAGGCATAGAATTAAGATCAATTCTAAAACCAAATTAATATTACTTTTTTATGTTGCCAATGGACAGCGCATTTCTGGAACTCTTAAGTAATTTTATTTATATAGCGCAAAAATGATTTTACAAGGAACAAATTAGATTTTTGCGTATTATATAAGGTAACATAAGCGCACAAAATTTTATACTGTAGTATCTTTTGTGCGTTATCTGTAGAACTTGCTGTACCAATCATTTGCCTCTTTAGTTAACTGCTCAAGGCCGGCTTTGCTTAATTGTTCTACAAATTTATCAAACTCATCTATACTTCTTTCTCCAGATATGAATAGAATGTAGGCCTCAGTTATCTTCTTTTCAACTACCGACTTATATTGAGGATAGGATTCAAGGTTGCCCCATACAACATCATAGTAACCATCAAAATGTTTAGCTACCTTATCTGCATAATCATAAAGAGCAGGTTGCGTTTTATTATAGAACCCAAAATTATTTGCATTAAATCCAATTTGGGCTATACCCATTTTCGCTCTTGTTTCAATAGTAAGGGCATCCCCTATATAAGTGTAGTTCCCATCAACTATATCATAGGTTTCTCCTTTTATTCCATACCTGAAAAGAGTCCACATATCAAAATCACTAAGTGCTCTATTAGCTATTTCAAGAATCTTTTCCATCTTCTTTGGCTGATTAGCTACATCTTTACCCATTACATTATAATTGCCGGAAAATACGCCCCAGCTCTCAGTTCCTGCTTTTCCTTCAGGTCCAACTAAAGGCTTGCCTTCTATGTAAGTTGCCTTTTCACCCTGGAGCTTTTTAAAATTCTGATAATTATTTGAACCTTCATCTTTTTCACTGTAAGGAGGATTAATATGGTAAAACATACCCGGACATGTAAATCCGATTTTACCATTCCAGAAAGTAACAGAATTACCCCAATACTGGCCTTTATTTTCGCCGCTTATAAATTCAGGGTCTATTAAACCATCTTTATACCATTTATTGAGAAGTATAAGAGCATCTTTCATCTCCGGGACAACTGCAGAAGCCATCACTTTATTATCTCTTTCCACCCACCTAAGACCTCCGCCATTACCATATGGTAAAGCTCCAAAAGCTCCGAAAATTACGCTCATACCTTTATCTGATAATGCATATGTATCATTTGCCCCATTTTTATCTGGATCTTCTTTCACGAATTTATAGAAAGCCTTTTCTGCTTCTTCCAGAGTTTCCGGCACCTTATCTATACCTACATTCTTAAGCCAGTCATCCCGCCATATGGGTACAAAATGATACTGCCCATCCGGGCTTTGTGATGGAAGCCCATAAAGTTTGCCATTCTCCTTTGGAAACTCCCATGCGGCTTTTCCGCCATTTTTCTGAACCAGTTCATACATAAAAGGTGCAGTATTCTTTACCATATCTTCAGGGATTTCAGCTAAAACTCCCTGCTGGATATAGTGTCTGAAGCGTGTGTCATTTAGCCTGAACAAATCTGGAATATCTCCCGAAGATATTCTTAAGTTCAATAGTTCAGTTTCTTTGCTTCGTTCAAGATAAATAAAGTTAAATTTAATATTATATGCTTTCTCAACTTCCTTAACAATTGGAGAGTCTGGATCTACTGGTGCATCATTTTGCGGAAGCCAATCAATGGTGATTACTTCATCATTATTTACTGCACCTTCTGAATTCCCACTGGTGTCAGCTGCTTTATTTCCATTGCCTTTACTGCTTTCCTTACTTCCATCTTTGTTCGCACACCCGCTAATAAGGATTACACACATTATACCAGCGAGCAGCAATGTAAATACTTTTTTAAACTTTTTCATCTTACTTACCTCCATTTTTAGTTTGTGATTTTCAGGTGCATGCAATCTATAAGGTACATTAATTACAATTATCATACACCTGTTATTATAACAACATTAACCGACTGTCGCTATTAGTTACTGTCGCCTAATGTTATCAGCCTTTTAAAGATCCTACTATTACCCCTTGAATAAAGTACTTCTGTAAAAATGGATAAACCATCATTATAGGAAGTGTAGAAACTACTATGGTTGCACACTTTATTATTTCTGCCGAAGGCTGTACTACATTATCTATAGTCACAGTCATATCTGTAAATTGTGGTGCTGCATCAATAACTATTTTTCTAAGAATAGCCTGCAAAACATACTTATTTCCATCTCTTATGTATATTAAACAATCAAACCATGCGTTCCAATGCCAGACTACACCCCATAGAAGCACTGTTACCAATATAGGTTTGGAAAGAGGCAAAATGACTTTTATTAAAGTAGTAAGCTGTCCTGCACCATCTATTTTTGCTGCTTCTTCCAAACTCACTGGCAAAGACATAAAATAATTTCGTAATATTAACATTGCAAAGGTGTCTATCGCTCTGGGAAGAACCAATGCCCATAGTGTATTATCCAAATGCAATGATTTTATTAGCAGGTAATTTGGTATTAATCCTCCTTGAAAAAACATAGTAAAAACAATAACAAGGGTCCAAAAATTCCTGTTAGGAAAATATTTTTTTGAAAGCGGATAAGCTACAAGTACCATAAGCGTCATCTGAATTGTCATTCCTACTGTAACTCTTATTATAGTATTTTTGTAACCCATCCATATAAAAGGGTTCTTTAAAACACTCATATAGCCATCCAGCGTTGTTTCCCGGGGCCAAAGCGTAAAGGCCATCCTGCTTGCCTCAGCAGGGGTGCTGAACGATATTCTGATTACTTCCCAAAACGGGAAAACAGTAATCAATGTAACGAAAGCAAGGAAAATATAGTTAAAAACCTGAAAAACCTTTTCTCCTCTAGACTGTATCATAGTATTATGTCCCATCATCAATCTCCTCCCTACCATAAGCCATAATCGCTATATCTCTTAGACAAATAGTTGGTTATTATTATCAGTGTAAAAGATATTGTGTTTTTAAACAGCCCAACAGCTGTAGAAAAACTGTACTGCATGTTTTCCAAACCCATTCTGTAAATATATGTGGAAAGTACATCCCCAACACTATATACAGCTGGGTTATAAAGGTTAAATATCTGATCAAAATCATCATTTACAATTGCTCCAACAGCAAATATAAACATTATTATTATTACAGGAGATATAGATGGCAAAGTTACATAAATTGTCTGCTTGAATCTATTTGCTCCATCTAATACAGCTGCCTCATACAGCTCTAAATTTATATTTGATAATGCTGCCAGGTATATTATAGTACCCCATCCTACTTCTTTCCATATGGCTGAAAGTACTAAAACTTCACGAAACCATTTCCTATCTGCTACGAAATATATTGGTTTTGCACCAAGCACCTTCAGTATCATGTTAATTGGTCCTGTTGAAGGCGAAAGGAAGTTTACTACAATTCCTGCAAGAACTACCCATGATAAAAAGTGGGGCATATATGAGATTGTTTGTACTGTCTTCTTAAATTGCATGTTTTTCACTTCATTTAACAGTAATGCGAAAATTATTGGTGCAGGGAAGTTAAAAATGAGTTTGAGTCCACTTATAACAAGGGTATTCTTAAAAACAACCCAAAAATCATCACTGCCAAATACTGTTTTGAAATGCTTAAAACCTACCCATGGACTTGCCATCATACCATCAAGAATTCTAAAATCCTTAAAGCTTATTATTAGTCCATACATAGGCATGTAATGAAAAATTATATAATAGATAAGCCCTGGTATAAACATAAAAACTAATGCTCTATACTTAATATATTTTTTAATGCTAGAATCTTTGTTCATTATTTTGCCTCCTTTGTTCCGCTGTCTAAAATCCTAACACTTTTTTATAGTTCTTAGAACTCCAAAAAACTTGTCAAACTACACACAAATTTTCCACTGACATTTTTAACAGTAATATCTGCATTCTGTTCAACTGCATTTAGCTGATCATTTAGATGTTATTTATGTGTTTCAGTATATAATAATTTGTGATTCTATATAATTTTTTGCGAAAGTATATGATTTTATTGTTATTACATATATTATTTTGTTATAACAACTGGATTAAGATATTTGTCTGCCAGGAGATATAAGGTGTATACTATTGTTAAATCAATTTTGCGTTATATATAATATATAGTAAATTAATAACACCAGGAGGACGCTTATGCAACTGTTTTTATCATTTAAAAAGAAATATAATAAGAGAAGCTTTTTTACAAAAATGTTGTTAATTTACTTTATATTCACCTTTGTAGTAGTATTATCTTCTTCGTATATTTTAACGGGATATTTAAACAAAACTCTCGAAAAGGAAATATATAAATCCAATACGCATCTCCTTAACCAGGTAAAAATATTTGCAGATACATACCTTTTAGAAAAAGTGTACTCAATTGTCACTGAAAAATTCCTTGACATATCAAAAGATGAAAATATTTCTAACTTTTATTCCTCAAACAATCATGACAATGCTGGTACACTTTACAGGGTATATAACAATATCGAAAATACCAAGATAAATAATAATTTTATTGATTCTATAAATATATATAGAAAATCTGACGATATGCTTGTATCTTCACGAGAAGGTATCTGTTTCAATGTATCTTCACAAGAAAGCAACGTAAAAGGCTCAATAAATACTGGTTTACTGAAACAAATCATGTCATCAAACGAACCCCAAAAATGGATAAGTCCTCAGGAAAATTACGTTATCGGCAAAAGCAAGTCTGTAATCTCTTTCACCCAGGCTATCCCTATGCTATCTAGCATAGATGAAAGACTTGGTTGTGTAATAATTAATATTGATGCAGATGTTTTTTTCAAATCCTTAAGCAATATACCAAGTACCAATAATATAGGTGATTTATTAATAATAGACTCGAAAGGAAATCTTTTCGCACATAGTAATCTGGAAAGTTTCGCAGAAGGACTTGAATATACCAGTTTTTTAAAAGGGATGCTGGCTGCTGCAGATGATGGTTTTAAAACATTGAAAATAAAAGAAGAGCTAGTTGGTGTTTCCTGGGTAAAATCTTCAATAAACGATTGGAAATATATATCAATAGTCCCAATAAATATGCTGAACAGACAACTTTTTGTTACAAAGCAGTTTGCGTTCCTTGTAATTGGAGTTGTCCTTATTTTTAGTTTTTGCTGTTTAAATATTATTACATCCCGATTGTATAAGCCATTGAACATTTTAATTAAAAGCACCAGAGATAAATTTGGCACTACAAGAGATAATCTTGATTTTCAACGCACTAATGATGAAATAACATACATAAATGGCATCATTTCTAATTTATATAAAAGAGTTGAAGAAATGGAAAATACACTTTACGATAATCGCAGATTAATTGAGTATGGAATTGCAATGGATATCCTTAATGGCAATATAGCTGATAAAGATGAAATAAAGAAAACACTTGAAATTGCAAATATAAACTTTAAGTATAAATATTGCCTTATTATGTTGACTGAAATTAAAAATCAGCAATTCTTAAAATTACCTTTGGAACAACGAAAATTTGTAACCTATAAAATGATAGAGCTGATCAATAGAGGTTTCAGAAATAAATCCGCTTGTATTAGTGTATGTCATCCATCTAACAACATTATAACAATTTGCAACTTTGATGATTATGATACTGTTTACAATAGTGCAGCAATTACATTGAAGTTATTAGAAACAGATTTTAAGCTTTCATATAATATAGCAATAAGTGAACCTGTATTAGATTTGCTTGTACTTAATAGAGTTTATGATACTACAGCTGGTTATTTGAAATATAGCTTTATTTATGGATATGGTAATATTTTTACTCACCATATGATTAACAAACTTGAGTTCAGCGACAATAAAAGCGATATCTATAACACTGGTACAAACAAGCCTGTTGTTCCTGATAACCTGGAATTACTTTTAAGATCGTGTAAAGTAGAATATTTTAAAAATGAAATTGTACAAGTAATAGAGACAATAAAAAACTCTGAATATTCATATAGCTATGCACAAAATGCTCTTCTTCAAATTATTAATTCAATCTGCAGAGTTAGCTATGAACAAAATATTGTTTGCCATGAGTTGGATAAAAATAGATTATCTATTGAGTTTAATAATATCTCATCCATAGATGAGTGTAAGCAATGGATATTTAATCTTGTTGATTTGTACAGTCAAAGTGTAAATATGCGCAATGCTTCTATTGATGATGAAATTATTTCAAAAATTATTCATTATATTTGTGATAATATTGATAATCAAATATCGCTTAATACTGTCTCAGATAATTTCAATATCAGCCCCAGTCACCTGAGCAAAATATTCAAGTCTGGTACCGGCATGAATTTTTCAGACTTTGTTATAAATAAAAAACTCGAACAGGCAGCCAAGCTCCTTTTAAACTGCAGGAAAATGAGCGTTACTGAAATTGCAGAAACTCTTGGTTATTTTAATCCTTCATATTTTACCAAGTTATTTAAGGAAAAGTTTGGTATGACACCGGTACAGTTAAGAAAGAAAAATTCTGTGGTATCCATTGAGTTATTTGGAGATAGTTCTTGAGTGATTCAGCAGACAATGAATCAGAACTATCCCCAAATATACATGATTTAGATTAAAATCCATACTGCATTAACTCCTGTTGAATCACTTAAAAACTGTTACTCCCAATAACTCATACTATTTACAGTCCCATCATAAAATCATATATCATATCATCAAAATCTGGTAGTTCCTCATGTCCAAAATCAGGATAAATAACCACTTGTTTTTCAGATCTAATCTTATTATAAGTGGCATTTCAAATAGTGCTGCCATTTAACTCCTCCCGTTCAAATTTAGCTATTTTATTTAGTAATTACCAATTTTATGCAACTGTTTAGGTTCTATATAACTGCTATAGTTCAATTCTTATATTTAACTATAGTGCAAAATCTATTATGTTACAATAATTATAGCCAAATCAAATCGAGTAGGGGGAAAATAATTAATTTATTTTCCGACCTCTCACACCACCTGT
>DAOSDD010000179.1:0-9515 GCA_035362115.1 Clostridiales bacterium | reverse complement strand
TTAAAAAATCAGGATATTGCTCACGTATCTTGCAAAGATCTACTCCTGCTTGCCGTTCTAATGGATAAACCCCATCAATTCCTGCCTCTTTAAGCCAAGGTATCATGCTTGTTATATCACCATCGCTATCTACCAGCACATGTACCCCATAGCTTTTTATATAGGGTACTAACTGTTGATAATAGGGTAGTAAGAATTCCTTAAAAAGGCTATATGATAACATAGGTCCATGATTATATGACATATCCTCTGCAATCCCTACCATATCAGGTTTTATTATTTTAAATAATTCTTCAACAGCGCGGATATTGAACTCCGTAAGCTCTTCATTTATTCTATGCATTAATTCCGGTTGATCATAAAACGCATACAAATGCCTTTCAATCCCAAAAATAGTACGGGGAAACCAAAAGAATCCATCCAGCCACAGTCTGATGATAATTTCACCTTTTTCATGCCTTTCTTTTAGCCGTAAAGCATGCTTCTTTATGTTTTCAATAATGCTGTCTGTAAAAAGATATTTTCTCAGTTCGTTATAAGAATATTCATCTTTAATCAGACCTCCGCCATGAATTAAGGGTTTTGGAGCTTTTTTATCTATACCGGCTGCTACAATACATATCAATTTATCAAAACCGAAATACTCTAACGTACCCTCTATATCAAGTCCCTGAGGAAGACCTTCTTTTTTCCACCGTTCTATTGTTTTGTCCCACCAAGCGGCCCATTCTACAAGGGGAAGCCTATCTTCCACCTTCTTAAAATTTAATATATTTATAAATCTTTCCCTGTTTGTCATTACTAGACTCCTTTCCTTGGTTTCTGTGTTATATTCAAGATCTTACCTTTGCTTAATGCATTTATATATTTTTTACTTGTGAGAGTCATTGTTCCATAATCTTTTAGCTTGGTTGCCATATGAATACCTTCTCTATATCTAACTATGAGTTATAATTTTAACTGGACCTAGTAGACCAGATGGTTTTTGCGTTCCATATAGTAAATTCTCAAGTGTGTTAGTGACTTTAATTTTTATGTTATTTTTACAATTGTTTATCATATCAGTAATTTCAATTACATAAGGTTCCCATGCTGAAATTCCAGCTAGAATGCCATTAACAGTCACTTCTGCAATATCTTTACCTACATCTACCTGGATAAAGCATCTTTCTTCCTCAAAGTTTTTATCAATATAAATTTCCTGTTCATATATTGCTGACCCTGAGAAATTAGGATATCCCTGATATGTCCAACTACCATATGAGATATGATCTTCATCTTCTATTTTGCTTAAGGTTGCACCAATACTGCAACCATCATTTAACTGAACTTTAAAGCTGCCGAATAGACGTAATGGTTCCAATAAGCCATCATTTACCTCACTCAATTTTACTTTTACCGCCACAACATTTAACCCTTTTCTATAATATTTCTGTAACGCAGAATGAAATGTATTACTTTTCAGAGGATATTCAATGTTATAGCAGTCATATTCTCTGCTATTAAAATAATTTTCACAAAGTATTCCATTAACATATATCTCATAATTACCTTTTATAGCTGACTTCTCAAGTACTATGCCCATATCATCTATTTGCTCATCCAGCCAAAAATTCGTCTTATATATAAGTGTTTTTGCTTTGCCAAACAAATTGTCATTTTGCCCGGTCCACGGTGGTGAAACAATTACCCCCCTGCCAGTTATATTTATTTTGCCATACTCCTGGTTATTTTCTGTTTCTAGCAACCATTTGTCAAGAATGAGTACATTTCTTTTGCAGATCTTAAATGACCAACTTGAATATAACTCTGTAGTTTTTACATTATTGCAGTTATCTGATTGTGATAATAAATTAATTCCACATTTTGCTTCCTCATTATTTTGTTTATTATTTTGTTTAATTTCGTTGTTTTTAAGAATAATAACTGCTGCTGATTTTGGAGCAATTATAACTTTCCATTTGTCTTCATGTTTTGGTATAACTCTTTTATTTATATATTTTAAATTCCATTCCTCCGCTATACATTCCTCCGTTATAAAATTTTCATTACTAACACATGTGATGGAAGCTTTTATTTCATTTTCCGAAGTATTATTTAAAAAGTAGATATTTGTTTCATCTTTTTTATGATGATTTACTATTATGTCATCTGAATATTCACCTTCTATAAGAATGTCGTCTTTTACAAGAGCAACTACCTCATTTATTCCTTGATCAGAAAATCCTTTGTTAGCATCACCATTTATTTTGTAAAAAATAATATCATTAAAATTTCTTATGCAATCAATGAGATATTTTCTTTCTTTAGTATAAACATTATAATCCTTTTGGTGTTTAGCTTTATCTGCAGCTTCAATTATCAGACTTCCCCCTCGTTCACAATATTCTTTAACTTTATCTACAAACTCCCTGGTTGGGCAAATCATTTCTGATATAATTATATGCTTATAACTGCATTTCCCTATTACTATACTGTCCCCTTCAACAGTACATTTTTCGAAATCTGTGTCACTTACAAGATCAAATTGTATATGATTGCGTAAAAGCTTATTGAACAAATATACAAACCTGTCCCTTAGCTCTTGAGCTTCCAAATCATGTATCCGTTCCAAAGACATATAGTTTCTTACAGAAAATATAAGAGCAGTTTTTACAACTGGTTCACTTTCACCAAGGATATATCCAAGCCTTGATAAATAGTCAGAGTATATTTTGTAGTATTCCCAATATGGGTTCTGGTAAAATTGAGAAGGACCTGCATCTTTTTTTCTCAGGCCATCAATAGAATAGCTTAAAGTATGAGGCACTATTATATTTATACCTAATGAAAATAACCAGTTACTGATCCAAATCATGTCTGCAATTTTAAGTTTCCACTCAGTAACACCAAAACATTCGCACAGAGCTTTTCCATCTCTCCATTGGCGTGCTACAGAGGCTACTAGTTTGGGCCCTAAATTTAATATGGGATGTCTTTTATCACCTATCATGTAAGTAATTATATCAGTCCCAGGGATATGTAAATATTTTTGGAAATCCATCAAGTTCCCAGTCATTATTGATTGCCAAACCGGCTCCTCTTCAGGACTTGCATGCCCTGTTAATAATAGCCCGTTTTCTTCACACCATTTACTTATACTACCTGCAAAAGCCTCATGAAATAGCTGTGAGACAACCTCCCAATAATCCTTTCTACTCCTGCAACTATCATTAAAATCTAATGCTAATGATAATAGCGCAATATCAAAGCTATATCCTTTTCTCTTTTCAAACTCATCTTTTAATAAATTATTCCATGCATACGGTAAAGCAACAAATTTAGGTTCATCCATGAATATCCCGGGAATTATATTCCCGAAATACTGGCTAAATCTCTTTTTATATTGCTCATATGTAGTCTCAATGAAATAGTTTACAGCATTTGGATTCATAAGATCAGGGTATGAATCATATAATTGGTACTTCCCCTGTTCATAAACATACCATATAACAATGTCCCACTCACCACAGGGAACATCCCATTCCAGTGTAAGCATTGCGCTACTAGTATCTGAACGGTACTGTGGTAATGCCTCATGTTCAGTAGTAGGATAATAGGAATGGTAGTATCTTTTTTCTTTCCAATTCTTCCTTAATATCCCAACGTAATCCTGTATATTAATCTTTTCTACAATTACATTATCTTCTGTCTTAATAGCTGAAGCCTTAATTACTTTACTAAGTGGTATTTCTAATGAAATATTAGCAGGACCATTAATATGTTGTTTCTTTATTTCCAAAACTTTCGCTCTATATTCCGGGTGATCGGCCAGGACCTTTCCTCCTGCGGCACCACTTGGATATGGGTCTTCATCATATAACCAGGCTTTTAACCCATTTTTTTTAGCTTCTATAATAATTTCGTCAATAGCATCAAACCACATTTTTGAAAGATAAGGAGTGAGCGATCCACTTCTTGAATGCATAAAGAAACCTTGAAAGCCCTTTTCAGCAAGCTCTTTAATCTGCCAGGATAGTTCTTCTTTAGAAAGTCTATGGTTCAAAGACCAAAACGCTATTGGTCTATAATTTTCATCTCCGGAGACAAACGACTCAAACTTCATACATAACACCCCTCATATTACGAAATAATGTCAAAAGTATTTATATACTAATGACCTGTAAGAAATCCCCATGCAGTGGCATTCATTGTACGTGAAAATAGTGTAAACTTCAGAATAAAGCAATTTAGAATTTTTATAATTTCCTCTATACTCCTTCACATGTTTTCTTCTAAATAATCTACTTTATATTTGTAAGCCACTGATATAATTGTTTATTAACCTTTATAAAAAGTTTATATTTAATTATTATTATAATTATGTATGTCTTAAATTTCAATGTTCCAAACATCATCAAAAATAAATATTTATATTCAAAATTTATTATTGACGATTATTTGTACTACATCATTTACATTTTGATATATTACTACGCCTATTAAAAACAGGTTGACAAAATCAAGCAATGAAGTTAATCTATTTCTATGGTATTTACAATAAGTAGTCATGCACAAGTTAGAAATATAAAAATATACTTAAAGTATACTATGTCAAATATTTATATTAGATGATATGGGAGTGTTATGTTTTATGAAACCCTGTTTAGAGGATGTTCTTAAGCGTTTTAATATTAAGGGGGAGTTTACTGAAGCTCAACCTGTTAACAGCGGCCATATTAATGATACATATGTTGTCTGTTTTAAGCAGAATAACAATACCAGGCAACGTTATGTTCTTCAAAGAATAAATCATTATGTTTTCAAAGAGCCTGATAAACTTATGGATAATATAATTAAGGTTACTGCATACTTACGCAAAAAAATTGAATCCAGCAGCGGCAATCCAAATAGGGAAACCCTAAGCTTTATTCCTGTATCGTCAGGTAAATTTTTGCATGTAAGTGAAGATGGCTCCTACTGGCGTGTCTATTCATATATAGAAGACGCAATAACATACCAGGTAGTTGAAAATTCAAACCATTTTTATAACGCCGGAAAAGCTTTTGGCAGATTTCAGATGCTACTTAGCGATTTTCCAGTTGATGATTTATATGAAACCATACCTGATTTTCATAATACACCGAAGAGACTGAAAGCCTTGATTGAAACTATTGATAAGGATATTAACAATCGTGCAATAAATGTCAGTTCTGAAATTGATTTTGTGATGAAAAGAGCTGAGGAAACTTCAATTATCGTTAATCTTCTGGATGAAAATAAGCTACCTTTACGTGTAACCCATAATGATACAAAATTTAACAATGTTTTGATTGATACTAATACTGGCGAAGGTATCTGTGTTATTGATTTGGATACGGTTATGCCCGGTACATCATTATATGACTTTGGAGACTCTATCCGTTCAGGGGCAAATACTGCTGACGAAGACGAACCGGATTTAGCAAAAGTATGGATGGATATTGGTCTATTTGAACAGTTTACCCGTGGTTACCTGGAAATGGCCGGAGGCTTTCTTACGCCAACTGAGCTTGAATATCTGCCTTTTTCCGCCAAGCTTATAACCTTTGAACTTGGAATGAGGTTTCTTATGGATTATCTGAATGGTGATATTTACTTCAAGATTCACAGAGATGGTCATAACCTGGATAGGGCTCGAGTGCAGTTTAAATTAGTGTCAGATATGGAAGCCAAGTATGATAAAATGAAAAATATAGTAGAGAAATATAAATAATTAAGATCAGAGTACATACTCCCTGGATAACAAAAGTTGGGGATAAGTGGAGAACAGAAAAAGGTATCCCACCTTCTATCTTCCATTTTCTGTTCTCTGTTTTCTGTTTTCAGTTTTCTGACCTATATTTTATGCCGACTATTTTCCATTCTCTGTTCCATGTTTAATTTACGCGCAGTTCAGATCAGCTTAGCATGTAAGATCCAATATCCTGTAAATCTGTTTCCATATTTCATCTTTTCCCTGCCTGGTACTGGCTGAAAATGCAATTACCGGTACATTTTCGCCGCTTCCAAGAGTTGCCTGTATATCATTTATCCTTCTGCCTGTTTCCCCTCGGGAAATCTTATCAGCTTTAGTAGCAACAATTATATGTTGTATCTCACGGCTTTTTAACCATTCATACATAATTCTGTCATTCTCTGAAGGAGTGTGCCGTATATCAACCATCATTATGATTAACTCAAGCTTCTTGCGTGAATTCAAATAAGTTTCTATCATGTTACTCCATGTTGACTTCTTTATCTTTGATACACTTGCATACCCATAACCCGGGAGGTCAACAAAATGAAGTTTATCATCAATATTATAGAAGTTTATCTCTCTTGTTTTCCCCGGTGTTGCACCTACCCTTGCCAGGTTTTTTCTATTCAATAATGTATTGATAATGGATGACTTCCCAACATTGGATCTTCCAACGAAAGCTATTTCAGGAACATTATCCGAAGGATACTGGTATGGTTTCACAGCAGTAATTTCAAATCTTGCATTATTTAAATTAATTAACATTGTCCTGCCACTGAAAATATAGACAAATGTATACCTGGACCTCAAATGTTTGCTTATCTATATTTTTTACAGACTTCGTGGCATCTCCTTTCTTTTTGTTTTCATATTTCCTATACAAATTACATTTTGTATTCTTCAAACTTTATATTAGCAAAGCCTCAATTAATCAACAAGCATTTCTTTAATGATGCCTTTTACTTGAAAAATATCCTCTTCTGAAACGTTTCCGGCTTTTTTCATTAACCTTGATTTATCTATACACCATATCTGATCTAACATAATCCAGCCAACCCTTCCACCGAATTCAATTTGTACTCTTGATGGGTAGTTCATCATCTCTGTTTTTATGCATATCTTTAAATTTCTGCGCCCAGTCCTTTCGAGGATTTTGAACATGTGCAATAATTATTTATCCATCAACTATATCTATCTGTACTTTATCATTAATCATACATTCTTTACGGTTGACCGGCACTGTCAAATTTGTAGTGTTTATGTTAAAAATGTCCAGACCCAGACCTTTTAATATATAATTGAGAATTTTTTCAGTGCTACCTGTTGGTGAAAAATAAATCAATCTTACTTTTTCGATATTCACAAATTACTCCAATAATAAATTTTTTTGACATCCTAATATCTGTCATTTACAGCATTATTAGGATAGGGCAGCATGCTTTGTTTTTCCGTGCTGCCCATCCAAACTACTCACTTAATTCTATTGTTTTTGTAATTTTAACTGTTCTCATTTGGTTTTTGTTCCAGATGTCTTTTTATCTTTTTTGTCGTAGTTTTAATAAATTCATTATCCCTTATTGAGAAATTCTTAATATGCTTGTATAATGGCAAATTTTTATTTACACTTTTAATTACATCACCCAAAACTTTTGAAATATCTTCTTTTGTTATATTAATGAGTTTTAGTTTTTCCTTTATTGCCTCAAGATTTGGGAGAATTTGCGCACAAACATGGGTATCCCCTGAGGATTCATCAAGCTTGCCCCACACAAGAGACTCCTGTACAAAAGGATTTCTGTTGATACTTGCTTCCAGTTCTTCAGGATAAATATTTTTTCCATTTTTAGTTACAATAATATTTTTAATTCTTCCTGTAATATATAAATAGCCTGACTTATCCATTCTTCCCAAGTCACCTGTATAAAACCAGCCATCTTTCATACTGTTTTTTGTAGCTTTCTCATTTTCAAAGTAACCAACCGTAACATTATCACCTTTAACTACAATTTCTCCAATTCCCTTTTCATCAGGATTATCAATACGCACCTGAACTCCTGGTATTGGCAATCCTGCTGAATTGTCCTTAAAAGCTGCGTCCCTGTTTCCTGTTGCCAGGGGTGAACACTCTGTCAGGCCATAGCCTTGCAGAACCCGTATTCCCATATTCCTGAAACCTTTTGAAACCCGGGGGTCAATAGCTGCAGCCCCTGTTATAATCAATCTCAGCCTGCCGCCTAGATTCTCATGAATAGCCTTAAATAGTTTGCGTCGTATATCAATTTTAAGAAAGCTCTTTAAAAATGCTCCCAGCCAAATTGCTATGCGAAGAGAAACCTTGCCGCCGAATTTTTTGCCAGCCTGATCCCATATTTTTTTATACACATTTTCAAGAAGCAGAGGAACAGAAATCATCAAAGTAGGTCTTACTTCCTTTAAGTTGCGTCCTATATGTCTTAATCCCTCGTTAAAAGCTATTGACCCTCCGCTATATATTATACATAAAAAGCCGATGGTACACTCATATGTATGATGCAAAGGTAAGATAGAGAGTGAGGAGTCCGTACTATCAACATAGACCGTGGAGCAAATAGACATTATATTTGAACATATATTTTTGTGCGATAGTATAACACCTTTTGCAAACCCGGTAGTACCTGATGTAAAGAGTAATACACTCATTTTTGTATTATCTATTGTAGCATTCACAAAATCTCTACTTCCGCTGCTAATTAATTTTTTGCCTTTTTCAACTAATTGTTTAAAAGATAGGGAAAACTCATCATCATTATCGCTATCCATATTAATATAATATTTTATAGCTGAATTGTTTTGCGACAACTTTTTTATACTTTCTGTGTATTTGCCGGAAAATACAATAGCTGATGCATTGCTCTTAAATAGAACATATTCTATATCCTCTATTGGAAGCTCCTTATCAATTGGTACTATAACTCCGGTACCATTAACAGTAGAAAGGTAGGTTATACACCACTCATAACGGTTTTCTCCGAGAACGGCAATGAATTTGTCTTTTAGTCCCAAACTCAATAACGCTGTTCCAAGGGCATCAACATCTTTTTTAACCTGAGAGTAAGTAATACCTTTGTAATTACCATCTTCATTCTTAACAAGGAACGCATTTTTTGCGGCGAATAAATTGGCACTTTGTTCCAGCATGTCTTTAAGGTCTTTAATTTTTCTTACAGAGTAGAGATTTCCTATATCTGTCTTGCTTTTGCTCATAACGCCCCTGCTTTCTAAAATTATATATGTAATGCTTTGTTATGTTGCCAATGGGAAGCTATATCTTCCCATTGCTATCAAAATTCCTCCCGGAAGACATCACTTTCCAAATTGGCATAGTAGTATAAGTATAAAGGTATATATATGCTAATCGTTTATTAATTTTATACTAACACAAATACTAATAATCTACAAGAATTTTTCTGTAACAGGGGTGCATATTATATTATGCAATTATAAAGTAATTATGCGGAAGGTATTCCTTCTGTCGCAGCACTCTATTTTACATCAAATCTTTCACATAATTTTTTCTCAAACATATTATGTTAATAGAATAATATTTCAAATAAAATAGAAAGAGTGATCAATATGCTGAGTTCCTTCATTTTTTTCCTGCTTTTAATTGTTCCCGGATTCATATCGCTATTGGTTTTTAAATCTATAAGCAGATATAGAATATGCAGTGTATGCTGTTGTATAGGTACAGTTCTGATATTTGACCTGTTGATTCTAA
>DAOSDD010000178.1:0-9600 GCA_035362115.1 Clostridiales bacterium | reverse complement strand
ATGTATATGATTATCCTATTCTTGCAACGGCAATATTGGAAGATGTTGACGTGCTCATAACAGGAGACAAGGATTTTGCTGTAGTTGATATTGACCGCCCTGAAATATTAACACCAAAGGAGTTTCTCGATAAGTATTAAGCATAAATAGTGGAATACCCGACTACTCAATAAAAAGACAAGCCGGGTTTTCTTTATGTCTATACTTGACAAACTGGAGAAAAAGGCGGGGTAAAAAGTGAATAAATCTGGCACAGAGCCACAAAGGGAGCGAATGACTCACCTATAGAGCCCGGCAGATAATTAGATGGTGGACAAAAACACCCAATGCAAATATAGGCATTCCTACTGGCGAGAAATCCGGCTGGCTGGTGCTTGATGAGTCAGAAATTAAAATTATTGCACACAGTGTAAGCCGGTACCGGCCAAATCCTCCACAGAAGAAGTATCACCACAGAACAGACAGCGGTAATGCAGAAAGGCTTCGTGACAGGTTTGGTTCAATCATATGATATTGTCCGGCTTTCGAACACTGGTTGGTATATGACGGCTGTTACTGGAGTAAAGAAACAGGTGAACTTATGCAGTTTGCCATAAAAACAGCAAGGGATATGCTTACAGAAGCAAGCTGTATAGAGAACGAAACCGCAAGGCGGAGATACCTCAGAGCAAGCCTTATTTGTCCTCTATGGTGAATACTTTGATTTTCAGCCACAGTTCACACCATTCCTCGTAGTAAACCATAGACCAGTCATAAGAGATACCAGCCACAGCATATGGAGTTCGTTTTGGAGGCAATATAAAAAAGAGATTCAATGAAGAGTATAGAGAAATAAAAGCTAAGAGTGGTATTATAACAATGATATAACAATGCTATATCATTGTTATGAAGTTTTATTAAATTAATGTGGTGAAAGAAACCATGTAGTAAGGTTTATGCAAAAAATACTTCATTCAACTTGTTTGTTATGATAAAATAATGTTAATATAGATAGTAGAAATTGAACATAAGTGCATCTATTAACTAAATGCATACATGAAACATAAGTGCATCTATTAAACTAAATGCATAGATGGATTACAGGTGCACCTATTAAACTGAATGAACACATTGATGCTGTAATCACTTAACTAATTGGAAGGAAGGATATTAGTTTGAACATAGTGCTTGTTGAACCTGAGATACCGCAAAACACGGGAAATATTGCAAGAACATGTGCAGCTACCGGTACTGCCCTCCATCTTGTAAGACCTCTGGGATTTTCCCTGGAAGACAAGTACCTGAAGAGAGCCGGTCTGGACTATTGGAACAAATTAGAAATACTCTATTATGATTCCTTCGAGGAATTAAGGAGAAAATATCCTTCAAATAGTTTTTACTATTCTACAACCAAAGCTGCTGCAGTATATACAGATTTTATTTATCCTGAAGACTGTTTCATTGTTTTTGGCAAGGAAACGGCTGGTTTGCCTGAAGACCTGCTTAAGGCTAATAAGGATTGGTGTGTAAGGATACCCATGAGGGAAACAATAAGGTCTTTGAACTTGGCAAATTCCGTAGCAATAGTCCTTTACGAGGCTTTAAGGCAAAATAGGTTTAATGGATTGAAAGAATTTGGAAAGATGCACTTGGAATGCTAAAAACAGATAGTTTTTTGTAACATTAAAATAATAATGGAGGGGATTCAATGACAAAACGTATTGGAGTACTTACAGGCGGTGGTGATTGCCCAGGTCTGAATGCAGTATTAAGAGCTGTGGCTAAAACTGCAATGTTTAAATATGGCTGGGAAGTAATTGGATTTAAAGATGGTTACAGGGGTTTGGTACTTAATGACTATATGATTTTTGGCCCGGGAGATGCCTCAGGAATACTTGATAAAGGCGGCACAATACTTGGAACATCAAACAGAGATAATCCTTTTAAGTTTAGAGTTGAGGTAAATGGCAAGGTAGAATACAAAGATATGTCTGAACAGGTAATTAACAACATCAATTCGCTTGGAATAGATTGCATGATAATGATCGGCGGAGATGGGACACTTACCAGTGCAAGAGATTTTTCCAGAAAAGGTTTGAAAGTTATAGGCGTACCTAAAACAATAGATAATGACCTTTCAGGTACAGATTATACCTTCGGCTTTATGACGGCTGTTGAAACTGCAACTGAGGCTATAGACAAACTGCATTCTACAGCAGAATCCCATCACAGGGTTATGATATTGGAGGTTATGGGGCGTTATGCCGGATGGATAGCAATTGAGTCCGGGATTGCAGGTGGAGCTGATGTCATATTAATTCCAGAAATACCTTACAATATAAACAAGGTTGCCGATAAAGTCCTTGAAAGGAAAAAGGCGGGCAAACATTTCAGTATTATTGTTGTCGCTGAAGGTGCAAAGTCTGCTGATGGAGATATTGTTGTCAGCAAGGTTTTAAAAGACAGTCCTGATCCAATAAGACTAGGGGGGATAGGCAATAAAATAGCTGAAGAAATTGAAACATTAACAGGTGTAGAAACAAGGGTTACTATTCTGGGACATCTTCAAAGAGGAGGAAGACCTATTCCTTACGACAGAATACTTTCAACCAGATATGGCGTTGCCGCGGTTGAAATGGCCAATGCCGGTAAATTCGGTACCATGGTTAGTCTTAAGGGCAGCAATATAACTGAAGTTTCGCTGGAAGAGGCAGTTGGTGCCACTAAAACTGTACCACCTGATGGAGAGTTGGTAAGAATAGCAAAAAGCATAGGGGTGTCGTTTGGAGGTTAGAGGTTAGAGGTTAGAGGTTAGATGCGAGATGTGAGATGCTAGAGGTCATAGGTAATAGGTAATAGGTTGGGGATTAGAGGTTGGAGATGTAAGATTGGGTCTTTGATAGCTTCAACTTTTGGTTTCCAGCTTCATTAAATAATAATATAACTCATGGAGGTTCTGTAATGCAATATAGGAAATTTGGAAATACGGGTGTAATGATTTCAGCTCTGGGATTTGGGTCAATGCGTCTCCCAGAGATTGAAAAAGATGGTCAGAGAGTCGTAGATGAAGAAAATTCCATAAAGATTATACACAGGGCATTTGAATTGGGAGTTAACTATATTGATACAGCATACGGTTACTGTGGAGGGAGAAGCGAAAATGTTGTAGGAAAAGCTTTAAAAGGCTACAGGGACAGAGTTTACTTATCAACTAAAATGCCCACATGGAGAGCAAAACAGCATGGGGATTATAGAAGACTCTTGGAAGAACAGCTCAAGAAATTGGATGTAGATTATATTGATTTTTACCATTTCCACAGCTTAAGCAAGGATAGTTGGGAAAACACCGTGCTTAAGCATAATCTTGTTGAAGAAGCACAACAAGCTAAAGACGAAGGCCTTATAAAACATATATCTTTTTCTTTCCATGATAAACCTGAAGTATTAATGCAGCTGGTTGATACAGGTATTTTTGAATCGGTTTTGTGCCAGTATAACCTGCTCGACAGATCAAACGAAGAAGCCATTGCTTATGCTAAAAGTAAAGGACTGGGAACAGTAGTAATGGGACCGGTAGGGGGAGGAAGACTTGCAAGTCCTTCAGAGATAATTGCCCGTTCAGTGGGGGGTAAAGCAAAGAGCACACCTGAAGTAGCTTTAAGGTTCGTTTTGGCAAATTCCAACGTGAACTGCGCCTTATCAGGTATGAGCACTATTGAAATGGTTGAGGAAAATGTTAAAGTTGCCTCTATTGAAGAACCTTTGAACAATGAAGACTGGGACAGAATTAACAGGACTTTTGAAGAGAACAGAAAGTTGGCCGATCTGTATTGTACAGGCTGTGAATATTGTCTGCCTTGTCCTAAGGGTATAAATATACCAAGAGTGTTTAACATAATGAACTATTATCAGGTTTATGGCCTCAAGGATTATGCTTTTAAAGAGTATGAACAGGTAGGGAAAGAGGAGAACTATGGTAGTTCGCCCGCAGATTGCATTGAATGTGGACAATGCGAGAAAAAATGCCCTCAACATATAAAAATCAGGGAACAGTTAAAAAAAGTACAGAAGGGATTCAGCAAAATATAACTGATTCGAAAAATATAACCGATTTTGCTGGAAACGCATAAATTTACGGTATTGGGGCAATATATTGTTAAAAAATTAATTATTTTTGAGTATTACTATTGAAAAAATATTTCAAATACTATAGAATATTTTTTGATGCAGGTAAATCCTGCATGATTTTTTGTTGCTGAATAAGTTTTGAAACTAACCTAAAACTATCGTAATGGATTGGTAGCAATCTTTGATAGTAAAATTGCAGGGTTTCAGATGCTAATTCTAAATTTAATAATATAATAAATTGTTTTAGGAGGTAGTTTAAATGTCAGTAAAAATAGGTATTAATGGATTTGGTCGTATTGGGCGTCTCGTATTCAGAGCTGCTATTGATAATCCAAAAGTTGAAATTAAGGGTATTAATGATCCTTTTATTGATCTGGATTATATGGTATATATGCTTAGGTATGATACCGTCCACGGTCAATTTCCAGGAACTATTGAAGTAGAAGATGGAAATTTGATTGTAAATGGTAATAAGATTACTGTTTATAATTTTATGAATCCATCCGAAATACCATGGAGTGCATGCGGCGCAGAGTACATAGTTGAATCTGCGGGCGTTTTCACAACAACTGAAAAAGCATCTGCACACTTCCAGGGTGGTGCTAAAAAAGTTGTTATAAGTGCTCCGTCATCTGATGCTCCTATGTTTGTTATGGGCGTAAATCATGATAAGTATACCAAAGATATGAACGTAGTATCCAACGCATCATGCACAACAAACTGTCTCGCACCTCTTGCCAAAGTTATTCATGATAATTTTGGTATTGTTGAAGGCTTGATGACAACAGTACATTCCACAACAGCAACACAAAAAACAGTTGACGGTCCTTCAAAGAAAGACTGGAGAGGCGGACGTGCAGCTTCCGGAAACATTATCCCTTCATCTACAGGTGCAGCAAAAGCAGTAGGAAAAGTAATTCCGGAATTGAATGGAAAATTAACAGGTATGTCTTTCAGAGTTCCTACATTGGATGTTTCTGTAGTTGACTTAACCTGCCGTCTTGAAAAATCTGCAACATATGATGAGATTAAAGCTGCTGTTAAAAAGGCTTCTGAAAATGAATTAAAGGGAATCCTTGGATACACTGAAGATGATGTTGTATCTTCAGACTTTATTCATGACCCACGTACATCAATATTTGATGCAAAAGCAGGTATACCGCTTAACAGCAATTTTGTAAAGCTTGTATCATGGTATGACAATGAATGGGGTTATTCAAACAAGGTAGTAGACCTTATTGTTCATATGGCAACTGTTGATGCAAAATAAAAATTGATTAAACATATGAAAGGTCCGGAAAATTAAACCCCGGGCCTTTTATTATACCTCTTTTTGTTTAAGTATTGAAATTTGAGGGAAAAAGATGTAAAATGTTGAATGTTGGATGAATGGTGTAATTATTTACATATATTAAGAGCAAATTAATATTATTAATCTTTATATAGGAGTGTGTTTATATGAGCATGATAAACAAAAAAACGGTAGAAGATATTGATGTAAGCGGGAAAAAGGTTCTGGTAAGGGTTGACTTCAATGTACCCCAGGATGATAACGGGAATATCACTGATGATAAAAGGATAGTTGCTGCACTCCCTACAATAAAATATTTAATTAATAAAGGTGCGAAAACTATACTGGTTTCTCACCTCGGAAGGCCAAAGTCGGGGTTCGAAGATAAGTACAGCATGAAACCCACAGCAATTAGGCTTAGTGAACTTCTGGGCAAGGAAGTAATAATGGCCAAGGATGTAATTGGAGAGGATGCTAAAGCTAAAGCTGAAGCACTTAAACCTGGAGATGTCCTGCTGCTTGAAAACGTAAGGTTTCACAAAGAGGAAGAAAAAAACAACCCTGATTTTGCAGAAGCCCTTGCCAATCTTGCAGAAATATATGTTAATGACGCTTTTGGTACAGCTCATAGAGCTCATGCGTCAACTGCAGGTGTAGCAGATTATTTGCCGGCAGTGTGCGGTTTTTTAATTAAAAAGGAAATTGAAATAATGGGTAAAGCGCTGGGAAATCCGGCCCGTCCTTTTATTGCAATATTGGGAGGAGCCAAGGTATCAGATAAAATTGGTGTTATTGAAAACCTCCTTGATAAGGTTGATGCTCTCATCATTGGTGGCGGAATGGCATATACCTTTCTTAAGGCAAAGGGATATAAAATCGGAAATTCAATATGTGAAGAAGATAAGCTTGATCTTGCAAGAAGCCTTATGGAAAAGGCGGAAAATAAGGGTGTTGAACTTGTTCTTCCCATTGGCAGTATAGTAGGCAAAGAATTTAAAAATGATACAGAACATAAGTATGTGCCTTCAGATGACATGCCGGATGGTTGGATGGGTATGGATATTGGTTCTCTTACAATAGAGAAGTTTACTGATGTTATTAAAAAGGCAAAAACCATAGTATGGAATGGACCTATGGGTGTATTTGAATTCCCTAATTTTGCTACAGGTACAAAAGAAATTGCAAGAGCAGTAGCTGAATCAGGAGCTATTTCAATAGTGGGCGGGGGCGATTCAGCTGCAGCAGTTGAGCAGCTCGGGTTTGCAGATAAAATTACCCATATATCAACCGGCGGAGGCGCATCTCTTGAATTCCTTGAAGGAAAAGAGCTTCCCGGTATAGCAGTATTATGTGATAAAAATCCAAGGAAAAAAGTTATAGCAGGCAACTGGAAAATGAATAAAACTGCTAAAGAAGCTGTTGATTTTGTCGCTAATCTGAAAGACAGGGTGGCCGGCAGTGCTGATGAAGTAGTAGTATGTGTACCTTTTGTATGCATACCGGGCGTAAAACAGGCAGCAGAAGGCTCAAATATAAAAGTTGGAGCACAAAACATGCATTGGGAAGAAAAAGGTGCATTTACCGGTGAGGTTTCAGGACCAATGCTTAAAGATTTAGGGGTTGAATATGTCATTATTGGTCACTCGGAGAGAAGACAATATTTTGCTGAAACTGATGAAACAGTTAACAAGAAGGTGCATGCTGCATTTAAATATGGCTTGAAACCAATAATCTGTGTTGGTGAATCCTTAACTCAGAGAGAACAGGGTGTTACAGCAGATCTTGTAAGATACCAGGTTAAAATTGCTTTATTGGGTTTAACTTGTGATCAGGTAAAAAATGTTGTTATGGCTTACGAACCAATATGGGCTATTGGGACTGGGAAAACAGCCACTAATGAACAAGCTGATGAAGTATGTGCAATAATAAGAGATACAATAAAAGAGCTTTATGGAGAAGAAACCTCTGAGGCTGTAAGAGTACAATATGGCGGCAGCGTAAATGCAGCCAATGCTTCAGAATTATTTAGCATGGTTAATATTGATGGCGGCCTAGTAGGAGGAGCAAGTCTTAAGCTTGATGATTTTGAGAAAATAGTTAAGTACGATAAATAAAACAGAAAACAGGAAGCACAATATAATTCTTTCCTGTGAATGCTGGCTTAATTAGGGCAGGCTCTTTTACCTGCCCTAATTTTGTATTAGGCATAATCAAAAACAAACTGGCCAATTGGGTTTTTAGAAATTGAATTATGTACCTTATATAGCATATAGCAAAAATCATTCTACAAGGAGTGGAAAAACTAATGAAAGATAGACTGGTTGCACTAATTATACTTGATGGATTTGGAGTTAATCCGAAAGATGAAGGAAATGCAATAAAAGCTGCATGCAAACCAAATCTGGACAAATACTTTAAAGAATATCCAAATACAACTATTAAATGCAGTGGCATGGATGTAGGATTGCCTAATGGACAAATGGGCAATTCCGAAGTAGGGCATACAAATATTGGAGCTGGCAGAATAGTATATCAGGAGTTGACGAGAATCACAAAATCCGTAGAAGATGAAGATTTTTTTATGAAAAAGGAATTTCTTGATTCTATAGAGAATTGTAAAACAAATAATTCAAAACTGCACTTATTCGGTTTACTTTCCGATGGTGGTGTGCATAGCCATAATACACATCTATACGCACTTTTGGAACTTGCTAAAAAGCATAACCTGAAGGATGTATTTGTTCACTGCTTTTTTGATGGTAGAGATGTACCTCCTGACAGTGCCCTTGGATATGTTGAGGAACTTGAGAAAAAAATTGATGAAATAGGGGCCGGAAAAATTGCCTCTGTTATGGGAAGATACTATGCTATGGACAGAGATAACAGATGGGAAAGAGTAAATCTTGCTTACAATGCCATGGTACTTGGTGAAGGTTTAATTGCTCAAAGTGCCAGGCAGGCAGTTTTAGATTCTTATTCAAAAAATGAATTTGACGAATTTGTAAAACCTACAGTAGTTTATGAAAACAATAAACCTGTTGCTACAATAGGTGATAATGACTCAATAATATTCTTCAATTTTAGACCTGATAGGGCTAGGGAAATTACCAGAGCATTTATCGATAAGGATTTTTCAGGGTTTCAGAGGGCAAATGGTTATTTTCCCGTACATTTTGTTTGTATGACACAATATGACAAAACAATGGAAAATGTGGAAGTTGCCTTTAAACCTGAAAGTCTTAAAAATACTTTTGGAGAGTATATAAGCGGGCTGGGATATAGACAGCTAAGGATTGCTGAAACTGAAAAATATGCTCATGTAACATTTTTCTTTAATGGCGGGGTAGAAAAAGTATATGATGGGGAGGACAGAGCCCTTATACCATCGCCCAAAGTTCCAACATATGACTTGAAGCCTGAAATGAGTGCCTATGAGGTTACCGATGAAGTGGTAAAAAGGATAGCATCAAAACAATATGATGTGATTATTTTAAATTTTGCAAATGCAGATATGGTAGGGCATACAGGTATTTTTACAGCTGCAAGAGCCGCCATAGAAGCTGTTGATGCATGTCTGGGGAGAATTATACCTGCTATTATTGAACAAGGCGGAGTCGCGTTAATCACAGCTGACCATGGAAATGCTGAGCAAATGGTTGACTATGATACAGGAGGGCCTTTTACAGCACATACAATAAATAGTGTACCTTTAATATGCGCAGGACTTGGTGATGTCAAATTAAAGGAAGGAAGACTTGCTGATTTAAGTCCTACCTTACTTGACATAATGGGTATTGAAAAACCTGCTGAAATGACAGGTATTTCATTATTAGAGGCAAAGAGGTAAGAGATGATAGGCAAGAAGTTATAGGTTAGAGATGAGAGGTTAGAGATGAGAGGTTAGAGATAAGAGGTAGAAGGCAGGAGATGGAGATTGGATAATATGGGGTTAGAGAATAGAGATTAGAAGTTACAGGCCGGGCTTATGAAACTTATGCTTTTGTCTGCTCTTATTCCCACATCTCACATCTCACTTCCAACCTCGTAAGTGTATCTTCAAATATAGTAAATGCACCCTGCCTTTTATGAAACTCTTTACTTTTTTACAAGATAAGGTTAATATATTAAGTAACGTGTTTTATAAGATATGGGGGTATTCTCAGATGAAAAAGAATGAAAAAATATATCTGTACCTAAAAAAG
>DAOSDD010000177.1:0-9613 GCA_035362115.1 Clostridiales bacterium | reverse complement strand
GTTTCTTTTCTCCTATTAAATTCTTCAATGGGATGTATATTAGGGTTAAAATATAAACCCTCAAAATTTATATCCTCCTCTTTAAAAAGACCTGTTGGATATACCGAACAAGGTGCACAGCATATATGCAATAACAGTTTCATTTTTTTATTTTACTCCTTTCGTCAAATAACTTAATATCAGCATTTTTCGAGCGCATTTTTCTTACTGTATTATACACCAAAATTAGCACAGGATATATACCTGTCCACAGCATAAAACCTTAAAAATACACAGTTTTTGTATAATATGTACAAAAACTTATTTTAAATCAGTCTAATATACTAATTAATTAAATGATTTCAAATGTTAAAATATAAATATATAGAAATATATAGAATACAAAATTATTTCGACAAAAGCATACAGAATTTTTATTTGGGGCGGGTATTTTATGCAGGAGGTTGTACCAAGGTTTACTAATCAAAATTTAATAAAAATAAAGCAGAGGAGTAATGATGCAGGTCTTCTTATAGATCTAGTACCGGTTCACAACTCATACTCTGATGACAACAAAATTGCTGTCAGGATTAAAGATGGAGATTGCAATCGTTCCGCTGACTGGCTAAAGCTTGGCTTAATGGCTGCCGATCTTATGAAGACGGGTAAAATTGACAGTCTATCTACTCTTGATCTTCTTGATGGGAGATTTGAGCCTTATCCTTATCAGCTAAAAGTAGCACTAAATATTCTTAAGGAAAAATCAAGTGTTGCCATGCTTGCTGACGAAGTAGGTCTTGGTAAAACTATTGAGGTAGGCCTCATTTTGAAAGAGCATATCGTAAGAGATAATGTTCATTCAATACTTATAATAACCCCTAAAGCGCTTGTTCTCCAGTGGAAGGATGAACTAAACGAAAAATTCGGCGAAGAGTTTCTGACTACTGAGGATGATAATTTTGATTATAGCAGTAACAGGATTATAACATCATTTAATAAATTATCAAGAAATGTTGATAAGTTCACAAACAGGCAATGGGATATGATTGTAGTGGATGAAGCCCATCTGCTTATAAATGCCAGTTCTAAAAGAAGGCAGGCAGTAGGCTCTATTGACCGGAGATATATGCTGCTTTGCACTGCTACACCTTTATGCAATAAACTTACTGATATTTATAGCCTTGTAGATTTACTATACCCCGGAATTCTGGGTACTGAGAAAAGTTTCAAGAATAAATACTTTGCAGACCGGAATGGAAGAGTATGCCGTATAGAAATGAAAGATGATTTAAAGAAAATAGTTTCAAAAGTAATGGTAAGGACATTGAGAAAAGACAGTGGCATACCCTTTACTGAAAGATATGTTTATTCTTTCAGAATAAATGGTTCTCGGGAGGAAGCCCTGTTATATGATATGGTTATCAGGTTTATGCAAAGTATTTATGAAAATAATTTAAGTAAGCTTACAAATAGTGGTAATAATGAAACCCGGAATAGCTTTCTAGGTCTTGAAGGGAGCAGGTTACTTGATAGAAGCAAGGTAGTTCAAAGCAGCCGGACGGTTCAGAGCGGCCGGTCAGTTCAGGGCAGCTATGTTATACAGGGTCTACAGGGACTACAGGGACTGCAGGGAGTGCGCAGTGTTCTGACCTCCCCACCCAAAACTCAAAATAAGAGCAAGGTTAATTACCTCCTAATGAAGGAGCTTATTTCTATGCAACAATCTCTGTCCAGCAGCCCAAGAGCTTTGATTAAAACGCTTGAAAACAGGAGGGACAAATATCCCCATGAGATTCCTATGATTGATCCCATAATAAGCCTTGCATCGGAAATAGGTATTTATTCCAAAGTGCAGAAGCTCCTTGAAACTCTTAATAGTATTCCCGGTGAACAGGGAATCATATTTACATTAAGACTTGAAACAGCATATATGCTTTGTGACAGTTTAAATGAAAACTATATGACTGCAAGAGTTTATGAGGGCAGATTGTCGGGATATGAAAGACAGGCTTTGATTGATGAATTCAGGCGAGGCAAGGTCCAGTATATTGTAGCAACCGATACTGCAGCGGAAGGTTTAAACCTGCAGAATGCCACTATTGTTGTAAACTATGACCTTCATTGGAACCCTATGAAAATAGAGCAGAGAATTGGAAGAATACACAGAAGAGGTCAAAACAAAGATGTTAATATCTTTAACCTGGTTATGAAAGATACAATAGATGATTATGTTCTGAAAGTTCTATATGAAAAAATCGACCTTTTTAAAATGACTATTGGGGGAATTGAGTCAATATTATCAGAAATAAGGGATGACGACTTCAGCATTGAGGAAACTATAATGGATATAATTATGCGTTCATCTAAAAAGAGGGATATTGAAAAGGAACTTGATGAACTTAGAGAAAGTATGGAATATGTAAAGGAACAGAGTATGCTAAGAGAGGAATTTTCCAGAGGTATTCTGGATTAGTACGGAGGAATTATGGGTTCGGTTTATAGCTCGGAGCTTCACAAATTTGTTGAAAGCTACTTCAATACAATAGGTGCATATATTTCAGAAAAGCAGGAAAACTTTTTTATAGTTAAGTTTCCGGATGGTTTAAAGGAAACATATACTTATGTTGCCAGAGTTGCCGCTGAGAATAAGGATATAAAGCTTCTTGCCAGGGGAAGTTCCTCTTTAAACAATATGATAAAAGAATGTTCCTTAAAAGCCGGTTTTTCAGAAGTTGATGCGATTTACACTGAAGAATCTGTAAAATCTACTCTTGCTCATAAGAACTGTTGTGATTTATGTCCTTTTTTTACTATTTGTGATAATAAGGATAAATGCTGTGATTTTTGTCCTTACTATAAATCATGTAATACCAGATTGCTTAATGCTGAGTTTATAAAACTTGGGGATGTTAAAGAATCAATTCCTCTGGATGTTTTATGTTTTATATTTTTAGTAGAGCTTTCCAATGACTATAGCTTAAGCCAGAAAGTGGAAAAATTTGTTTCTGTTCTAATTGATATGAATACAGGTAAAACTATAGGTGATATTTGTTTTAATGGGCTTGCAGGTATTGAAATGATGCAGTCCTCCAAATACATTTCAATAAGTGAAAAGGATTACCAGCAATTTATGAATATCGCGAGGCAGGAGGCCTTCGAAGCGGTAAAAAACCAACTGGAAGTATTTAAGAAGGAAATTGAAGATACCCTTAAGGATAAAATCCGTGCAATTGTTGACAAATATGAAGAAGAGTATATTGAAAATTACACGAGAAGTACTCTTGAGCAACTTGAAAAGTTTCAGGATGAGGGACTTAAACTATGTGAAAGGGAGATACGAGGTTATGCTATTAACTGTGATTATCATCTTAAGAATGTAATATTATTGCATACAGTAAAGGATTTAAGAAACCTTATATTTAAACTTCATGATAACAGCCATGAAGTTAGTATACCTACAGAAATATTTCTAAACAGAGTGGATATACGATGTGCGGAATGTAACGCTGAAATTGATTCAGGTGCTATTTGCAGCAACGGACATGCTGCATGCAAAAACTGTATTGATATGTGTATTGCCTGCGGCAAACCTATATGTAATGTATGTGATGATGAAAGCTACATTTGCTCAACCTGCGGCGAGATTGTATGTACTAGTTGCATGTCACAGTGTGCTTCATGTGGAGCTGTAGTATGTCCAGCTCATAGTTATCGCTGTGTGACCTGTGGGAATACCTTCTGCATAGACTGTTATGAAATATGCAATATTTGTGGGAGCAGCGTCTGCGCTAATCATGCCGGCACCTGCAGCAGCTGCGGTGCCTATGTATGCTCGGATCATATGCATAAATGCACCGTATGTAATACTGCTTATTGTGACGAACATATATATAATTGTTTCATCTGCAATGATAAGCTATGTGAAGAACATGCACTAAAGTCTGCATTCAGCGGAAAAACCATCTGCACCAGACATTCAGGAAAATGCGGAAAATGTGAAGGCGTTTTTGCTCTTGATGAATTGAAAAAATGTGCTCTTTGCGGTATTGGCCTCTGTCCTGAACACATAAAAATTTGCAGTAATTGTGAAAAAGTTTACTGTGAAGAACATATTAATCACTGTAAATCCTGCGGCCGTGACTACTGTAGTTGCACGCAAAGTGTTAAATGCAAGCTCTGCGGAGGAACATATTGTCCTGATTGTGTTGACAGCAAAGGCCTGTGCAAGGCATGTGAAGGCCTGGCCTATGTTGATAGAAGCGATGAAAAGATTCAGAGCATCCTTGAACTTGTACCTGATATTGCAAAGTGTAGAAAATTCTATCTGGGCAGAGCAAATGAAATAAATGTTTTATATGCAAAGAACCTGATAAGTGGGTATCTGGCAGTGTTTAACAATAATAACGAGATACTGTCCAACAGGAAAATTAATTTTATTGAATTTTTAAAGACAAAATTTATATAGTAGGAGTTGCCGAATACTATGAGACCTTCGTCGTTACGTGATAAGTTACTTGAATTATACGCTGAACAGGAAGTTGCCGCGCAGGAAGAATATGATATTGACGCTGTCAAAAGGTGTGTTATCAATTACCTTCGCAAAAAATACGATAATAATAAGATTCAAAGGGTCATTGACGATATGTACTCCAGATATGACCTTACTGCCGACTCTAAAGAAATAAGGCGAAGAAACCAACTTACTGAATACATAGATTCTATTGTCATGAGCAGAATCAGGGACTCATATAAATCATCCAAAATTCTGGATATTGATTCTCTTGACGAGTTGAAATTTAAGGCCCTGGTAAAACAGGTAATTGGGCATTTTGGATATGAGACACTTTTTGTTCCTGTTAACAGTTTAAATAATATTGATATAATAGTTCATCGCAAAGATATAAAAATTGCTGTTTTAGCTATAAAAGGTGAACCGGGCAGCATTATCGGACTTAAGACAATCAGACGGCTTAGATATATAGCCAACTATTACCATTGTGAGCAAGCATTGTTAATTACAAATACCTTTTTTGATTCGGAAGCTTTTAATGAAGCAGCGGAAATAGGTATTACCCTTCTTGACCGGGATAAACTTGTTCCTTTAGTGAAGGATTTGATTGACGGTCGTCAAAAGGAAGATAAGGAATTTTTAATCGACGATATTGAAGACCAAAAAAACTCCATATTCTTGGAGGGAGAGATAAAATTCCCCAAAACCAAGGTACAGGTCGTATTTGTAAAGTATTATATTGATAATGATACCAATTACCTCACATTTGAAGGTAAACTGGTTAACACTGGCAAAAAGCCTGCTTCAAATATAAGTGTGGAAATAAAACTTTTCAACAGAAACAATGACAGCATCTATTCGAAAAGCTTTCCAATTGAAAAAGAAAAACTTGAAAGCAAGGAAGAAGCTGCCTTCAAGTTTTATTTTAACGAAATACCTCAGCATGATTGGGAAAATCTATGCAGGTACCAGCTAAAACTGGAGTATAAAAATACTTATAAGGAGTGAGTCGCTTAAGAGTGAGCTGCCGCACTCCATTTACACCTTCCTGTGCATTCACCATCCTCTTCATGCTCAATGTCAAATGTCATTTCTATTCCATATTTCTTTGCGACAGGGGCATATAATACGGGGCAATTGTCACAATAAGTTAATTTGCCGTTATAGACCTTTCTATTTCTTTCATGTAACTCCTTTACCGATGGGCATTCATGCATTATACCTGAAAAGACTCCATCCTTCAGACTTATCTCATATTCCGCATTTTCTCTTCCCAAGGTGCCGTCTTCCCCGCCCCAATACTCTACCATTCCATCCATACCTTTGTTTTTTATAAGCTCATCTAAATGAGTGCACCATTCTTCAGAGATAGTTTGCCATAAATCTTTAACAGCCTCTACACCATATTTTGCTTCTATATACTTAAAAGCCTCGTTATAGGTTGCAATAAAATCATGAACTGTCATATTTTACACCTCTTTCTTTGTAAACATCCATTTGCAATGACCATTATTGTCACATTGACACATGCAGAAAGTATGCCCGCTTTTATCTGCGAGAATATTATTCATAACCTCATGGTGTTTGCAGTAGCTTTTAATGGGAACAAAATGAGGATTGGGAGAAGACTTCATAAACTCATAATCCGGGCACTTGTTAACTTCAATTGTAAGCTTTCCGTTTTCGAGATATGTTTTACATTCGCCTTCATCCAAATTAAAAATATGTTCATAATAACCTCTTATACCATCAAGCCCTTCATCTTTGAATTTTTCAACTACATCCTCAAAACAGTTTTCAGCTATAAACATCCAATACTCTTCCAGTGCTTCATATCCATAATTCTTTTCAAACCAGTTATATATGACGTTATAGAGTCCAAACCACTCTTTAATAGGAGCCATGTTAATTCACCTTCCATTTATTTGCTATGGGGACAGTCCTTCTTTTTATAGAGAACAGTCTCCAAATAATTTTGGAACCATACTTCAAAAGCTAAAAGCTCAGATAAGCTTATGTTCCTTCAAAAACTCCTTAATGCAGGCAAATTCTTCTTCTTTACCTGCAACAGTATAATCAGGGCAAAAAGACCCTTCATATCCCATCAAGTTCATTGCATAACTAAATCCTCTCATTACACCAACTTTGATAAACAGGTTTCTGAGGGTAAGTATTTGATCAAGGCACGCTGCACCGCCGCAGTAATCTCCTTGTTCCATAAGTCTATACATTTTATCTGCAATAGGATGAGTACAGCTGAACATTCCATCCAAATTCATTTTTATACCATATTTATAAGCAACATCGAAAATATCCAGGCCGCTGAACAGCACACTGAAATCATCCTTCTTTTTCTCACTGCGCATAAGAACCCTTGCAGTAAGGATATCTCCTGTCTTTATACCTTTTATATTATCATTATCCATAAGATACTCTACCGTATCTGCATTTATTTTAGTTTTTGTGATGCCGGGAAGATCATATAAGTATACCGGAAAAGGTGAGATTGCAGCTATCTTCGTAAAATAAGATTTTAATTCTTCCTGGCTGGTACCCATATAGAAAGGAGTTGTTAAAACAACACCATCTATCTTTAGCCCTTCAAGACTTTTTATTCTTTCCTCTACCCTGACAACGGAATTGTCCATGGCTCCAACGAAAACAGTGCACTTACCTTTTGCGGCTTCTGCTGACATTTTTGCAACTTCAGCATACTCAGATTGCTTGATATACGGTTCAAGTCCCATGCTTCCCATAACCAGCAGCCCGGAAGCATTATATTCAACCTGGTCTATTATATGTTTTTCCATACTGGATTTAACCAGATTTCCATATGAATCTACCGGAGTACCCAACGCAGTATAAAAACCGTTTCTCACTTTATTTGACATCATTAGACTCCCCTTTCAAAGAAGTTCATATAATTTTATCTTTTTACGAGCTTTTTAAGTTGTTTTGTGAATGTGCTTAATACACACAATTATAAATATAACGTAATTATATCTAATTTGTTGCGTACTTAAAATGCTATAATGATTCATTCTTTTATATGAAAATGACGATTTAGCGCAATTACTTAATACTACTTTGTTATGTTGCTAATGGAAAGCGCATTTCTGGAGGGTACTATTACAATATACCTTTTTTATGGTAAAATTACACCCATAGGTGATATCCCCAGGATATCGTGCCCTTAAATATAGTGTATAATTATAATATAATAGTATATAGCAGCTATTACTAAAAATAAGAGATAAGGACGGTATAACCATGTTCGCAAACCTGGATAGTTTAAACCTAAAGACCAAAATAGGGGGACTTGTATTTGATATTATACTGGATAAAAGGTTTTTTACCCCGGATATGGATAATGTAGTACACAAACATAAACACTCCTTATATGAATTTCATTACATTGCCGAAGGTGAAGGTACTGTCTATATAAATAATAGTGAGTATAAAGTATATCCCGGCTGCTACTTTATAGTTAATTCCGGCGTTTATCATAAACAATTGCAGGATAATAACAATCCCATACATAAGCACTGCTTTAAGTTTGAATATAAATACCAGTCTCATCTTGCAGATAGTTTTTTTCCAGAGGAAGAGTCAAAGAGAATTGCAGATATACTAAATCAGCTGGATTATTTTATCAGTACACAGAATATAGTAAATGATACCACTAATCATATTAACAACCTGCAATCTTTTAGTCATGACAGCAGTAATAACTCTGGGAAAATAATTAGCCTTATTCATGATATTCAGGAAGAACTATCATCTAAAAAAGTTGGCTTTTATGCAAGAATCCAGTGTCTTTTTACACAACTATTTATCTTTATCGTAAGAGACATCACTTTAGATAAGGAAACCAACTATTCAATACCTCAGAAACTGCCATATGAAAAGCGCAGCGCACTGATTGAAGGGTTTTTTGATACACATTTTAATGATAATGTTACATCAGATGATTTATGTAAATTATTGAATTTAAGTACCAGTCAGCTAAACAGAATATTGAAAAAGAAATACAATTCAACATTCGGACAAAAACTACTGGAAATGCGTATTGAAGCTGCAAAAAGATATCTTGAAACAACGAGCTTTCCAATAAGCATTATTGCAGAAAAAGTAGGGTATTCATCTGCTGCTCACTTTTGTAATATTTTCAAGGATAAATGCGGTATAACCCCAGGTGAATACAGAGCTTCAATGAGTAGAAAAATTCAATAGAAATCTGCACACTTTGCAGTTAATATTCCAAGTTATCGCCTGGATAAACATAGGGTTACCAATGCTGCGGAAAATGGCTTGTTTAGGATGCAAGGATGCGCGGCACATTTAATCAAACTCAGCACGACATTGAGTCATGCTGAGTTTAGGTGCAGGTATGCACCTCTAATCAAAACATTTCATCAAATAATAGCTTAACATCCACAGATAGCCCTTCAAATATTTCCGATTTGGCAGTTTCCTCTTTCTTATAGACTTTCATTTTATCAATTTGATAATCAGTGAAAGTATATACTGTAATCATTTGGTTATCAGGATCAACCAGCCAATATTCAGACACTCCTGAGGTCATAAAAGTATTAAGCTTATATAGCATATCTATGCTTCTGGTGCTTGGAGATAGAATTTCCAATGTTAATGTGGGAGTTCCCATATATCTGCCTTTTTCATTAATGTTATTCTCCAGATCACACAACACAACTAAATCAGGCTGCATAACATCGGGATCTTTTATATCCTGTTTTTTGAAATGCACATCAAAAGGAGCAATAATTGGCTTACATCTTTTTCCCCTAAAATACTCTTTAAAAGTGACATGTAAATCGCCTAAAATAGATTGATGAGAAAAACTCGGTGAACCCATAATGAATATTTCACCATTAATAAATTCCATCCTGGTGCTGGTATTTTCATATATCTCCATAAATTCTTCATATGAAACTGTTTTTCTGTGATAATCATAATTTACCGCGTTTTCACGTACAGTAAAATACTTCTCAATATCGGATACATAAGGCACAAGCCTTGCTACTCTTACATTGTTTTTGGTAATAATAACCTCCTTATTTTCATCTGTAACCTGTGTCAAATAATGACTAAAATTATTTCTCA
>DAOSDD010000176.1:0-9722 GCA_035362115.1 Clostridiales bacterium | reverse complement strand
ATTCATCAACCAGGTAATGGGCCGGTGGTCTCTGATATGCTGATGCTGAACTTATAAATATGTACTGCCCTATCTTTCCTTTGAAAAGACCTATGTCTGCTTCGATGTGGTCCGGAGTAAATGCTACCCAGTCAACCACAACATCAAATTTATAATCATCCAATATTTTATGTATTGTTTCTATATTCCTGATATCTCCTCTAATCAGAGTAGCCCCTTCAGGAAAAAATTCCCCACGATTTCCCCTGTTCAAGAGGAATAAATCAATTCCCTTTTTCACTGCAAGTTCAGATACAGCAGTACTTATTGTACCCGTACCACCTATAAATAACACTTTCATAAATATAACTCCTTATCTTAATGTTAATATCAATAATAATCTTAATATCAATATCAAAATTATTAGTTGCAGGTTTTGTTAGAGCCAATTGCAGGGTTTTATTAGAGTCTTGTTAAATACTTGGCATATATTTTCTAACCATGCAGTATTTGCTCTTTATTTATAAGCATATTATACACTACTTAGGTATACATTGGTCAATACCATTAGTACTATTGTACTATTTGTGTGCATTGATCAAATGCACTCTTAAAACTTATAAAGGAAAGACACTATAAGCCTATACAAGTGGATAAACCCTATTTGTACTGCTATAGCCTTTGGTGATATTTTCAATGCAATCTTTTAGTACTGACATCCCATACTTGATATCTTGTTCATTCGCCTGGGCAAAGCTTAAACGGACATAATCCGCCCCTATGGTGCTTCGTCCATATGAAAAAATGCTTCCGGGTATAAATACTACACCCCTTTTAGATGTCTGATAATAAAGCATATTGGCATCCATTCCTATAGGAAGTTTAACCCAGAAGTTAAAACCACCTCCAGGCTGTGTAAATTTCAAGCCATATTCTTTCATGTCATTTAAATAAGATAGCATAAGCTCATATCTTTTTATGTATATCTGCTTTATTCTGCTCAAATGTTTTTCCCACAGACCTGCTTCAATATAACGGGAAAAGGCTCTCTGTATAAGACCTGAGGTAGAAATATCCGTTGCTCGTTTAGCACTATTGATTTCTTCCATAAGATGATCGGGTACTGCCATAAAACCGATACGAAGCCCAGGCATAAGAAGCTTTGAAAAGCTTTTTACAAATATTGTCCGGTCATTTTCATCCAGTTTTTTTAATGATACCGCAGTAGTTCCATAATAATTCAATTCACTAAGGTAATCATCCTCTATAATATAGCTTCCAAACGCTGCTGCCAGACGCAGAAGTTCATTTCTTTTTTCAAGAGAATAGACATAACCTGTGGGGTTATGGTAGGTTGGTATTGTATATATAATCCTGGGCCTGTACTTTCTCATTACAGAAGCCAGTTCCTCCATATCCATTCCGTCATTTTTAATATCAACACCAACAATTTTAGCTCCTCTGGATTTAAAAACTGCATTTGCGCCCACATAGGTAGGTCTCTCTACAACTACACAATCATCCCGACCTAGAAGAGCTTTAGCTACAATGTCTATACCCTGCTGTGCACCTGAAATAATCTGGATATTGTGTGTCTGTTCGTTTATTCCCTTTGAAAGAAACTCTTTGCTTATTATTTGGCGAAGCCCCTCAAATCCAAGGCTTTCCTGATAATTAAACGCCTCCGCTCCATCCGAATCCATAGTTTCAATAATTGCCCTTTTAAAATCTTCCAAGGGAAAAATATCAGGTGATGGGGTTGTAGTAGCGAAATTAACTATAGCAGAACTAATATCAATACTACCCTTATTCATTAGTTCTATATCTTCACTTGTATAAAGCTCATCCGATATAGATTCAGAACCGGCTGATATTACTTTTAACTCCCGCTTTCTCACATAAGCACCGCTCCCTGTTTTCACCACCGCAAATCCATCATTTTGCAGCAGACGATATGCATTAATAATTGTAACTGAGTTTACTCCCAATTGTTTCGATAGAGATCTAATTGATGGCAGCCTTTCATTATTATTATAGCAGCCTTCCATAATCAATTTTCTAATTTCGTTATATATCTGAATGTAGAGAGGTTCACTACCTTCTCTGTCTATTTGTATCGATACACATTTCAAGTTATTTCACCAACTTTCATTGAATAATATTGTAATCTTGTTAAAATAGCTAATATCAAAATAATTAAAGGTGTATTTTAATTAATTGTATCGATACGCTTTTTAATGCTATTTTATACTAAAAGAAATTATTTGTAAAGGAGTTTTTGATATGGATTTATGTAAGAATAAAACTACAAATGCAAATTATAAAGATAATACTAATGCTGGTAAAAATGTAATTACAAGGTATAACTCAGGAAATAACCTTGCTGAAAAGTTAAAGGGTGGAGTAATAATGGATGTCACCACACCTGAGGAAGCACAAATTGCAGAAGAAGCCGGTGCTGTTGCCGTTATGGCTCTTGAAAGAGTTCCTGCAGATATTCGAAAACAGGGCGGTGTAGCAAGGATGTCAGATCCTGGAATGATTAAAAGAATCATGAATACCGTTTCCATACCGGTTATGGCAAAGGCAAGGATCGGACACATGGTTGAGGCACAGATACTTGAAGCACTGAGAATTGACTACATAGACGAAAGTGAAGTACTGACCCCTGCTGATGATGTTTATCATATCAACAAATGGGATTTCAAAACCCCTTTTGTATGCGGCGCCAGAAATCTTGCAGAAGCTTTAAGAAGGATCGGTGAAGGTGCCTGCATGATACGTACAAAAGGAGAAGCAGGTACCGGCAATATTGTTGAGGCAGTTCGCCATATGCGTCTTATTATGGGTGAAATAAGTAAAATTGTCGCAATGAAAGAAGATGAACTTATGGTGACAGCAAAGGAACTTGGTGCTCCTTACGACCTTATCCAATACGTTCACAATAAAGGCCGCCTGCCGGTAGTTAACTTTGCAGCAGGAGGAGTAGCTACACCTGCAGATGCTGCTCTCATGATGCAGCTTGGCAGTGAAGGCGTTTTCGTAGGGTCCGGTATATTCAAATCTGCGAACCCGGCAAAAACAGCAAAAGCTATTGTAACAGCAGTAGCTAACTATAACAACCCGGAAGTACTTCTTGAAGTTTCCCAGAATCTGGGTGAAGCCATGAAAGGTCTGGAGATAAGCGAAATACAACCTGAATATCTGCTTTCCAAACGTGGAGTTTAGAGATTTACAGATAAATGGAAATGGTTCTTGTCTTGCCTGTGTTGGAAGATCAAGAACCTTCTATCTTTGTTATTACATCAGTGCAATCCACTAATCGGATTGCCTCACACCGTTTAATAAATACATGTTTATTTTTTATGTCTTTTCTATGTACTCAAAAACCATAACTACATACTTTTGATATTCGCTAATAATTTTATTAATACTATTAAACACAATTTCATCATTTATTTTCTCATATTCATGTATAAGTCTGTTTCGTAAACCAGTTGAAGGAGCTATAGAAACAGCAAAAGCACTATCAAGTACACCACATTCCGCTATATCGATAAATGAATTGTAATAATCAGGTGCAGGTGGTCTTTTATTATAGGCAAGTAAAATATTGTTTATATCCAGTGCAATATCCATAATTAACTGTATTATTCTTTCTATTGCATATTTTATAGTTATTTTCGAAACATACTGTTCATAACTATCTGGTTTGATTTTTTTAATTTGTTCAATATATTCTCTTAATTTTATTAATTTCTCAATAATCACTTCAAAATTACCCATTAAATCACTTCCATTTCAGTCTTCTCTATGTACCCTGACGATTTCAACTGTTCTTGTAGAAATTTTCTTCTTAAAACCCTAAGATGCTTAGTGTCTGCATATCTTGCTGATGCTTTCATTTTAAACAGAATATAACTATTATTTTCTTCATATAGCACTTTGGAGTTGCATGCTATTTGAAATGATAAAAGTGGATCAGCCTTATTCAAATTTACCAAGTCTATACCATCGCGCATAAAATGGACAACCATATCCATAAGAAGTTCCATCTCTTCTTCTATGTTTAAATTTCTATCTGATAAATATGCCAAATCGATATCACTATTTTCTGTAAACCTGTCAGTATTATATGATCCAAATATTAATAATAAGCGCAAGTTATATTTAGCTATAATATCGTTTATCCCCATATACAACTCCCCATCAGTTTGATTATCATCTCAACTTAATCATCTCTATTTTATATTATATCAAATTATCTGTACTTCAATCCTATTTTTGCATAAGTTAGTCATTTTTTCAGCAAGTCAAATATGGACGATTCTTTCAAGACACATTCTTCAAATATTACTACTAAGTTTCTTACCCTCGAATGCATTTAACTGGCGCTTTGCTTCCTCAAAATAATACCGAAGATTCGCCAAACCATATGCAAGTGCCTCACCAGGCTCCTCCATACCATCAAATTCGAAGGAGTAATAGCCGTTATAATCAGCCCGCAATAGTATTTTGACTGTTTGAGTAAAATCTACAGTGCCATGACCTACTATAGTACCACGCAAATAATCTCCATTTGCACTTAAATACCATCCTTTTCCCGGAAATTGACTGCTGCCGGGCTTAACTAGATAATCCTTAATATGTACATGCTTCACCAAAGGTGCGAAATGGCCCACAAAATCCTGAGGTTTCTCACTTACAAAAAGTATATTGCCAAGATCGGCAACAACACCTTTGTTAGCTCTTCCCAAGCTCAAGTAAAACTCCTCATATGCACGAATACCATTTATGACAAAGCCCTGGTCTTCATAACAACAAGTGATATTGTGCCGGGAAGCATAATCACAGAGTTCCTCACATGCAGAAATCAGCTGCGGTAAAATATTCTTTAAAAGAGGCATTTGTGCTGCGTTATGCTGTAAAGAAGGAACAAGAGTATGATGGAACAAACCGGCACCCATGGCAGCAGCCATATCTATAAATCCCTTCAGGCGTTCTACCTCTTCTTTGTAATTTGTACCTTCAAGCTTGGCAAGCATTGAAAAACACGGGATGGCAACTTCCTTGCTGTGGCAGTACTCACCAAATTCTTTAGCAGCAGTCAGGTTATATGTTGAAAGTTCATTGACAGGATAAGGTTCAACAGCATCAAATCCATATTCAACTGCCATATCGACAGCCTCATTCAGGCTTAATCCCTTTGAAAAAAGAGAGCCAAAACTGCATAAAAATAAACAGGATTTCATAACTATACCCCCAATAATTGGTGTTAGCAAATCTTAATAACTATACCATTATTAGCTACTTTTTTCAACTCTTTTTTTAACCATAATGACCACTTTTTTTGACACCCTCAATTAAAAAAGTAACTTCCCTTATATTCCAATATCGTTATTTTCTAAATCATATTGTGGTGTATCGCAATAATGTTTACTAAAAGCATTAATATGTTTATGCGATTTTATCATATCTAAAACAGGCAGATGCGCATAGCGTTCCAGACTAATGTCTTTCCCGCTATCTATCCATATAATATGTGAATTAATAATAGTTGACAAATAAAAGCAATAACCATATAATATATCTAATCTGATTAGGTAGTGGAGGAGATGTGTTGAGTTATTCTAGTGAAATATTAAGAGGAAATACTGAAACAATTATTTTAGCTATTCTTATAAAAAAAGATTCATATGGTTATGAAATTATGAAAACCATTATTGAAAACAGTAAAGGT
Organism: Clostridiales bacterium; assembly: GCA_035362115.1. GTDB lineage: Bacteria > Bacillota > Clostridia > Acetivibrionales > DUMC01 > DUMC01. Next base: position 4,003 of record DAOSDD010000176.1, on the reverse strand, counting down.
TTGTTCAACATAAAGGATGCCACTGTTTATACTGCTATCAAGCGCATGGAAAAAGATGAATTGATTACAAGCTATTGGGGTGGCGAAGATGATGGCGCAAGACGAAAATATTATAGAATCACCGAAAAAGGCAAGGATGTGTATGCTCAGAAAGTCGATGAATGGAAAGAGATAAATATTGTATTGAATAACTTGATCGGAGGCGGCTTGTGATGGAGAAAAAATTAAGGAAATATTTAAATAGAAAGTTTCTCTTATATCCTAAAACTAATAAGATTTTGGAAGTTCGCGAGGAATTGTATTCAATCATGCTTGATAAGTATAATGATTGTCTTAGTTCAGGAATGTCTGAAGATGAAAGTTACAAGAATGCAGTTGAAATGATGATTGATTATAAAGATGCTATCAGAGAGGTTGAAACAGGCAGTTCCTTAAGTGCACTGAAAAAGAAACTTATAAATACTGCATTTGTAACTTCCTTTTATTACATCACGCTAACATTTATATATCTTTTTGTAAGTATGGTTGTTCTTAAAACATTTGAGAAAACATGGCTTATAGTTGTTGGTGGCGCTTTTACGTATTTAGTTTATTTTTCAGTAACAATATATGGATATGCAAAATTATTCAATTTTAAAACTCTAGCTAGATGCGGCATAGCGATTATTTACTTCAATTTAGTACCTGTATTTTATGTTTTCCCATCCCTTTATTTATCTACAGTGTATTCTAAGAATGTATGGAATCGTAGTTGGTTGGTTGCGGTAGTTATTCTGTTTTTTTACATTTTAACTGATTACATAGTATATCTAAAACAATCTACGGTACTTGAAAAATCCATTCACCTTCTGGCATTGGGATTCACATTGACAACTATTATTTATTTGTCAATGTCAATGTGGTTTCAACTTTGGGGCATAGCATGGATTATATATGTAGTATATTTAGCAATTGTTACATTAGTTCTTTATATTATCGAAAAAAGAAAAGGTTAAAAAGCCAAACATAAGAGGCAAAATAATTTAGTATAAGAGGTGGAATAAATATGAGTGCTGTAAATATCTGTATATTTGGAGATTCAATTGGAAAAGGAGTTGTATTACAGCCTAATACAAGCCGTTATGAAGTAGTAAAAATGAATTCTGAAAAACTATTTGGGCAGGATGAAATAAACATAAAAAATTATTCCATGTTTGGTTGCACAATCTCAAAAGGACTGTCAATTATTAAACGGCATGTTCGTGAGCTTATGGGGTATAACAACATTTTTTTGGAATTAGGCGGTAATGACTGTGATTTCGCGTGGAATGAAATTGCAGATAATCCTGAAAAGCAACATGTCCCCAAAACGCCACTTGGGGAATTCAGGGAATTATATAAGCAAGCAATCGATGAAATCCATAGCAACGGCGGTAACCCAATAATTCTTACTCTGCCTCCATTAGAACCAAACAGATATTTTAACTGGATTTCCAGAGGCATTAATAGTGACAATATACTGAAATGGCTTGGAAGTGTTGATATGATTTACCGCTGGCAGGAGATGTATAATGTTGAGGTTATGCTATTGGCATCAAAGATGGCTGTTCCAATAATAGATATACGCAGTGCGTTTTTGAAATGCAGTAATTATTTTGATTTCTTATGCTCTGATGGTATTCATCCCAATAAGGCCGGATATGAACTTATTTATAAAACAATTTTCGAACAATATAAAAACAAAAAAAAGTAGTATAGAGGATATTGCAAAGAGAAAACAGTACCCACACCGCCTTTCTTTCTCAGACCATGAATAATGGCGTTTTCTACCAATGGCTGTATAGAAAGCAAAGGTATCCCGGTCTTTATCGTATTGCTAATATCGGATATTACCTGAAGATTGTCCCCAAACCGCGCCTTTTCTATCTCTACATATGAGCTTACAAGACCCAGTTCTCTTTCCAGCAACACACAGATTTCAAGGCTTTAGAAATATAAGCTTTGCCGCTGCTTACTAGGAGTCTGCTCGGAAAGTCTGAGCTATCAAAGCATACTCCTAGGGTTATATTAATTTCATAAAAATATTATCCTTTCCAACCATTATCACTGCCGCTCTCTTAATTTTGCCAATATTTTTCATTTCTTTAATTCTGCTGCTATTGGCATAGCATTTTAACTGATTTTCTGCGTCCTGCAAAACTTTATTGAATTTATTTCTATCCTGTTCTTTCAGGTATTTCAACTCTATTATCCACTCATATCGAATAGATTGTTCAAATGCTTTATTTTTAGCAAGGAATATATCTATATCCATTCTCAACTTCATATTCACTATTTACAACATAAATACCGCTTAAACTGAATACCGTATTTAAAATCATCTTCAAATGTTTTTCGTCAAAAGCAATAAGATCCCTATTGGAAAGCTGCGTCATTAAATCATTCATATAGGTAGATAGTAAATCTATCTTACCTTCTACTGCCATGCTTCTTATAGCAGTAGATAGCTCTTGTATTTTAATATCCACTTTATCCCGATATGAAATCTTTTCAATGAAATACTCCCAGAAAATACTTTTTATAACATAATTAGGGACAGTCAATGTATATTCTTTAAAAATAACATCTTTTATAGTAAGCATTCCCATATAGAATAGAAGAGATATAAAATTTTCTTTATTGCTATACATATATTCGAGATTGAACTTTTCTACCAACTGGGTGGTTATAGTATCCTCTGTTATTAAAGTATGAATAGTATCTTCATCCTGAAAATTAAATGCCATTGATTCTATTTTCTTATAGTCTGTTTTCATATTCATATCAAGCATATTCTCTGGGTAATTTCCGTCTTGAATTAAAGCATTTATAAAATAAAGCACCATGTTGGAATTAAATACTCTTTCCCTGCCATTCCTGCAAAAAAGGTATCCATTGTAATAGTTTACCATATCCTCCATAAGGACTTTCTTATCCAGAGGCTTAACAGAGTGAAGCTTATCAACAATATTCATTACTTCTTCCCTGGTAAATCCCAGCATTTCATTATATTTGCCGTCAAGTGTCAGGTTTTTTGTGATATTAAAACCACTGGTCATATCATCCAGCATAATCGGACTGACTCCGGTCATAAACACACGATCAATGCTGCTCATAGTCCCATCTTTTATCGTTTTATAAAAGCTTCTCACATAACCTTCACTAGAAAGTAAACCATAATACAATTCTTTATTGCCTGTCGTTATTAAATCATTTGCAAAATTATCATACTCATCAATAAGGATAAGTATTTTTTTACCTTCCTGCTTAGCCCTGTTTACTACATAATTAATAGCCATTTCTGCTCCTGTTATATTTTCCGGGATGCCTTTCTCATTAAAGATCGGGTCATAATATCTAAGAAAATTACTTACCTCAGAAATAACAAGATTATCAAAGCTTTCAATAAGTCTCTCTTTTCCTTCACTGGTTATTACTTTTGAAAAGCTTAAAAATAAAATTAAATATGTATTTCTGCGCTTTGTTGGATTCTCTCCAATATATAGCCCATTGAATAGTTCATCAAATAGTTGGCCCCTGTTTAAATCATAATAATTTTCAAGGGTAGATAAAAACAAGCTCTTGCCAAAACGCCTGGGCCTAATGAAAAACTGGTATGGAACATCATCCTCCAAAAGTTCTATGTATTTTGTTTTATCAATATAAAGATAGTTTTCTTGCCTAATTTTTTCAAAATTGGATATACCATATGGAACTCGCATATTTACCTCCATTCTGCAGTTACTGTCGGTGGCTCAGGCAGCAATTGAAAATTTATTTTTCAAGCTACCCCCTTGTTTTCAAATAATAGGAATGGACTTAGTGTATATACTATATAATATCGAATCAATGCGGACAAATCAATAACAAACTTTGAGTGCCAGCTCTGAGGAGTAAAAAATCATATACTATTTTTTACCCTTGGGTTGTAAATTACATTTAGTCCAAAATATGGCATTTGGCATTTCCCCGTTTATAGCCAAAA
>DAOSDD010000175.1:0-9756 GCA_035362115.1 Clostridiales bacterium | reverse complement strand
ATGCTGCAGCATTTGATATAAACGCTGCATGTACAGGTTCCGTATATGGTTTAACTATAGCTAATCAGTTTATAACTACAGGATTCTATAAATATGTCTTAATAGTATGTTGTGAAGGACTATCCAGAATAGTAGACTGGAAGGATAGAAGTACATGTGTTCTCTTTGGAGATGGAGCTGCTGCAATGGTAATGGGACCGGTAGAGGACGGCTATGGAGTACTCTCCTCTCATATAGGTGCGGATGGCACCTTGGGACATAATATTACAATTCCATGCTGTTATTTAAACGAAGAAGAGATAAATAAAAGACCGGGCAATAATAAGATGGTGTTATGGATGGATGGGAGTGAAGTCTTTAAATTCGCTGTAAGAGTAATGGCTCAAGCTACGGAAAAAGTTCTGGAGCAGTCTGGTTATTCCATAGATGATATAAAATTGATTATTCCCCATCAGGCAAATATCAGAATAATTGATGGTGCTTCAAAAAGGTTAAATATTTCCAGCGACAGAATATTCACCAATGTTCATAAATATGGCAATACCTCATCTGTTTCCATCCCGTTGGCATTGGATGAAAGTTTAAGGGAAGGTCGGGTAAAAAAAGGTGATAATATAATACTGGTGGGGTTTGGTGGAGGGCTGACATGGGCATCAGCCTTGATAAAATGGGCAAAATAGAGGGGGCGGTTAATTATGAGCAAAATAGCTTTTATTTTTCCCGGTCAGGGTGCACAATATATTGGAATGGGTAAAGACATAGCAGACAAATATAAGAGAGCAGGAGACATATTTGATGAAGCGTCTGAAGCGCTAGGTTATGACATTAAAAAGATGATTTTTGAAAGCAATGACGACGAGCTAAAGATTACTGAAAATACTCAGCCGGCAATATTGGCAACCAGCATTGCCTGCATGCAGCCTTTACTGGAAAAAGGTATTAAAGCTGACATAACTGCAGGACTCAGTATTGGAGAATATACAGCTCATGTTTTGGCAGGAACATTTTCATTTAGGAATGCAGTACAGTTGGTACGAAAAAGAGGTAGATATATGCAGGAAGCTGTACCGGTAGGAGTTGGCACAATGGCGGCTATTATAGGGTTGGATAATGATAATGTAATCAATTCCTGCAAAGAGGCATCCTCAGCCGGGATTGTGGAACCTGCAAATTATAATTGCCCCGGTCAGATAGTTATTGCCGGGGAAATTAAAGCAGTTGAAAAAGCAGTGGAAATCTGCAAGGAGAAAGGTGCAAAGAAAGCGGTAATACTCCAGGTAAGCGCACCTTTTCACTGCAGCATGTTAAAGCCTGCAGGTGAAAAGCTGGCAGCAGAGCTTGAAAAGGTGGAAATAAATAATATCGACATACCAGTAGTGACTAATGTTACAGCCAAATGTGTAACTAATAATGACATTGTAAAAGACCTTCTTATAAAGCAGGTAAGCAGTCCTGTTTTGTGGGAGGATTCTGTTAAAACAATGATTGATTATGGTGTTGATACATTTATTGAAATAGGTCCTGGTAAAGCATTAACAGGTTTTATAAAAAGAATTAATAAGGATGTTAATATATTTAATGTTGACAATATAGATTCACTTGAAAGTATTAGTATATAAATGAAGATAGCAAATGAGGGAGGAATGTTAATATGCAGTTAGAAGGTAAAACTGCTGTAATTACAGGTTCAGGAAGGGGACTTGGCAAAGCCGTTGCTCTTAGACTGGCTCAGATGGGAGCTAATATTGTGTTAAATGATATTGCAAACTCAGATGCCATAGATCAAACAGCAGAAGAATTCAAAGCTGCCGGTTATAATGTTATAGTAACAAGAGGCGATGTAAGAAATTATGAAGATGTTGAAAATATGATTAACAAAGCAGTTGAGACTTTTGGGCGAGTAGATATACTGGTAAATAATGCCGGCATAACTAAAGATACCTTAATGATAAGAATGACTGAAAAAGATTGGGATGATGTCCTTGATATCAACTTGAAAGGTGCTTTTTTATGTACAAAGGCAACCGCTAAAGTAATGCTTAAGCAGAGAAACGGTAAAATAATAAATATAGCTTCTGTTGCAGGTGTTATGGGAAATCCCGGTCAGGCAAATTATTCTGCATCTAAAGCAGGTTTAATCGGGCTTACAAAATCTACTGCGAAGGAACTGGCTTCCAGGGGAATAACATGCAATGCTGTTGCTCCTGGTTTAATAAAAAGTAAAATGACCGATGTGCTGCCTGAAAAAGTAAAAGAAAATTATCTGAGTAATATCCCTCTTGGACGGTTTGGGACACCCGAGGATGTAGCGGCTGTTATCGGATTTCTTGCATCTTGTGATTCAGACTATGTAAATGGACAGGTAATACATATTGACGGCGGATTAGTAATGTAATAATATTCTTACTATAGAATTATAGTTGCTATTAGCAACAACTGAAAGTTTTTGTTTTTTCCTGTGGAAGGAGGTGAGCATATGGTTTTTGAAAAAGTTAAGAAAATTATCGTAGAACAACTGGGAGTTGAAGAGGAAGATGTAGTTATGGAAGCTTCCTTCATAGACGATTTGGGAGCAGATTCACTTGATATTGTTGAGTTGATTATGGCGCTGGAAGAAGAGTTCGAAGTTGAAATACCTGATAGTGATGCTGAAAAAATTGCAGCAGTTGGTGATGCTGTAGAGTACATTAAAAGTCACACATAAAAAAAGTCCCGATGCCGGGACTTTTTTTAAATGTACCCACCTTAACTCTTTTAATTGACATTATTTAAAAATTATATTAAATTTATTAGTAGATTTATGTAATATATATTGCATAAGGGAATAGGAGGTTTATCTGATGAATAAACGTGTGGTTGTAACGGGTATGGGAGTTGTGTCTTCATTAGGAATAGGAATTAGTGATTTTTGGGAGTCTATTAAGCAAGGGAAATCAGGAATTAGTACAGTAACTAAATTTGATATAACAAACTATCCAACTAAAGTTGCAGCTGAACTTAAAAACTTTGACCCTAACCAGTTTATCGATAAAAAAGAGTCTAAAAGAATGGATAAATATACACAATATGCAGTAGCTGCTGCGCAAATAGCTATGGAACAGTCTGCATTGAATCTGGAAAAGATAAATAAAGAACGAATGGGGGTTATTCTTGGTTCCGGCATAGGAGGCATTGAAACTCTCGAAGAACAGCATAAGATTCTTATGGAAAAAGGTCCTGGAAGAGTAAGCCCGTTTTTTATACCAATGATGATTGCAAATATGGCATCGGGACGTATTGCAATACAGTACGGAGCCAAAGGATTTAACGAATGCATTGTCACTGCTTGTGCTACCGGAACTAATGCAATTGGAGATGCTTTTAAAGTGATACAGCGTGGTGATGCCGATATTATGATAGCAGGAGGTTCTGAAGCACCTATAACTCCGTTGTCTTTTTCTGGCTTTTGTTCTATGAAGGCTATGTCTACCAATAGTGATCCTTCAACAGCATCAAGACCTTTTGATAAAGATAGAGATGGATTTGTAATGGGTGAAGGGGCAGGTGTTATTATACTTGAAGAAATGGAACATGCTCTTGCTAGGAATGCAGCTATATTAGGCGAAATAGTTGGTTATGCATGTACCAGTGATGCTTTTGATCATGTACAACCTGCACCGGAAGGAGAAGGTGCAGCAAGGTGTATGAAACTTGCTATTGAGGATGCCGTGATAAATATAGAAGATATAGAATACATTAATGCCCACGGTACTTCGACATATTATAATGATAAAAATGAAACTGCTGCAATAAAAACAGTTTTTGGAGAACATGCAAAAAAACTTGCCATAAGTTCTACTAAATCCATGACAGGGCATCTCCTGGGTGCAGCAGGTGCAATAGAAGCAATCATATGTGTTCTTGCACTTAAAGAGGGCTTTATCCCTCCTACAATAAATTACAAAACTCCGGATCCTGAATGTGACCTTGACTATGTACCTAATATAGGCAAATCTCAGGAAATAAACTGTGCTCTGAGCAATTCACTGGGGTTTGGAGGACATAACTCCACACTGGTAATAAAAAAAATTGAGAATATACACAATCCAGCATGAATATTTGGCTATGCAATGCTTAATACTTCATATATGGTATTACTATACTTTTTTAATTTAGATAGGTTAAAGATAGGTGATGAAATGGAAATAACCCTAAATAACAAATATATTAAGGAATTAATAAACTTTGAAAATAAAATAATTTATACATTTAAAAATAAAGATAATCTAATTCTTGCCTTGACGCATAGTTCCTATGCCAATGAAAACAGGCATAGCAGGTATAATTACACTAGTAACGAAAGACTGGAATTCCTTGGGGATGCAGTTTTAAATATAGTTATTAGTGATAGGATTTATACAAAGTGCAAAAACATGACTGAAGGTGATATGACGAAAGCACGTGCTGCAATTGTATGCGAAGCATCTTTGGTAACTTGTGCTAATGCCATTGAAATATCCAAATATTTATTACTGGGAAAAGGTGAGGAATTAACCGGCGGGAGGCATAGACCGTCCATATTGGCAGATGCTTTTGAAGCACTGATTGGAGCAATATATATAGATGGCGGAATCAGAAGTGCACGAAAGTTTATTAATAACAATATAAATCAAATATTTGAAGATGCTGTTAAAGGATATAATTATAAAGATCACAAAACCCATTTACAGGAAGTTGTTCAGAGCAAAGGTGACGGCAGAATAAGTTATGACTTATTAGAGGAAAAAGGACCTGACCATGATAAAACTTTTATTACTCGGGTAAATATAGATGACGAAACTATGGGTGTTGGTGAGGGTAAGACCAAGAAGGAATCTGAACAAAATGCTGCCATGTTAGCATTAAAGAAATTAGGGGTCATATAGTATAGATCTCGAAAAGTTATATCTTAATTTGCACTTTCTTTTTTTATAGATAACGCACAAAAGAAACTACACTATAAAAATTTTGTGGTCCATAATAGATTATTTTTAGGGTTAGTGGACCACGTAAAATCTTTTTGCGTTATATATATTTTGATAGGAGGGTTATATTTTGCACCTTAAGAGGTTGGATATACAGGGGTTTAAATCTTTTTCCGATAGAACCACCCTGGATTTTGATCCGGGCATTACATCTATTGTAGGGCCAAATGGGTGTGGAAAAAGCAACATAGTGGATGCCATACGGTGGGTACTTGGTGAACAAAGCATAAAAACAATAAGGGGAAGCAAACTTGAGGATGTAATCTTTACAGGTACTGAATTCAGAAAACCTGTAGGATTCGCTGAAGTAGCATTAACCATTGATAACTCTGAAGGTGATCTCCCTCTTGAATATTCTGAAGTAACTATTTCAAGAAGATTTTTCAGATCAGGTGAAAGTGAATATTATATAAACAAAACACCCTGCCGGCTTAAGGACATTAATAATCTTTTCCTTGATACAGGTGTTGGAAAAGACGGCTATTCTATTATTGGACAAGGTAGAATAGATGAAATTCTAAGTACAAAATCAGAAGATAGGAGAAATATATTTGAAGAAGCTTCCGGTATAATGAAATATAAGGTCAGAAAAGAGGAAGCAGAAAAAAAACTTAATCTTACAAAGCAAAATCTACTTAGGATAGATGATATTTTGCATGAACTGGAGAGTCGTTTGGAACCTCTACAAGAGCAGGCATCAACAGCCAGAAAATATTTGTCATTGAGAGAAAGGTTAAAGGAACTTGATATAAATGTTTACCTTGACCTTATATCTAAATTGAAAGAGAAAATAGCAGAATGTGATGGGCATTATAATTCCGTTATGGAAAGCAAAAATGGTCTTGTACACAAGTATAATTTGACTTCAAATGATAATGAGAATAAAAGTAAATACCTTAAAAATCTTGAGGACAAGCTTGATAGTTGCAGAAAGGAATATTATGCTCTTGAAACAAGCCTTGAAAAAAATCAGGGGGAATTGAATCTTAACAACGAAAAAATAAGTAATCTAAAGCAAAATACTTATAGAATTGACAATGAAATTTCTAACTTAAGCAATAGAATTAATAAAATATCCAGTATATTAGCTGACAATGATAAAAAGCTTGAGGATTTTATTACTGTGCATGACCATTTACTGGATGATATTAAAAAATGTGAGCAGAAAAGAGAAGAAATACTTTTGACTCTTAATACTCATGAAAAGCATCTTGAAACAATGAATTCAACCATAATGAACAAGCTTGACCTGCTCTCCGATAAAAAAATTCAAGTAGGCAATGTTAATAGTCATATAGAGAGTTTATGTAAACAGCAGCAGCACATTGAAAACGAAGTTAGAGAATTGGATTTAAATATAGCTAAAGAGATTCAAAAGAAAGAAACATTAGAAAAAAGTATTGAATTGAAAATTCAGGAGCTTAATACGGGGATGTCATCTCTTGAGGCTCTTATATCCTCAAGAAAAGAATTAGACTCCAGGTTGTCAATTGAGAAAGAGAAGAAAAATTCTGTATCTTCAGATATACAAGTAAAGGTATCCAAGCAAAAAATGCTTAAAGGAATGGAAGATAATCTGGAAGGTTATAATAGAACAGTAAAAGCCTTCTTGCAAGCTTGTAAGAAAGCCGATTCTACCGGAAAAGGAATTTGTGGGGCGCTGGGACAACTGATATCCGTAAAAAAGGGATATTCAACAGCCATTGAAATGGCTCTGGGAGGCGCAATCCAAAACATTGTTGCTGAAACCGAGGAGGATGCAAAAAGAGCTATTGAATTTTTAAAAAAGAACAGTATGGGCCGGGCAACATTTTTGCCTATTACATCTGTAAAAGGCAATTATCTGGATAGCAACATTTTAAAAGAAGTTAAAAAATGTTCCGGATTTTGCGGCGTAGCTTCTGATCTGGTAGAATATAACTCTGAATATAACAGTATAGTTTTAAGCTTTCTCGGGAGGGTTATTGTTGTCAGAGACCTTGATTCAGGAATATATATGGCTCGGAAATTCAATTATAGTTTCAGGATAGTAACTCTGGAAGGTGACATACTTAACACTTCAGGAGCAATGTCCGGAGGCAGCAGGGATGTAAATGCAACAGGAATACTGGGCAGAACAGGTCAAATATCTGAACTTGAAGAGGATATTCACAAGTTGAATAAAGAGTTGATTGATTTTGAAGAAAATATTAAAACCATTATTAGTAATATGGAAAAGTTATCTAAAGACATTTCCATGATGCAAGGCATCTTAAAGGAAAGGGAAATGTCTAAACTAAGGGAAGAAAATCAGCTTTCCAATACCAACATGAATATTAAAAATATTACTGCCATAACAAGTATGCTTAAACAGGAAAAGGAACAACTAATACGTCAGCAGGAAGAAACCCGGGTTGAACTGCATAAGTATATATCCGAACAGGAAAAGATTGAGGAGGAAATATCTCAACTAAAAAATGATATAGAACAGTATCAGGAAACCCAGCGAGGAAATCTATCGGAAAGAGATTCAATTCAATCAGAATTAACAGGGTATAAAATAGCAATTAACTCTGCAATTAATGACATTAATATAGTAAAAAAAGAGATAGAGAAGCTTTTAGAAGAAAAAGATGCTGTTTCAAGAAACATATCAGATAAAAGAAACGAAAAAGCAAAAGAAGAAAGACAAATAGAATGGTTTAATGAAAAGAATATTATTCTTAGTAATGCAATCAAAACCTGTCAAGAGGAGAAGGTTGGAAGGAATATAGAAATAGATAGAATGGCTGAAGAAAGAAAAGTCATTGAAGAAGAGGTTAGTAATGCTTCGACAAGTATGGAAGACATTAGCAGGAATATTTCTTTGCTCAATGAAGATTTGAATAGGCTTGTTGTAAAAAAAGCCAGGTCTGAATCAGAGCTTGATAATATTCAGAACAGATTATGGGATGAATATGAATTGACTTATACCAATGCCCTGGTACTTAAAAAGGATATTGGGAGCATCTCCAGAGCGCAAAAAGAAATAAGTGAATTGAAAGAAAATATTAAGACCCTTGGTATTGTTAACGTTTCAGCCATTGATGAATTTATCAAAACGAAAGAACGCTTTGAGTTTATGAACGAACAAAAAACCGATATGGAAAATGCAATAGAAAATCTGCAAAAAGTAATACATGAAATGAATATACTTATGGAAAAGCAGTTTAGTGAAAAATTCAACTTGATAAACAAAAATTTCAATATGGTTTTTAAAGAGCTTTTTGGAGGAGGTACAGCGAATCTGCGGCTTGTGGATAAAGACAATATACTTGAGAGCGGCATTGAAATTGATATACAACCACCGGGTAAAAAACTTCAAAACATGATGCTTTTATCTGGAGGTGAAAAAGCATTTACTGCAATAGCACTGCTTTTTTCAATACTATTGCTGAAGCCTGTATCATTTTGTGTTCTTGATGAGATAGAAGCTTCATTGGATGATGCAAATGTAAGCAGGTTTGCTTCATACCTTAAGAAATATTCGCAAAAAACACAGTTTATTGTAATTACTCACAGGAAAGGTTCTATGGAGGTATCAGATGCTCTATATGGTGTAACTATGCAGGAAAAGGGCATATCAAAAGTAGTATCGATGAAAATAGGTGAAAAGGCAGGATGATTTTCTAGAGTTTGAACTTGCCTGATAAAACTTTACATAAGAATTAAAATAAGAAGTGTTCAAAGGAGATTATTTATGGGACTTTTTGATAAACTTAAGCAGGGCCTGGAAAAAACTCGCAAAGGTATTACAGGTACAATTGACCAAATACTTGTTTCTTTTGGTAAAATTGATGAGGAATTATTTGAAGAACTTGAAGAAGCACTTATAGCATCTGATGTAGGAGTAGATACTACATTAAAAATCACCGAAGATATAAAGAAAAAGGTGAAAGAAAGAAAGATTGTAAATCCGAAGGAAGTAAAGGGACTTTTAAAGGAAGAAATAATAAATATTCTAAGTGAAGGTGATTCAAGGTTAAATATCCAAACAACACCCTCGATAATTATTGTAGTTGGAGTTAATGGGGTAGGGAAAACAACTACTATAGGTAAAATTGCCGCTAATTTAAAGAAAAATAGGAAAAATGTTGTTCTAGCAGCAGGTGATACTTTTAGAGCAGCTGCCATAGATCAATTAGAAATATGGTCAAAACGTGCAGGATCTGAACTAATTAAGCATAACGAAGGATCAGATCCCGCAGCAGTTGTATATGATGCCATACAGGCAGCAAAAACAAGAAAGGCTGATGTATTGATCTGTGATACTGCAGGACGTCTTCATACAAAGAAAAATCTTATGGAGGAATTAAAAAAGATATTCCGGGTTATAGATAGAGAGCTGCCGGATGCAAGCCAGGAAGTTCTTCTTGTTCTTGATGCTACCACAGGACAAAATGCTGTTTCACAGGCAAAAGTTTTTAGTGAAGCTGTTGACATATCGGGAATTGTTCTTACAAAACTTGATGGAACCGCCAAGGGTGGAATTGTGATAGCAATAAAATCAGAATTGGATATTCCCGTAAAGCTTGTAGGAGTTGGAGAGCAAATTGATGACCTCCAGGAGTTTAATCCCCATGATTTTGCAGAGGCGCTATTCTACGAAGAATAAAATGAATAATAAAATTGCGAGCGCCAAATATTTATATTGACAAATCACATAAAACACTTTAAAATAACCTGAATTCTGCACACAAAAAATGGAAAAACGCCTTTGCAAAGCACTAATAAT
>DAOSDD010000174.1:0-9769 GCA_035362115.1 Clostridiales bacterium | reverse complement strand
AACGAATTATAATATGCAAAGCTATTGCATAACTATAATGATTTATTGTATATATGATCTTGTTTCCTTGTAATAACTCAAATCTGCTTCAAGTTTCCGGGGTTCATCCACTTCGATAACCTTCTTTTTTGATATTGATTCCAGAATATCGAAAACCATTTTTACGTCTCCATATTCAATTTGCGGAGTTACGGATATTTCTTCAGTACCGTTCATTGCATTATAGAAATTCAGAAGCTCGTTATAATATCCTCTCTCAGGAGTAAATGCAATTTGCTCGGCATTTCCATCATTATACGAAACATTTATAATTCCACAGTTCTTTTCTTCAAGGTATATTTCGCCTTTTGTCCCAAATATTCTGAATCCTACAAGAGGCCTTTGGGGTTCCTGGCCTGATGGGAAGTAGGTGTATTGACCTATGATGCCATTTTGGAACATAATGTTCGTGTTTATTGAAATGTAAGGGTTATAATCTTCTTTCTGAGGTTTCCCAAATGCACTGACATATTTTACTGCTCCAAAAATGTGTCTTACTGCAGCTAAATCATGCAATGCAGCATCAAGAAATGCACCACCTTCAAAATCAGGATGTTGTCTCCATTCAGTTGCTGCAAAAGTGTCTTTTGTCATTTCACATGGGAAACAGGTAATGTTGTTTTTAATAAAGTATATAACGTCCCCAATTTTGCCGCTATTTACCAAATCCCTAATTTTATTATTTTCCTCATTATATCTGTAGTTTTCTGCAATCATTATTTTGACTTTATATTTTTTTGATAAATCAAGGAACTTTTTAGCCTGCTTCATGTCTGGAGCCAAGGGCTTTTCACAAATAAAATTTTTACCAGCTCTTGCTACATCTTCAGATACTTCATAATTTATTTCTATTGGAACAAGTATATCGACAGCATCAAGGTCATTTCTTTTAAGCATTTCATTATAGTCGTCATATACATTATCAAGCGGCAGGTTTATCTTTCTGGCAAACTTTTCAGCATCTTCTCTTGTGCGGTTTGCAAGTGCAACAATTTGATATTTGTCACCCAGTTCTTGTATTGCTGGATAATGAAGCCTTTCCCATGCCATCCCTGTACCAATTATACCCAATCGTACCGTTTTCATTCAGTCACTCTCCTCCTATTTTATTTATATTTGCTCCTAAAATATTATTATTCATAAAACTTTATTTATGCAAAACATATAAAAAACAACAAAAAAACACGTTGCATATTCTTCTTATATACTGTAAACTTATATTAATTAAATAAATACCAATACGGGTTTATTATCTATATTTTGCTTATTATATAGATTAATTAAAAGGGAAACGGGTGAAAGTCCCGCGCGGTCCCGCCGCTGTAAAAGAGGAATCCTTTTATATTACCACTGTCCGGTTGATGAAACAAAAAGTATTTATGGACATCAGGATGGGAAGGGTAAAAGGGTGATGATTCTTGAGCCAGAAGACCTGCCTGTATTGATACACTATATACTCTACGGTCGATAGGGGGTGTGATTGATTAAAAAACTGATATGCTATGGTTTTAACACCTCTTGACCTTTGATGGGTTAAGAGGTTTTTTTAGCTGTCTAATACAAATTAAGGATGGAGAGCCATGTGTGGATTGATACATATATATACCGGTGATGGTAAAGGGAAAACTACTGCAGCAATAGGTCTGGGTGTAAGAGCCTGCGGAAGGGGAATGAAAGTTCTTATGGTTCAGTTCCTTAAAGGAATTGAAACGGGTGAAATGATTGTTCTGAAAACCCTTGAACCCAATTTTGTCTTATACAGAAGCAGACAGTTAAAAAAATTTACCTGGGAAATGAGTGCAGAAGAACAGAAGGGAGCTTCAAAAACTCAGCAGGATCTATTGGAATATGCCAAGAAAGCGGCCTTTAACGAAAATATTGATCTTCTTATCCTTGATGAAATTATGGCAGCAATAAATACTGGATTTCTGGATAAAGAAATAGTGTTGAATTTTATAAAAAATAAACCGCATAACCTTGAACTTGTGCTTACAGGTAGAAATGCACCAAAAGAATTTACTGAGATTGCTGATTATGTATCTGAAATAATTGCAGTAAAACATCCTATGAATGAAGGTATTTCAGGAAGGAAAGGTATAGAATTTTAGTAAAGTTATTAATTAAGGGGGATTTTGCAAATGAGTAAAATACAAAAAAAACCAAATAAATGGGACAAAAATATTTTAAAAGTTCTGAGTTTAATAGTTATAACAGTTATGTTATTGACAGTATTTTCAGCATGTACTATAAAAGAAGCTAATAAGACTGCAGACCAAAATGCGTCATTACAACTTGGACAATCTGGGACAGTTCAAAATAATGAAAAAGAAACAAAAACATCAAATAATAATGAAACAGGTAAGGAAAATGAGGGCTTCCCTCTTAAAATAAAGGACGCCAAGGGAACTGAAGTAACAATTGAAAAGAAACCGGAAAAAATCGTTTCACTTACACTTACTACTGATGAAATGCTTTTATCATTGGTTGATGACAACAGAATTGCGGCCATTTCACACCTTTCAGTGGATCCGGGTCTTTCAAATATAGCAGAGGAAGCTGCAAAAATACCTGTAAAAGCAAAATTGGAGCTTGAGAGCCTTATAGCTTTGCAGCCTGATCTTATAATAGTATCAGACTGGACTGACGATAATGCAGTTAAGCAATTGAGGGATGCTAATATTACAGTTTATGCCATGGCTACTTCTAATAATATTGATGAGGTTAAGGATGCAGTTTTAGAGGTGGCAAAACTTGTAGGTGAAGAGCAAAATGGGCATGAAATTGTTTCATGGATGAATGAAAAGCTGAAAGTTGTTGATGAGAAGATTAAAACATTAAAAGATGATCAGAAAGCTAAAGCTTTAATCTACGATTCTTTCTCTACCACCTATGGGAAAGGCACAACTTTTGACAGTATTGCTAAAAATGCCGGAATTATTAATTTAGCATCGGAAGCAGGAATAGAAATGTATCAAACAATTGAAAAAGAAAACATCATTAAAATGAATCCGGATGTAATTTTTCTCCCATCATGGTCTTTTGAAGGCTTTGATGCAAAAAAGTTTACTGAGGATTTTAAAAACGATAAAAGCCTTGCAGAATTAAAAGCAGTAAAGAATAATAAGGTATTTAATCTTCCTGATAAGCATATGGTTACAACTTCCCAGTATATTGTCCTGGGTGTGGAAGATGTAGCAAAGGCAGTATATCCTGATTTGTTCAACAAGTAGTGCAACAGTGAAGCAACGGTGCAGCGGGGAGGGTGCATATGTATTATAAGTTAAAATCAGTTTTACCTGTGATGCTTGCAGTACTTGCTGCGATGATTATATTGGCAACAGCAGTGGGGGCTGTGAGTGTTCCTTTTATTGAAACAATAAAGATAATTCTAAAAAATTGGGGATTCCTTAAGCATCTTACCTTTACTGAGGGATGGGAATCTATAATATTTTATGTCAGGTTTCCCAGAGTTATAACTACTGTATTGGTAGGAGCAGCTCTGGGAGCTTCAGGGGCTGTTATGCAGGGAATGTTCAGAAACCCTATGGCAGACCCCGGAATATTAGGAGTATCAAGCGGAGCAAGTCTTGGTGCTGTTATAGCTATTTCTCTTGGTATCCCTTCAAAAGGCATATACTTTATGCCCATTTTTGCTTCTATAGGGGCATTGCTGGCCGCTTTTACAGTTTTTATACTGTCTTCACGTGATGGTAAAATACCTGTTATGAACATGATACTTTCAGGAATTGCCGTAAGTATGTTTCTTGGAGCCATAACAACGGGAATCCTTTCATTTATCAGGAGTGACCAGGTAAAACAATTTCTTTTCTGGACAATGGGGAGCCTGAATGGGAAGAGGTGGGAGGAAGTGAGGATAGCTGCTTTTCCAATATTAGTTTGTATTTCTATTCTGCTTTTCTTTTCACGGGATATTAATGTTCTGTTACTTGGGGAAGAAGAAGCTCAGTCTGTGGGTTTAAACCCTTCAAGAACAAGAAAACTGCTGCTGCTCTTCTCCTCCATACTCACAGCATCGGCAGTAAGCGTAAGCGGAACTATAAGTTTCGTGGGATTAATAGTTCCCCATATAATTCGTCTGCTTATAGGGCCTGACCATAGAGTACTTATCCCGGCAAGTGCACTTGGTGGAGCTATATTTCTTCTTGTTTGTGATCTTATAGGCAGGACCATAATGGCTCCCGGGGAAGTAGGGGTGGGAATTGTTACCTCAATTATTGGAGCTCCATATTTTCTTTACCTGCTAAGCAAGGCAAGAAAGGAAGGTACTGCTTTATGAATGTACCATCTGATATATCGTCTGATAAATCATCTAGTGTATCATCTGATATACAATTAAACAACCTGCCACATATACTTGAAATATCAGAGCTCGATTATTTTATAGAAAATATTCAAATATTAAAAAATATAAATTTTCAGGCGGGTAAAGGTGAATTTATAGGACTTATAGGTCCTAACGGTGCAGGTAAGACCACTCTTCTTAAGTGTATAAATGGAATAAACAAGGGGAATGGACAGGTATTTATTAACAAGAAGACTCTTGAAAGACTCAGCAATAAAAGAATTGCCAGGGAGGTTGCATTAATGCACCAAAATACCAGCGTGAGCTTTCCTTTTCCCTCAATTGATGTTGTGCTTGCAGGCAGATATCCATACTTAAAATTTGCTTCCGGGGAAACTATAGACGACTTCCGTATTGCAAGGAAATATATGGAATACACAGGCACTTCCCAGTTTGAAAAAAAACCAATAACTACAGTGTCAGGTGGTGAAAGACAGCGGATATTCTTTGCTAAAATACTTACTCAGGAAACTGATATAATTTTGCTTGATGAACCTACCTCTAATCTTGATATAGCTTATGAAGAGCAGATATTCCGTTATTGCAATGATTTGTGTAATAATGGCAAAACGGTTATTGCAGCAGTCCATGACTTGAAAATAGCTTCAAGATATTGTTCAAGGCTTATCCTTATGAAGGAAGGTGAAATTATCGCTGATGGAAAGGTTGATGAAGTCTTGACTTCCGGTAACCTGTCAGAAGCCTATGGAGTTAATGCGCTTGTTTACAGGAACAGAGTTACCGGGCTCCTGGATTTTTATATACCGGGTTTTGAACATAGAAAAGAATACAGGCATGTCCACATTATTGGAGGCGGGGGTTCTGCTTCCGGTGTAATAAGACAGCTCTTTGAAAGAGGGTTCTGCCTTTCTACAGGTGTCCTTTCATATGGAGACAGTGATTTAAACTGTGCTGAGGTTTTCGAAATAAAGCGGGTAGTGAACAAACCTTTCAGTGGAATTAGTGATGAGGCCTTTAACGAAAATATCAAATATATAAGGGAATCTGATATTACAATACTTTGTAATATGCCATTCGGAATTTATAATATAAGAAACCTTGATGCTGCAAGATATGCTTCCAATTTGGTAATAATCGAAGATGATAGTCCTGAAGTAAGGGATTTTACTGAAGGGAAAGCACTTGAAATATACAAAGAGTTAAAAAAGAATGCAATTGTAACAACATATGCAAGGTTGCATGAAGTTATAGTAACATAATATGCACCCTAATATGTGCTTGTATTTAATAAAAATTATTTATATGTGTTATAAATGTGTTATAATAATTAAAAAGCAATATAAAATAGTACTGCTATAAGAAGCACAGTAAAGAATACAGACAGATCTGTATTGCTGTTATATATTACAGGGGTGAAATAGATTAATGGACAATATACATGCAAAAAGTACTAAAAAAATAGTTTTAAATGGGGTTATGGCAGCATTGGTTTTTCTTGCTACATTTTTTACCCGTATTCCCGGACCGGTTCCACCCGGATACATTAACTTCGGTGATGCAGTTATAATGATTACTGCTATTTTATTAGGAAAGAGCAGCGGTTTCATCGCAGGTGCTTTTGGTTCCGCACTGGCTGATGTAGCAGCCCCGGGGGGACTTTTATTTGCTCCTATAACTTTTATAGTAAAAGGTATTGAGGGATATGTTATTGGGGCAATTGCCCGCAGCAGAACAACTGATGAAAAGCATGCTAATGGAGCTGCAATCCAAGCTTCAGAAGTTTCAGAGGATTCTCATAAAAACAAAAGCCCCGGATACTATGAGGTAAGGAAGGTTATTGCAGTGATAGCAGGAGCTCTGATAATGGTAGCAGGTTATTTTATTGCGGAATTATCCATACTTAAATTGTTCGATTCAACTTTTGGGTATACAGCCGCCATCTCGGAACTACCATTCAATTTTATACAGGGTGGTGTAAGTGTAGTTTTAGGATATGTTCTTTCATCACTGCTGGAAAAGGCCGGCGTGCACAGGTTGCTGGAAGTATAGGAATTCATAAAATTCCTAAAGATTCCTATACTGGGCCTGGGAAGGGGATTCCCCTTCCCATCTATGGGAGTTGATATATAAATGGGTGTAACTATGAAAAAAGAAAATGCAGGGAATAACAAGTTTCACTTTGACAGGACATATTATAATGAACCTCAGATATTTGATTTCATAACTCTATATCAAATTGGGGATTTGTACTGTCAGGGTGGTTATTCCATTGGAGAACATAAGCAGTATTGCTATGAAATCAGCTATATTGCATCTGGTAAAGGATATTACTCCAGTGATGATAAAAAATATCCGGTTAAAACAGGAGATATATACCTTAATAGGCCCGGTGAACTTCATAACGGCCTGGCAGACCCCATAGATCCCTTTAGATATTTTTATGCTGGGTTTACATTTATTAATGATAATGTGGAACAGAACCCTTTTACTCATATAAAAAAGATGTTTGACCAGTTGAAACGCCCTGTCGTTCAGGATCAACTGGATGTGAAAACAAAATTTCTAAACATATTTAATGAGTTAATTAATCTGAAAGAATATTCGTCTTTAATGATAAAAATGTACCTTAATCAAATCATATTATTAACATACAGGAATTTTTTCGACCAGTGGGAAAATCAATATATACCTGATAAAGATGCAGCTAATCAAAAAAGTATGGTATATTTGATAGTAAATTATATTGATAAGAATTTGTGCAAGATAAAAGATTTGACACAGATTGCCGATGAACTGGGATACAGTTATTCATATATTTCCCACATTTTTTCACAGGAAACAGGTCTTAGTATTATGGAATATTACAATCAAAAGCGGTTTGAGAAAGCAGGAGAGCTTTTGAAAAATGGCAGCTTGAGTATCACAGAAATTGCTGAAATGCTTCAATATCAATCTATTAACTCCTTTAGCAAAGCCTTCCGTAAAAATATAGGCATATCGCCGTCAGAATATCAAGCACTGTATTCAAAAGAGGATCCCAGGTTATAACTTAATCAAATCGGCATAGTAGTATTAAGGATAATCCTATCTATATATGGGTAAATTAATTTTGGATACAGGGGAGGTGCTCTCATATTTATGAACAGGACACTTGATAGGATGCTTGTATTTTTTTTTGACTTGAAACTGTGGTTGGGAGCCTTTACAGCTTTTGCAGTTCCTCTCGGATTTTCATTCCTATTTAAATGGATTAGAGAAAAATCAAGTTAAGATTTTTGCCTCAACAAACAGGTATTATTTCTTTCCTTCTGAACATAATAAAAATACGGGAAAGAGAGGAATAATAGTGTTTAAGAGACAAAAACAGAGAAGAGAGCTTCAAGATAAGGGAAATACGAGTAAAAATGCCAGTAAAAATACGAGTGAAAATGTCAGCAAAAATGCTGATAAAAATACCAGCAAAATCACAGGAAATATTGATGAAGATATTAAGACTATTAAAGCTGCCCTATGTTGCAGTCCCGACCTGGTTATACGAAGACTGAAGCCCGCTGATTCCAGTGATGATACGGTAGTGGCATATGCAGTAATGTATATTGAAGGATTAGCTGATAGAAAGGTTATAGAGAATAATGTAATAAAACCATTACTAAAAGAGCTTTCACAAGAAGCAAAAAGTTCATCTGATAAAGCATATACTACAAGAACATCAATTACCGAAAAGATAAAAAATACCATTGCCAGTGTTAGTAACCTGAATGAAACAGATAATTTTGATGAGTGTATTAATGAGGTGCTAACAGGGAATACCATCTTTTTGACCTCCAAAAGTAAAAGTGCACTTGTATTTAATACACCCGGCTGGAAAACAAGAAACCCTGAGGAACCAATATCTGAGCCCAGTGTAAGGGGTTCAAGAGATGGCTTTGTTGAAACTCTCCAGGAGAATATTGTTAGAATTCGACGGCGAGTACGCGATCCTGGTTTCGCCATAAAAAAATTAAAAGTGGGACGCCGTACAAAAACTGATGTTGCTGTAGTATATATAAGTAATATTGCCAACAAGGATCTTGTTGAGGAAGTAGTACATCGCATAGAGCAAATAAATATTGATGAAATGATATCAGCCGGAACCTTGGAGCAATTTATTGAAGATAATTTTTTGTCTTTGTTTCCACAGATACAGTATACAGAACGCCCCGACAGGGTAGTAGCGGCGTTAATGGAGGGCCGAACAGCAATTATTTTAGATAATACTCCTTTTGTTCTTATTGTTCCAGCTACTCTTCCTATGTTCATACAATCACCTGAGGATTATTATGACCGATGGATATATAGTTCAGTTATACGTGTTTTAAGGTATTTGGTGGTTTTATTTTCCTTGTTTCTACCTTCTGTATATATAGCTTATATATCTTTTCACCAGGGGCTTATACCTACAAAGCTTGCAATTTTTATTGCTTCTACTAGAGAAGGGGTTCCTCTTCCTTCATTAATAGAAGCTCTTTTAATGGAAACAACTCTTGAAATACTTAGGGAAGCCGGTATACGTCTGCCAAAGACTATAGGTCAGGCGGTGGGAATTGTAGGAGGTCTTGTTATAGGTGAGGCTGCGGTGAGAGCAGGGATTGTAAGTCCTGTATCGGTAGTTGTTGTAGCCCTGACAGCTATTGCATCTTTTTCTGTACCTCAATACGCTATAGGCATTCCGATACGTCTCTTCAGGTTTGTCTTGATGATAACAGCAGGAATACTGGGATTATATGGTGTCATGCTTGCTTTTATCATGATTACTGTGCATATTGTCAGGCTTAAAAGTTTTGGGGTTAACTATATGTCTCCTTTTGTGCCATACCGGCCAGGGGATTGGAAGGATTTTATATTTCGTCTTCCTGTCATGATGATGAAGAAGCGCCCAGAAATATTAAAGACAGAAGATCAATGGCGGCAGGGAAACTCCGGGAAAGGGTAAGGTGAATGCATATAACTGACAATCCTAAAGATAAAATATCAACAGTTCAAGCAATAGTTTTTATTTCATCATTAACGGTTGGTGCTGCAATTATAACACTACCAAGGTCCGCAGCTAGAAGCGTAAACACCCCTGATGTTTGGGCATCCATACTTTTTGGTGGATTAATAGCAATTATTCCAAGCATTATCCTGGTAAAGCTAAGCCAGAGGTTTCCGGGAAAGACTTGTTTTCAGTTTAATAGGATTATAACAGGAAAGTTCCTGGGATGGATACTGAGCTTCCTGATGATTGCATATTATACTCTATTGGCAGGATTTGAGGGACGAATGATGGTGGAACTTGTCCGTGTCTATCTTTTACCAAGAACGCCCATAGAAGTAGCGCTGATGGCATTCCTTTGGGCTGGAACTTATCTGACTGTTAGTGGAATA
>DAOSDD010000173.1:0-9854 GCA_035362115.1 Clostridiales bacterium | reverse complement strand
ACATAAATTCCGCCGGAGGCATATAATATCCTCATTTATGAGGATATTATATCATTCATATGAAAGCTTAACAACAAATTTTAAACCTGTTTACCCCTTCCGCACACTCTATTTTGGCCATTTACTCAATAATACTTCGAAAATCAAAAATATTTACTAGTTACCTTTGTATAATACTGGATTTTAACATAATACCCCCAATAACTTAAGGATAAATCTTTTTATAAATGTTTTTATAAGAGGCATTGGTTACACTATAAATTTCTCTGATATTAATAGCATTTGTCTTTCCTTCATTAATAAGTGTATCTTTATATTCAGGAATTAACCTTAGACAGTAACCACAACCATTCTTTGCAATTTTGCACGGTGTAGAAACTACTTCAACAGGATATCCTTTTTGAGCCATAATCCTGGAAAGCCTTATGGCATAATTCCCGGAATCTACTAACACAAGATAGTACATATACACCCCTCCTAATTTTTAACAGATAAATGCTTAAGTCTGTCAGTATCATACTATTTTGCATTTTCTTTTCCGTTACAAGTTATTTGGCACCAATTTTATTTTCTCTTGCATAATAGAAAAGATATTGTTGCGCAAAGCCTGCAAGCTCTCCAAAGTAATTCGCGGCAAATTTCTGAATTTCTTTTAGAGTCGCTTCCCTGTGAAAATATAGTTCCTCCATAACTCT
Organism: Clostridiales bacterium; assembly: GCA_035362115.1. Taxonomy (GTDB): domain Bacteria; phylum Bacillota; class Clostridia; order Acetivibrionales; family DUMC01; genus DUMC01. The sequence goes on along the minus strand of DAOSDD010000173.1, from coordinate 9,159 downwards.
TTTAACCCATACATCAGTAGGAAAAACATCATATTTAATTCCACTGTATAATAATGTACAATCAGCTACCTTATCACCAACACCAGGCAACTGTTTTAACATTTCCCTGGCTTCATCAGTATTCACAAGATATAATTCTGAAGGTTTCAGGCAGCCTTCCTCCACCATTTTTGATGTAATATCAATATATTTGCATCTAAACCCGGCTCGGCATACTGCCAGTTGTTCAATAGATGCACTCGCAAGATTTTCAACATCCGGGAATGTATGGTATGCTTTTTCGTTAATCAATATTTTTTTACCAAAGGATTCAGATATGGAAGCAACAACTTTCATTATCATGGGTATTCTGTTATTGGCAGATATTATGAATGATATTAATGTCTCCCAGAAATCCTGCCTTAACAGCCTTATACCATAGCCGAACTCTACAGCTTTCTTCATTATATCATCTTTACGCATGAGCGCTTCTTTTATATCACCATAATTCCTGCCCAAGTCTAAATAATCATACCAGACATTTTTAAAATCTTCCATGTCGGCATTTCTTATATAAAGAGTACCTCCTTTATCACTGCCATGCCCATCATTATGTTCCGAACAATAATCATAAGCATCATAAAATATATTAGCAACTTTACCTTTTGCAACACCTGTATAACTTCCGTCGTGTTCCCTGTACCAGCGAAAACATTGCCCGCATTCAAAAATGTGTACAGGATTAAAATCCCTTACATCATAAACCCTTATGAGCTTCCCGCCGCCGGAGCTTTGGTGATCTTGTATTTTATATCCTTTATATTCCATTGTATGTTCTTCGCACTCCAAGAAAAATTCCCCCTAATCTTATATCGCCTTCCCATTATACCTATTTTCTGCTATAATATGCATATATTCATTTATATAAATATAGTATAATGGAGAATTTTAAAATATGAAAGAACAAATCTACACTATACCTGTTGTTGATGCATTTAATGAAGATAGTGAATGTGCCATATGTACACTTGAAAGAAAGCTTGAGGACCAGTATATTGAATACTTTCTTGGGCCGTCACTTATGGAGCCTGATTGCAGAATAGAGACAAATGAAAAGGGATTTTGCACGAGGCATTTTGAATTGCTTTATAACAGGCAGGAAAACAGATTAGGTCTAGGACTCATTGTTGATACTCACCTTCAGGAGCAAAATAAGGAACTGAAGAAAATGTACAGCAAAAAAATTAGTTATATCCAAAAAGAGTCAGAAACTACCCTGGTTAAAAGCATATCAAATAAGCTTACTTCTAAAAAGACATCAACAGAAAAATTTGTAGAGAATATGGTTCAAGAGCTGGCCAGCCTTGAAAAAAAGTGCATGATTTGCGGAAAAATGAGCTATACAATGGAAAGATATATTGACGTAATATTCTATTTATGGTTCAAAGAAAGAGAGTTCCGGGACTTGTTTAACAACAATAAAGGTTTTTGTCTTGTACATTTCAGACAACTTCTTGAAAGTATGGGTAAATACCTAAATTCTCGGGATATGGCAATATTTGCTGATAATCTTTTGAAAATGCAGTTGAAAAACATGGAAAGGGTTCAACAGGAAGTTAATTGGTTTACGGAGAAGTTTGATTACCGTAATAACGATGCCCCGTGGGGCAACTCAAAAGATGCTCTCCCCCGAAGCATACAAAAAATCACAGGTTACTGCAATCTCAAGTGAAAGGTGGGTAGTGAGCAGTGGGTAGTGGATATTGGGTAGTGGGAGGTTGAAGACTTACGGTTGAGAGTTGAAAGCTGACAGCTGATGGTTGACGGCTGATGGTTGACAGCTGATGGTTGATATTTGATATTTGATAGTTGATAATTGAAGGTCAGAAAAGAAAATTCGCATCATTGCTTAAGTCATGAGCTAAGCGAATTTTCTTGAATATATAGCCCTTTTGCAGTCAAATTTAAGGCCTTTATATTCAAGGCAGTTATTTTCTCTATCTCCAGCTTGACTCTTTGCTGAACAGTTTCCAGCAGAGATTTAATAGGATAACCATATATAAGTATTAAATCTATGTCAATGGTTATACCTTCGTTGCCATTTTCCACTTTAAACCTTGATATCCTGCTAATGCCTTTTATGTCATATATAACATATTCAGCTATCTGGTATATGGTATAGTCGGATATAGTGTATTTGCCCATATAGCTAAATGTAGGCCTTACCACAGATTTTTCTGCAACAAGTTGGAAACGTCCCTTCCCTTTTCTCCTGAATATTTGCAGCGGATCAAGAAAATAGCCTGAAAAGTCCTTTTTAATTTCAAACGTAGGAACTGGAATAACATGCTTACCTTCATTTCTTCTTGTAGATAGCGCCTGATTGATCTCAGCTTCCTTTGCAACTTCATGTATATATACTTTTTGTGATACTTCAGGAAGGTCCAGCTTTTTGGCGATACTTTCCACCATACCATCTGATGTGCCCAATATCAGGATAGCATTAGGATTAGCAAGCTCTATAGCTTTCTTTACACTCTTTGCATGGTCATCATAAATAAATAATGCCCTTTTAATTGAGCCTATTTTAGTGCTTTCCTTTTTTGCAGAAACTCCTGCTATTACGCTATTTCCCTTTATTAGAAGGCCATCATCAATTATATATTCAATTCCTCTACTACTGGCCACCTGTAACGCTCTATGACTCTTTCCCGTACCGCTGGCACCTACAAAGCCCACTACCCTCAACCTAATTTACCTCCATTAATTACTTATAGTTATATAAAATCAATTTTTTAAACACAACCAGTATTTATTACAATGTAATTTTACCACAAATGTGAAGAAACTTATATAGATCCATAAATATTTCATGAGAAGAAACTTAAAGGATACACTATTAGTACTACTTTGTTATGTCGCTAATGGAAAGTGCATTTCTGTGATAATATAGAATAAAGAGAGTTAAAAACTCTCTTCTTCATTTACCTTAAAGTTCATTTTATATCTACTTATACCATATGTTACATTATTTATAATAAATATGTCAATATATATTATCCGGAATTTCTGCTTCCTTTATACTTTTTTTATTAGTTGCTGAAGTTGCATTGCATATACCACAGCCTTTACAAATTACTACATTCTTTTGAAAAATATTCCTTATTGTTTCCAGTAATTCTTTATTTTTAAAATGTGCTGTTCTGTGAATTGTAATTTTTTTAGGTGCTAATGTTATCAATGAGCTAACCAGCAAATCGTCATAATTAATTTCTCCTTCTGATATTTCATTCAGGTACTCCTTTATACATTCATTTGTAATTTCTTCATATCTATCATCAAGTAAATTATATTTGCCTTCACTTTCTGCAATTACATGTATATTGTCAAATTTAGGTTCCTGTATATCAACGAAATATTTTAATAATTTTATAAATTCTTTATACTCTTTTTCCATTAAAAAGCTATCTACAGCTTTCTCCACAATCTCCTCCAAATCCCTTATATAATCTTTAAGCCGGAAATTTACAAACCCATCCAATATTACATTATTTGAATTTTCAAAGTATTCCATTAAATTTTTAACAATAATATTCCGCCTTCTAATCTGCAGTAAAGTATTTAAAAAACTCTTTTCTTCATTCCTTACAGTTAGGAATGCCTCCTTCAAAATATCTTTTCTTTCAGTTTGACTAAAATAGCAATAGTTTGAGTTAACAATGCGTCTGATAAGTTTTTCTTCATAGTATCGTATAATATAGTCTGCAAGAGCATTTGATACATTAAGCATTAATGCTTTATAAGCTTGTTTAGGTGCTTTAACCTGAGACTTATTTTCAATTAATTTGCATATTATTGAGTCAATTCCTTCATTATTAACTCTATCTATTGAGTAATCTATCTTATCGTTTTTCAACTGTATTAACTCTTTTGATATAAACTCTAAAACATCATCAGCACATTTTTCTACATCAATGCTGAGAAACTGCATCAACTTCACTTCCCTTCAAGTGTAGTATATGTCTTCATAATTTGTTGTATGCAGTATGTCAGGTATGCAAAATTTACCATGACATATGGATATTACTTCATATATGACCTCATACTATTATATGTATCAATAAGTTCCAAGTTACTATATTGCCCGGATATTACTAAATACATTATTTTCTATCACATTGTGTTTTTTTATTTATCAGAAGCGGGAGGAACGAAATTTACTCCATATACATAGTATAATAGGGAAGATACCGGCGATATAACGGGAAACAGGTAATATATTTATATGAACAATACTAACTACCGGCCTCCGCGGAATCCGGTAGTTATTCAGATAAACCGCGCCTCTTAAAAAAGGCGCGGCAGTTTTTATTTTAAACACATCACTTTTCTGTTTATTTCCTATTTTTGTAATTCTATCTAGCTATATAAACATTTGCATGCATTTAAAAACTTAGTTTGGAAATACTGTAGATAAAAATAGTAAAGGAGGTGCTTGCATGAATAGGACACCGATAGACAGAGTTGCTCTTGTGCTTGTTATTATAGGTGCTTTGAACTGGCTTCTTGTTGGTCTTTTCAGTTTTGATCTTGTTGGAGCAATTTTTGGGGGCAACACAACATTCCTCAGCAAAACTGTTTATACTCTCGTAGGCCTTGCCGGTCTTTATAGTATTAGTCTGTTATTTAGAGAAGTTAATACTGCAACAGAATAATTTTTAGTTTTAAACTTTTTAACATAGAAAAATCTAAATTATCTAATATGTTAAAAAATGGACCCTTTTATTGCCAGATTTATTGCCAGTTAAATTTACAATAAATTTGACTAAAATAATCCGGTAAACAAAAATTTATAGTTGACAATAATTCCCGTAATAATTTTTGAAAAATTACAAATGATAAGAATACGCTATGATAAATAGCGAATAAAAATAATAATCAAAGGAGGTTGTCTTAATGGCTAATAACAGAAGCAAAACTGCATTTGAAAACATGAAGTATGAAATAGCAAACCAGGTTGGTGTTAACTTGAAACAGGGTTACAACGGTGATATTGCTGCAAGAGATGCAGGTAAAATTGGTGGAAACATTGTTAAGAAAGTATTCGAATCTTATACCGGGAACAATTATAATGTTAACAAGCAATAATGGAATATAAGAAGTTTATCAAAAGGGTTATCTCCAAAAATTCCGGAAATTCTTCCGAAAATCCCTTTTAGATTAAACTGAATATAGAGTAATATAAATTGATTGTCCCGGTCAAGGCGGCCATGAAGGCTGCTTGACAAACAGTACTGATAGCCCGGGCAGTCAAAGGTAGTTCTTGACCCCGGGCTAATGAAACAATTAAACAAGGGGACGATTCTTTGGTTTCACTCCTTAAAAAGAATGAAACAGAAGAACCGTCCCCTTGTTTCTGTTTCCCTGATTTATTACTCATCCTCTTCCCAGTTATGGTACACATTCTGAACATCATCCAGGTCATCAAGATTCTCTATCAGCCTGTTCATCTGCTCAATATGTTTAGGATCTGTCAACACCGCTACAGTCTGCGGTACCATCTCAACATCTGCTTCCATGAATTTGTAGCCTTTTTTCTCAAGGGCTCCTCTTATGGCAGAAAATTCTCCCGGGTCAGTCAATATCTCAAAATATTCATCCTGAGGATTAAAATCATCAGCACCCAGATCAATAACTTCCATCATAAGCGTATCTTCATCAACATCATCTGTTCTTTCGATTAATATAACTCCCTTTTTATCGAACATAAAAGATACACAGCCGGTCTGACCAAGGTTACCACCGAATTTATCGAAAAAGTGTCTTATATCACCTGCTGTCCTATTTCGATTATCTGTCATTGCCTCAACTATAATTGCAATTCCACCAGGACCATAACCTTCATAAGATATTTCCTCGTAATTGTCAGCATCCATATCCCCAGATGCTTTTTTTATACTCCTCATGATATTTTCATTAGGCATATTGGCAGCTTTGGCCTTCGCAATAACATCTTGTAATTTAGTATTTGCTTCAGGGTCGGATCCACCTTCTTTTACAGCAATAGCTAATTCTCTGCCAAGCTTTGTAAATATTTTACCCTTCTGCGCATCAGTTTTCTCTTTTTTCCGTTTAATATTTGACCATTTCGAATGTCCTGACATTATAACACCTCCAGTTTGGAATCATCAGGTAACGCCTCTAAGCTTTTGCAGATTATATTATACCACATATTCCAGCTGAACTGCAAAGAAAAAAGTGAATACAGGAGGTGCTTTCTGTCAAATGATATATGCCTCAGCTAAAATGCTATTAAATAACTTAGCTAATTGCTAATTCTTATAATTCTTTAAACAACAGATATATTATTTTTGCAGCTTCTGCTCTTGTTGCATTAGCTTTAGGCTCAAATCTTCCTTTGCCTGTACCAGAAATAATACCTGCCTTCTGTATTTCAGTTATTTCTTCTAACGCATAATCACTAATATTGATGTTACTTTGAAGTTAACTTATCTTCCCACTTTTTCACAGAACTTATGAACCTTTCCGGGAAATCTACTGCAAACCATCTGATACCTATATTTAGTATGGTATGTATTGAGCTGTCGTCAAATTCAAAAGGCAGAACCTCCAAGTCCAGACCCGCTGTGAGAGTTTTATCATAAGCATATTCCAAAAAGGCTTTATCAATCTCATATGGCCATTCTTCACATGTCAAAGCCATATTGGAATTTTTATTATCATAATCTATGCCAATAACTTTATCATTATTAACTTTATTAATACCTTTATTACTATCATTATTGTTATCTTCATTACTATCTTTATTACTATCTTTTTTATTGTCTTTTTTATTGTCTTTTCTGCTATATAAATGGATTTGAATTTGATTTAGTCCATAAAAATTCTCTGATAATACCTTGTTAAATTTTCCCTTAATCTTATCGGGAGTTCCCCCTATCCAAAGCATAGTTTTGATATCTTCAACTGTTTTGTACATTTGCCTGCAATTATCTTCATTATAATGCGTGAAAATAATTTGATTATTAACACCATACTCATTAATTAGTTTACCAAGAGAACCAAGGTCAACCTCTTTTAAATCAAGGTACAGCAATCTATCCTTTTTCTGTTTCATAACCTCAAATGCTTCTTTTAACGCCGGTACCATTTCACCTCTATACAATTCGCCTGTTTTTATTCCTGCATCCCACTTTTTAACCTGCTCCAAAGTGAAGGAAGATACTGGTAGACTTCTCTGCGAATCTGGAGCATCTGTTGTTCTTGCCGGAGTAGAGTCATGCATGCAAATAATTACTCCATCACTGGTTGTACGAATATCTGCCTCAGGGATTCCCCCCAGCTCCCAGGCGTACATAAAAGCAGCCATGGTGTTTTCTGGCATAACAGTACTTGTGCTTTGGTGAGCTTGCCAATAAATATGCTGTTCCATATCTTTCTTATCAATATTTTTCTTATTACCTGAAGTTTGTTTCTTAACGATAATAGCCATAGACATACCTCCGTTGGTCATTATGTTCTTAATTTGCTTTCTTTTGATCAGCTTCTTTTGAGCTAAATAAGCATGCCGCCAGTTGCATCAATAGTAGTTCCAACTATCGATTCAGATTTTTCCGATACCAAAAAGCTTACTATATTTGCAATTTCCTCAGGATCCGTCAACCTGCCCAAGGGTATCCTTTTTACATAATTCCTCTCAATTTCCTTATCTTCAAGTAACTCATTGTTAAGTGGTGTTCTTAATATGCCCGGAGCAATTGCATTAACTATAATTCCATATTGCGTAAATTCTCGCGCCAATGCTTTTGTAAGGGTAATTATTCCTCCTTTTGAAGTAGCATAATGAGAGCGTCCGGGAGAAGTTACAAAAAACCCCGACTTTGAAGTAATATTGACTATTCTGCCCGGCCTATTTAGCTTAATAAGCTGCTTGGCAAACCTTTTACAGAAAAAGAATGTCCCATTAAGATTAATCTTAATAACTCTCTCCCACTCTTCGTCCGGCATATCAATAATATTTGTAACAGGTAGAATTGCAGCGTTATTAACAAGTATGTCTATTTTCCCATATGCCTGAATTGCTTTTTCAATTATATTATCAATATCTTCAGGTTTGCTTATATCTCCATACACAGCCATACATTTAGTGCCATGTTTTTTATTTAGTTCATCAACATAATTTTTTACATCATCTCCATCAACAATATAGTTAGCCACTACATTGATGCCTTGTTCAGCAAAAACTCTTGTTATAGCCGCTCCAACCCCGGCAACACCTTTAACACCACAAACACCTGTTACTATTGCAACTTTGTCTTTTAAATTTAAATCCATATTTCATAGTCCTTTCTTTTATTTGTAGTATATATTTATATATAATCAAATCATATTCTTTTACCCTTTTTACCGGGTGCATATTATTAAAGAAATTATTGGAAGAAACATTAGTGAAGGTACTATAGAGCCTTATACTCTGAGGGAAGGAAGAGCAAAACCAGTGTTTTAGCAAAATAATCACAATTCCTTGATTCATATTATTTTACGAGTTTGATTTTGCTCATAGCTAGTTTCTGGAATATATTTCTTTATAAGTTTTAAATACACCCTCTTTTACTGCTGCATAACCGATTTATAATTAATTAGAGCAACTTAAACTGTTTATAAACTGCTTAATAGTATATAGCAGATGGAAACAAGATTGTATGGAAATAATTTGTCGTATTTATGTAAAATTTTTGTGTACATTTGCTTTCCGGTAATTGGCCAAATTCCAACCCTAAATTTCTATCATTTCCCCTGCTCCGATTTCAATTATTTCTTTCGAATATTCAAACCAAATTTTTCTACTAGATGGATTTTTTACTCGTCTGCCGTCAACACTAAATATTAATCGGTTATAAGCTTCAATATAATCATAAATTTCTATGTTTGTTGCATACCAAATGTCATCTCTGTTACCTATAAATTCAGCAAAATCTTCAATTACATTCCAATTATAGTCAGTTTCAAATTCATAACTATGTCCCCATAAATAGAACAAATAAGGTTCACGCTTAACTTTATCTTCTACAAACTTTTTTGCAAGGTTTTTAAGTTCAGGTGAGTTATGGTGGCAAGTTGCGGTTAATCGCGCCCAATCATTTGGAATCCTGAAATCGT
>DAOSDD010000172.1:0-9905 GCA_035362115.1 Clostridiales bacterium | reverse complement strand
TGGATTCGATAAAAGAACCTAGGTCTAAAAAGTACGAAGAGCCTAAGTACAAGGCATTGAGCGATGATGAACTGAAAAAGATATTTGAAGCTGTTAATGATAACCCTATGATAAAGACGGCAACCATCATAATGAACTACACGGGGATGCGACCGGGTGAAGTGTTTGCTCTGAAAATTGGCGATATAGACTTCGCTAATAAAACAATCAGTGTTAACAGGGCTTTGAGTCTTGAAAGGGATGTAGATATTGAGACCAAGAAATATATAGGCAGGCGTAGAGCAATTATTAAAGAAATTAAAAATGAACGTGGAGGTAAGGTTGAAAATGCGAAACGTACATTAAAAGTTTCTGATAATGTACTTGAAACTATAGAAAATTATCTCAGAGACATACTCGAGCTGATAGAAAAAAGAAAGAAACATGGTATGGAGGACTTCATATTCAGTGGTGTTAATGGAAATCTTGTAATACTTGAGTACTACCAGCAGGTATATGAAAGGCAGCTTGCAAAAAAAGGTCTGGACAGCAAAAAATTAAATCTATATCGTTTTCGTCATACATACTGCACCAGACTTGCCGAAATGGGTACGGATCCAACAATAATGATGCAAATGATGGGTGATAACACAATAGACATTGTCATGAAAGTATATAGGTCAGTCAAAAAGGAAGACATCTTAGCAGCAAGCAGTGAGTACGCAGCTAAAATGGATGCAACCCTGGTGGAAGCATAGGAAAGCTGGAGGAGAATTTCAGTATGATAAAGAGGAAATTAACTATAACCTATCAATACTATCCCAGCAACACAGTAATCCCTGTACTTCGTGTACAGGGTTGCTGGCTCGAGAAGCTTGGATTCAAGGTTGGCGATAAAGTGGAGATTTATCAGGTGCGAGAGGATGAGCTCATTATATGGAAGGTGGATAATGATATAAAAATAAACAGCACTGGATATTTGGTTGGCTAACGTGAGTATAAATATTGAATCAGGGATTATTGACATGCTGGTAATAATCCCTGATAATGGAACTGATAGTAGAAATATGAACGAGAAAGAATGCAGTCTATGCATAGGCCGGTCAGTTTGAAGTACTTATAATACTAAGAATAATATAGAAATAAGAAGGTAGGGACAGCAAAATGCCAAAGATAGGGGTAACTGTATATAGTTTATTAATCTCATGTCCTGGGGATGTAGAAGAAGAAGTAGGAATTATTCGTGAGGTCGTGGAAAATTTTAATAGAATGTTTGGAGAAATAAATAATATTCAAATTGCTGTTAAGCATTGGTCTACAGACGCCTATCCACAATCAGGAGGAAAGCCACAAGATTTGCTTAATAAACAGTTTGTTAACGACTGTGATGCTGCATTAGCTGTATTTTGGACAAGGTTTGGTACTCCTACAGACAAGTATCAGTCAGGAACTGAGGAAGAGATTGAAGAAATGATTAAGAGCGGAAAGCAAGTATTCCTTTACTTCGCAGATAAACCTATTACACCTTCAACAATTGACATGGCCCAATATGAGAAAGTACAGGCATTTAGAAAGAAGTATAAAGATAGAGGAATTTATTGGTCATATTCAGATTTAAATGAGCTAAATAAGTTACTTCTAAATCATATAAGTAAATACTTTCTGAATATTTTAACAAGTACGGAAACAAATGATGCAGAAAGACCTCAACTTGTCGTACGCGGTGTTTATGATAATAAACCCTCTGAATCTTTACATATTCTTAGGGGGAGATGGCTGGACTCGGGGCTGTTTGTAGAAGAAGTAAAAGAAATAGGAAACTTATATGAGAAGATATCGGGCATTGTATTACCTAAAATGGAAGTTGAAGAAAAAAAAGAACCGGCAATTAGCCCAAATGAATCAATAGCTAAGTTAGCAAAGCAATTTTCCTTGGCTGCGAAGGACTTGCAAATGGCTAACAAAGCACCTGCTGTTGTCAGTGATAAAATAAAAGATTGCATTTTAAACTACTCACAGCATAATAATATGGAACTATCGGACGATTTTTTCTATCTCGCTAACTTAAAAAAGAGTACATTATCATTTAATATAAATCCATTTGGTAGTTCAGCTCCATCTTATGATGGAACAGAGGATGAAATTAGTAAGCACCATTTGATAGTGGAGCTGTACTGGAAGATTGTTGAGTACAACGAAAAAACTGAATTCTATGCTAAGCTGCAAAATTACTTTGTTATAAAATGCATTGTTAGTAATATAGGTAAATCCTATGATGAAGACGTTGATGTTCAGTTGAAAATTCCAAAAGGATGCATCTGTAAAACTTCACAACTTCCGATACCAGGTTATTCGTTTATTGAGGAATTTAATGACCAATCAATTGCAGATTACATATACAAAATAAGAAAAGCGATTTCCATTGATGAGTATTCAAATTACCCAGCATATAAGTCACTGAAAAGCTTTGGTATGCCGGTTGGTTTGCTTAATAAAAAGACGGCAGAAGAAAAATACAGTGAAGAGAAGAGGTGTTATCAAAGTACGATAGATGAGATATTCTGCTATGAATTCTTTGAAACAGAGGAATATGATATTCTTGCATTTAATATTACATATTTAAAACAGAATACAAATATGGCTATCCCTTCTCTGTTGTATTTTAAGTCTGAGCCTAAAGAAATTGTATATGAAATTAGGTCGAAACATAGCCCGGATGTCGTATCTGGAAAAATCGAAGTACAAGGTGGGTAGCTGTTATCAGAAGAATTATGATGATACATATTTGTATTATAATGAGAACCAGGTATTATTTATAGATAGTGAAGTTAAAAATTTATATTAGGTAGGTGTAAGATGGCTGTTATAGAAACAGGTTGGGAACGCAATAAAAGAACACATTTTAACGATATAGTCGAAGATTATGATAAAATAAGACCAGAATACCCCAGAGAAATTTTTGAAGATGTTATGAAATTTCCCAATGTTTTAACAGGAAAATCAGCCATTGAAATTGGGGCAGGAACAGGAAAAGCCACTCATCCTTTTCTTGATGCAGGATATGATGTAACCGCTGTTGAGATAGGTTCAAATATGGCAGATTTTCTTTTGAAAAGATTTAATGCTTACAAAGGCTTTAATGTTGTTGTTTCTTCTTTTGAAGACGCTATATTACCAGAAAGTAGCTTTGATTTAATATATGCTGCGACAGCTTTTCATTGGGTAGATGCGGAAATAGGGTGTCCGAAAGCATTTCGCTTATTAAAAGATGGAGGAACGATTGCTTTGTTTCGCTATAATGCTATTGCTGGTGATGGTGATGAGTTATATGAAGAAATACAAGCTATTTATGAAAAACACTATTATAGCTATTACAAATCAAATACAAGACCGATAAAAAAATCGAAAGAAGATTTTGAAAAGCCATCAGAAATTTACATTTCCTATAGATTTGAGGATTTAAAAACTTATGGTTTCAAGGATATATCAATGAAATTTTATGATGGTTATAAGACATATAACGCAGATGAATATATTGTTTTGCTTGAAACTATGTCTGACCATAAATGCTTACCTAACAGCAATAAAATGGCTCTTTATACTGGTATAAAAGAAGCAATCATAAAACACGGCAATCACCATAAGGTGGATTATATTTTTCAATTATATATGGGCAGAAAATAGGCATTTTCTACAGAGAGCGTTGAATTAAATACTGGAGGTTTCGTATATGCCATTAGGGTTGAAACGAAATATAGTAGAACTCATTGACCATGACACAGAATGGGAAAAACTTGTGATTATTGATATTGCTGTAGCAGTGGACGATTTTAAGAAGTTTAAACCGTTAATTTGGAATTGGGAAGTAATGGTTTCTCATATCGCGGCTGGTTTTTAGTTGAACGTATTACAGTACTTAATGTATATGAGGAATTAAAGTCAGGTGAAAAGGTTACTACACATCACATCCACATCGTAAAAGTTGATAGTAGTGATTGGAATAACCATATAAATTTTCGCGATTATTTGAATGCTCACCCCTCTATCGCAAAAGCCTACGAAGCCATAAAAGTAAAGTTGGCTTCTGAACACCCTTACGATGAAGATAGGAAAAAGTATAACGATGGCAAGAATGATTTTATTAACCAAACACTAAAATATGCTGCTGAATGGCTGCGCCAATCTTGACAGAAACATATTACTGTTCATGTAGCGGTGCATAATAAGCATTACCAGATGTTGTTTTACTTCACAATTGTATAATATTGTGCAACACTAATTTTAAAAAAACAAAAGATTTATATGGAGGAGTGAAATGGAAAAGTGTATTTACTGTGGTTCCAGTAATATTGAAAAAGAATTATCTGTAGGGGCGGGAAATTTTAAGACAGGCTTGAAATATCTTAATTTCATCACCCCACAAGTGGAGTGGTTCTATGCTAATTTGTGTAAAGACTGTGGCAGTGTTCGAATATATGTAAAAGAAACAAATAGAAAATGGAGTTAATGTCACAATCTTTATATTATGCGAAGCATCAGGATCTGCAAACTACTTAATGGCTAACAGAGTCAGAAGGTCAAAAAGTTGAGGCTAACAATGGCTAACCTGAAATGTAGTGATATATAGAGTTAGAGGTTGATTCCAATAGGGTTTGAGAGATATCGACTGTTAGCCTACGGATCAGAAAGCTGGGGATTCGAACTCTCCTGGGCGCGCCAAAAATAATCAGAGCCTGTAAGTGTAAAATCTTACAGGCTCTGATTATTTTTGAGGTTTACAGGGACAGAAGATCTGAGTTTTTAGCATACGCACACTATGAATTTTAGACATATTTTCTGTCGTTTTTATTTTCTTATTTTATGATATAATTTAAGCAGCATGATCATAAGGTCAAAACAATAGGAAAATAAAGGAGAATTTATAATGCATACAAATACTTCTGAACAATTTTTTGAAAGGTCAAAAAAAGTTATTCCCTGGGGCTCAAGTACCTGCTCTAAAGCTGCCTATCTTCAACCATATGAACCCGTTGCCATAGTTAAAGGAAAAGGTTGCCGTGTATGGGATATTGAGGGACGTGAATTTATTGATTTTCGTAATGGCTTAGGTCCCATAACCCTTGGCTATCAATTCCCGGAAGTAGATGAAGCCATACGTACCCAGCTTGAATCCGGCATATTATTCGGACATCCAAGCATCCTTGAGTGCGAAGTAGCGGAAATGCTCACTGAAGTAATACCCTGTGCAGAACAGGTAAGATTTCTTAAAACAGGCGGAGAGGCTATGGCGGCTTGTATCCGCATTGCCAGGGGATATACAGATAGAGATCATATTGTCCAGGTAGGCTATAATGGATGGCTCAATAGTCTTTCTGCAGGAGGACCCGTATTACCCAGACAATCAGGAGGTTCCTTTCCATCAGGAATTCCAGGCTGCTTATCTGAATTACACCACTCATGCGGATGGAATGATATAGACGCAATAAAAAAGGTTTTTGAGGATGTAAAAGGAAACCTGGCTGCTATAGTAATTGCTGCAGACTACAAGCAAATGGAAAAGGGTTCTACCTATTATAGAGAAGTACGGGATTTTGCGGATAAAAACGGTGTTCTGCTGATTTTTGATGAAATTGTTACCGGCTTCAGGATAGCTATGGGAGGTGCTCAGGAATACTTTAATGTAACACCTGATATGGCTGTATTTTCCAAAGGTATTGCAAATGGAATGCCTATATCTGTTTATGCAGGGCGCCGGGAAGTCATGCAGAAATGTGATAAAGGCAATGGAATAGTTATTTCGTCTACATTTGCAGGTGAAGCTCTTTCTCTTGCTGTAGCAAAAGCGGTAATCAATGTTTATAAATCCTGCAACGTAGTTGAGCATCTTTGGAAACAGGGAGAGAAAATGTGGACTTCATTAAATAAGATATTTGAAGATTATAATATACCTGTTGAAATTAAAGGTTTTTGGCCGTGTCCAACATTCACTTCCAAAGCCGATGCCCCTGCTGATATTATTTCTAAATTCATGTATTTTGCTTATAAACATGGGGTATCTTTATATAATGTATCTTATGTAAACTTCAGTCACAAAGATAATGATATTAATGAAGCATTACAAAGACTTGAAAATGCGTGCAAAGAGCTTTCTGTGAATTGAAGCTGTCCTGAAAAACAAATAAATCAAGATTAAACAAGGCAAATACTGCACTAAAATTCTCAGATTAGGTTTACCTTTTTTGAATTGTGGCAAGCGTATATGATATACTTAGTGAGTAAGTAACCTATTGTGTAGAAAGGATGCTAAGCATGTATTTTCAGGAATTTAAGTCAGTTTTATATTCAGACACTCTGGTACCAGACATTTTTATAAGCGAGTACCTTCCATCCATGCCCTGTGAGCATGTTAAGGTATATTTATACTGTCTTTTCCTCAGTAAATACAACAAAAAAGCTACTACTGAAGATATTTCCAAAACACTGGGTATGGGATATGATTCCGTCAGCAATGCCATATCCGCTCTTGAAAACCTCGGAATAGTAGGCAGGAAAGACAACAGTATCGCAATATTTGACCTTAAGGAAAAAGAAATAAACAAAATTTACAGGCTTAAAACTACATCTACTCCTGAAGAAGCATTGTTTAGCTCAGAAAGGAATAATAAACGCAGAGAAACAATTGCAGCTATAAACAAAAACTTTTTTCAAGGACTAATGTCACCTTCCTGGTATACAAATATAGATGCATGGTTTGACAAGTATAAATTTGAGGAAGATGTTATGTATGCCCTGTTTCAGCACTGTTATGATCACAGGGGTCTGTCGCCTAACTATATTGTAAAGGTTGCTGATAACTGGCATAGTAAGAAAATTATCAACAGTTTTGACCTGGATGAGTATTTTATTCAGTATCAAAAAATAAGAGATATTAAGTTGAAAACGGTTAAGAAGCTAAATCTTAATAGATTTCTTACGGAATATGAAGAAGATTACATAGATAACTGGGTTGAAAATTTTAGATTCAGCTTTGAAATAATTGATCTGGCTCTTAAAAAAACCACATCTAAAACAAACCCGAATTTTAATTATATTAACGCAATTTTAAAAGATTGGGCGGATAACAATCTTAAAACAAAAGAAGAAATAATTGAATATGAGAAAATCAAAAAGAAAAATTACGGGAAAAAGCAGTCACAGGATACGACAGTACCACAACGAGATAACTTTGAGCAAAGAAAATATGATGATGAATATTATGATAAATTTTTCAGTAATACAGGTAAGTAGGAAGCAGGCAGGTTTTTTCAATGAACGAAAATATTTTTAGCCTTATTAGAAGAGAATATGAACGAAAACAAAGATTGGCTCAGGAGAAACTCAGGAACAAAAAAAGTGAGCTTTCTTTAAAAGTGCCTGAAATAGCCGAGTTGGAAAATAAAATACAAGAATGCGGACTAGCCTATAGCAAGCTTATTTTAACCGGTAAGAGCAGATTTGATGTGGAAGCCTCTGCTTTACTGCTTGATATGGATAAGCTGAAGAATAAAAAAAGAGATTTGCTTCTGTCCTGCGGGTATCCTGCCAATTATTTAGAACCAGAATATGAATGTGAAATGTGTAAAGATACAGGGTTTATAGATGATAACGGTTTTTCTGTAAAATGCTCCTGCTATCGGCAGCAATTAATAAATTATTTATATGACCAATCAAATCTAAGTCTGGTCAAGCTTGAGAATTTTGATAATTTTAATGAACAATATTACCCTGATGTAGTTGATGAAAACAGGTACGGTGCTAAAATATCACCAAGGGTGAATATACTGAATATAAAAGAAAGATGTCTTGCTTTTATAAATAATTTTGACTCTCCTACTGAAAAAAATCTTTTTTTCAGCGGGCCTACAGGAGTAGGGAAAACTTTTATGGCAAGCTGTGTAGCCAGGGAATTGCTTGACAGGGGTAAGACAGTCCTTTACCAGACAGCGCCGGTTTTGTTTAATACAATAAATGAATATAAATTCAGATTTTCAGGAAATGAAGAATACAGTGATGCCGGATATCGCAATATTTTTGAAGTGGAGCTTTTAATAATTGATGACCTGGGCATTGAACCATCAAGCCCTGCAAGATATGCCGAGCTATTAACCATTTTGAATACAAGGCAGGTAAATAATATTACCAGACCATGTAAAACCATCATATCCACCAATATAGGACCAAAACAGTTGTATGAATTCTACACTGAAAGAGTTACATCACGTATTGTGGGAAACTTTAACAGGCTCATGTTCATAGGAGAGGACATTCGGATTCTGAAAAAATAAGAGCAGACAGATACAGTTCTTGCCTTACCTAGCCTTAACCTTAGCTTAGCCTTGCCTGATATGCAAGCATGCAAGCAAGGCTAATTTTTTCGGGTACTAATTAAGTCTTAATCCCAGTGACTAAAGTTATGGAACTTTCGGCTAAACTCCTGAAAATACGTAATCATCGTCAAGTTTTATATCACTTTGCCGTTTTATCACTTTGCCCTTTTATCACTTTGCTCCCAGAATCCTTAAAATAAATTCAGCAGTGCTGTTTTCAACCCCTTTTAGCATCAGTCCCTCAAGGAAATACATGGAGCTTATAATAAAAATACCAGGCAGAAAGGTAAATAATCCTGCATTTCCTGAAGCCATAGCACTTTGCGGCTTAGAGGTATTTTTGATTAAGGCAAATACAAGGGCTGCCAGTATTGCTGCGCATGTTAATATTATAAAAGACCATACAACAATTATAATTATTAATTGTGGAAGTGGCATGTTTTCAAAACTTTCAAATATTTGACCAACATCTGTGGCAGGCTCTACTCCCGATAATTTAGCAAACTCTGAAAGCTTGCTTGAAGCAAATAAAACCAAAACACCTATGGTATTATTAACAAAATGTGCAAAAATACCTCCATAAAGAGAATTTGTTCTATATACTATAAAGCCAATAAGGGTACCAAGTAAAAATGTTCCGAAAAGCTTTTCAAACTGTACATGCATAATGCTAAAAAGAAAAGCGGAAATTAATATTGATGTTCCAGCTCCAAACTTTTCAAGTCCTCTTTGTATAAACCCCCGGAATAAAACTTCTTCACATACACCCGCACTAACACCCACAACCAATACGCTTAAAAGCAGCCCCCCATAACCTGAAGCAATAGGGGGCTGAACTAAAACCGCCTTGCCAAAAATATATTTTACCAACCACAAGTTAGCTAAATTAAACGCGCCAACCACAGGAATAGAAAACACCATGATACAGAATATCAGGAGAAGATTTATTACTCCTATCTTATTTAGCCTGAGAACTTTTTTAATATCGTATTTAAAGATAAATAGTGCAATCAAAGGAGGAAGCATTATTAAGATTATTTCAGTAGCAAGCACCCCTAAATAGAAATTCTTATGCTGGACCCTGTATGCTATAGTAATAAATAGAGTAACAACTATGGAATATACTATTCCTGTCATAGGGATGCCTGGTTTTCTAAAACCTTTGTTTTCTAAGTTACTTAAATTATCATTATACAATTCCATAAACAGTCCCTCCTTGCTTATTGCAACGTATATTGCTTACTACAAAATATATAATTTTTATACACCATATCATACCATATAACATGGTATAACTGCAAACAAATAAGTGGTCGCTGCGATAAATTCCGGAAAGGAAAAACAGGTACCTCTCTAATTTATAAATGTACCTGTTTCTCTTCCACTTTTGAAGTATATAAATATTTAATACATTGCCATATTGCTAAAATACCATTACCGTTTCATGTAGTCAGATATCATTTCACATTGTCAGAATTCCATTTGGTGTATTGATTATCATTAATATATTTTCTTCTTTCCCTGTAATAGCATTTATATATACCAGAAAGTCCTGATTAT
>DAOSDD010000171.1:0-9910 GCA_035362115.1 Clostridiales bacterium | reverse complement strand
TATGGCTAAGGCAATTATTGGAGGTCGCCAATGTTCTGGATGGATATGAAGGATATCCCGGGGCAGACCTATACAAGAATCCTAAGTTTATGAAAATGTTCTCAGCATTTTACCCGCTTATACTGGCTGAACGTTACACTGCTCAGATAGGAGACTCAGGTGGAACAGGCAACCCGGGACTTATGGTAAGCATATCAGAGTCTGTAAAGGGATTTGAAAAATTTGGAGACCCTGTCCTTGCTCAACTGGCTTACTTCTTAAATAATAACTCAGCTGGTGGATTGCATGGAGATATATTTACACAAGATCCTGAGAGTATAGGACCGGCTATTGAAAATGTAATAGCTGAAAAAGGAAAATTGGATTTAGGAAGTACAAACCTGGCAGGGTATGGCTTCTCAGTTCTTAGAGATGGAAAAAACAACAAACAGTACTTTGGAATTCAGATTCCCTTTGCAAATTTAAGTGCCTTTGATGCTACAATAGGATTTAAACATTTTGCAAGCAATGGAACAATTCAATTTGAGTCTGATAAAATAGGAGATAAAATTAGTTTCAGATTTAATGTAGAAAAGACAGATATATATGAAGTTGATTTAAATCCTTTTAGGGCAGGTAGTTATGGTATATATGATATCAGTATCGATGGAACAAAGGTAAAAACTCTTGATTTCTACGGGGGAAGCGGAGCTGACTCAAACCTTGAACCAGTTGCAACTCTTGAACTTACTGCCGGTGAGCATGTTATTACTTTTGAGGGTGTAGACAAGAATGAAAATGCAACAGGATATAAGATGGGTGTTATTCATATTGTTCTCTTTGACAATGAATCTCTAAAAGTAAAGAATGATACTACTTTATTAAATACCTTAAGAGACTTTTGGATGTACTACGGAAGAACAAATACTTCCCATGCTCATAGAGACCAGCTTAACCTTGGAGTGCATGCATTTGGCCTGGATATCTCACCAGATCTTGGATATCCGGAGGAAACAGGAGATCAGCCTAACAGAGTAGAGTGGGTAAGCAACACTGTAAGTCATAATACTGTAGTTGTAGACAAAACAAAACAAAATGATTACTATGGCGGAGCTCCAATTCACTTCGATGATAGTGATACAGTAGATGTAATGGATGTAGATTCCACAGGAGCTTACAGCCAGACTCAAATGTACAGAAGAACTGTTGCTATGGTCAAGGTTGATGATGAGATTTCCTATGGAGTTGATTTCTTTAGAGTAAAAGGAGGAAGCGACCACTACTATAGTTTCCATGGGGCTGAAGGTGCAGTAGCCACAGAAGGTCTCAACCTTATTGGACAGAAAGATCCGGAAGGCAATTTTGTAGGGACTTATGCAGGAGTTAACACTCAATTTGGAGTACGACCTTCTGATGATAGTGTCGCTGGCTGGAGTTATAAAGGAGCAGGATTCCACTGGCTCAAGAATGTAGAAAAAGATTCAGCACCTGGAAATAACTTCAGCATAGACTGGGATGTTGTAGATGGAAGGAAAGTACTGCCACAAGAAATGGATATCCATTTAAGACTTACTATGCTAGGCAAATATGACGATGTGGCTATTATGGATGGAGTACCTCCTAAGAAACCGGGTAATCCAGCGTCACTTAAATATATGATTGCCCACCGCAGCGGTCAGAACTTAAGCAGCACATTTACAGCAGTAATTGAACCTTATAAAGATGCAAGATATATTGAATCCATATGCGAAGTTCCTGTAACAGTAAATGGCGAGGCAGCTGCAGGAGATGTAAAAGCAGTTAAAGTAGTTCTCAAAAACGGACGTACTGATTATATAGTTAATTCACTGGATAAGGAAACTGTTTATACAGTAGATGGTAAATTTCAATTTAAAGGATTCCTGGGAGTTTATTCCGAAAAAGAAGGACAACAGGTTTATGGATATGTAAATGATGGAACTATTATTGGTACTTTTAATTATGATTTGCCAGCAACTGTTGCCGGTACTGTAAAGAGCTTTACAAAAGAGATGAGTGTTAATAATGAGCTTACTGTTGAATTAGCAGATATAGTAGATTTAAATGAAATAACTGGCAGATATATCTATATTACTAATGATGGTGTACAAAACGCAGCCTATAAGGTTAACGGCATTAAGTCTGTAAACGGAAATGAAGTAACTTTGGACCTGGGCGCAAGCACTTTAATTAGAAGTTATGTAAACTCAAGTGATATATCCCAAGGATTTAACTACAATATTGCAGAAGGCAATAGTTTTGTAATTCCAATGTCACTGGAAAAAAGCAAGCCGCCTGTTGATCCGGGTTCCGGCTCAGGCTCAGACTCAGACTCAGACTCCGACACTACACCACCGCCTGTACCACCAACTGATATTAATCCTAAACCGGGAACCGGAAACCAGAGCAGCCAATTGCTAATACAGATAAACCAAAAATTAGATGACGGGCTGAAGAATATTGGAACAACCGAACCTGGAAAGGCAATATCCACACTTGATGAAATTATAAAGCAGGCAGGGCAATTAAAAGCAGATGAAAAGAATAGTATAAGCGAAAAATTAGGACTGCTTGTTGACGAAACACTTGGACAGATATCTTCTATTGATATCCATAAGGTAATGGGTGAAGATAGTAATGTAATAATTACTGAAAATAAGGATGTTCTGAAGGTAGAAATAGAGGATCAGGCTATAACTAAAGCAATAGATGACTTATGTAAAAATTATGAAAGCATTAAATCATTACTTACTGAAAATGGTTTTGACAAGGCAGCCAATACTACTCTTCAGAAGGGGAAAGAATTAAAGGTTATTTCAGGCGAAAGTAGTAAAGAAATAGACTTAATTCTTACAGTTAAATCAATTGATGCTTTATCTTCTAATGGAATAGACCTTCTAGTAGATTCCAAATTATCGTTGAAGCTCCCTGCAGGTGCTGTGGATCTGAAATACACATTAAAATATATGGAAGACATAGGACAAGATACAAAAGATACAGAAAAAATAAAAGATAGTAAAATTTTAATTGTAGTAAAAGAATTGGATGAAACAGATGGAGATGTATATTCTGTTGCTACAAGAGAAATGATAAAAGAAAATACAGGTATTTCAGATGCGTCCCAAAAGTTTGAACTTTATTTGAAGTTATTAAGTGCAGATGGCAGTGAAAAAACCGGAATATATATAGAAAAGTTTAACAAAAAGCTACTCGTTAAATTACCTCTTGATGATTCGAAAATAAATAATAGCAAAATAAACATTAAGAGTAATAAACTTGGTGTATATTGGTATAATCCTGATAAAAAGGTTTGGAGTTATGTTGGCGGTAAAATAGACACTGATGGTAAAAAAATATTATTTACTACGGATCATTTAAGCGTATATGCGGCTTTTGAATATGTGAAGACCTTTAATGATATACAAACCAACTGGGCAAAGGATTATATAGAGGTTCTGGCATCAAGGCAAATAGTTAATGGTGTAAATAACTACATCTTCCAGCCAAACAGAAATGTTACGAGGGCGGAATTCACCAAAATGCTTATAGAGGCACTAGGACTTGTTGATACTAGTGCAAAGGCTGCATTTGCAGATGTAGAAGAAGATGCCTGGTACTATAAATATGTATCAAGTGCCCAAAAGCTTGGAATTGTCAATGGAACAGCTGGAAACATGTTTAAACCTGAAGAAATAATAAACCGGCAGGATATGGCGGTAATGGCTTATAGATCTGTTAAAGCGGCAGGACTTGATTTACTAAAAGTAAAAGATTATAAGGAATTCAAAGATAATAAAAATATATCCAGCTATGCAAAAGATTCTGTAATGACACTGCAGCAGGCCGGAATAATTGAAGGCAGCGGAAATAGCATGTTCATGCCAAAAAATAATTCGGCAAGAGCTGAAGCAGCAAAGATTATATACATGTTAATTGAGGGGCTGCAATAAACTAATACTACTATACCTATCTCAATTTGGAAGCAATGTCTTCCAGCCAGAAATGTGCTTTCCATTGGCAACATAACAAAGCAGTATTAGATTAGCGCTGAAATTACAGTAATATTTGAGAACCGTCCCCGGCAAGCCAAGCTGTGGGACGGTTCAAATTTTATATTGAAATAGATTTAACTAAATGATAAAATATAAATATGCATAACAATTCTATTTAATTTGGAAGGTGGGCAATCTCATGTTTAGGATGAGGGTTTTTGTGAAGTACATGCTTTCTTATTTATTAGTATTATTTTTACCTGTAACAATTATTAGCTATTTCATATATTTCCAATTCATTAACCAATTTGAGCAGGAGATTATGCAATCAGCTGCAAGGGTTCTGGAGCAAACTCGTGACATTACAGATAACAATCTTGAAAGTTTTGCAAACATTTCATCAAATTTATCAAGTAATCCACATATTTCATATTTATTGTCCCACGATAATGTAGAAAAGGTAAGCATATATCCTTATTTATCCAATGCTATAAAGGAGCTAAACAAATATAAAAACGCAAATTCATCAATAGATAACATTTTTATTTTTTTCAAAGATGCAGATATGGTATTGAGTGATACGAGCAGATATTATTTAGAGTCATTTAACAAATATGTTTTATCGTGGCAGGAAATGAGCACTGATGAATTTAAACGGATTTTATACAATACTCATACTCAAACCATACTACCTTCTCAAACTGCAATCTTTAACAATTTAACAAGGCGTATTATCTCATATATTCAACCCATACCAATGAAGGATCCTTTCCCTAAGGCTCTGTTGATGATCACTGTAGATGAATCTTCCATAAAGCGTTCAATAGAAACTTCCTTGAGTCAATACGAAGGATATGCGTGTGTACTTGATGCAAATAACAAAATAATAATGGGTAATAAATCTGGTAACTTTCTGTTTGATGACGGAAAGAGGGATGCTTTGCTGTCAGGATTAAAAGATCAGGAAGCGGACAGCTGCTATATTACAAAGTACGGGTTTGTTGTATCATCAGTTAAATCTCAAGAAAATAATTGGAAATATATATCTATTATACCTTCATATACTATACTGGATAAAGTTAGTGATATTCAAAATAGGATGACAATTATATTGGTTTCGACCTTATTTCTTGGTGTAGCAATTGCGCTCTATTTTGTCCAAAATGGCTATAATAATATTAATACTATTATTAAGGCTATCAGAGGATTTGAACATGATACAACCCTCAATGGGTATAAAAGTGAATGGGATCTGATAAATAACACTATTGTTAGCTATATAAGCAAAAATGAGTCACTGCAGAAAAAAATATATGAACAGATACCAATTATGAAAAATACATTTTTTAGCCGATTATTAAAAAGTAGTTTTACAGATGAACAAAGTGTAGATGAAATGCTTGAATTTTTAAGTCTGAATATTAAGAAAGATAGATATGGAGTTTTTATTCTTGACGTTGATAGTTCCAATAATGTAAATTCTTCAGAAAAAAATGAACCTATTAGGGAAGTTGTACAGGCAACTTTAATCAACATTGTTGAGAATTTAGTTGATAAAGATTGCTTTGTATATGCTCTGCAAGATGAAGCATATAGAATTAGTGTAATAATTGGAGTAGATGACAGATCAAATAATCATAGCTTGGGAAATGACAGTTCACTTAATGACATCTCATATGACAGCAGATTAGATAAAAGGAGATTGGACAACAGCATACCGAATAACATCAGTAATATCAGTAATATCAGTAATACCAGTAATACTAACAATATCAGCAATAGGGGTCTTAATAATTTCGAGCATGATAATTATGTATACCTTGTTAATATTGCTCGGAAAATTAAGGATGTTGTGAAAAATGATTTGGGTTTTACAGTTACTATAGGAATTGGCGGGCTATATAATAAACTATGGCTTTTGAGCGACTCTTATAACGAAGCCTGTGAAGCCCTGGAATATAAAATAATAATGGGACGCGATGCAGTGATTAGCTATGATGCTATTTGCAGCCGTGGTACAAGAAAGGTTTGTTATTCTTTTAAACAGGAAAAGGAGTTAATTAATTTTCTGAAGATGGGTGAATACGAAGAAATTCAAAAGATTCTGGATGAGATTGTGCATACCATTAAAAGTGAACCTGTTACTATTGATTTCATAAAATATATTTACTTCGATATTATCAATACTGCTATGAAAGCTGCTGATGAGATAAATATAAAAAGTTCAAATATAGAAATTTTTATAAACAATTTAAATAATATGGGTACTCTAGATGAAATATATAGTGCTGTTTCAAATTTTTATTTAAAGTTGTGTGATGAAGTAAAAGATGCAAAGATGTCTAAAAATTTAGAATTAAGGGATAAGGTTATTGAGTATATAAATAAAAACTATAGTGACAGTATGCTTTCAGTAGAAGGGATCGCTGATTATTTTTCTGTTTCTCCATCTTATTTAAGCCGCTTTATGAAAGATCACATTGGTTATTCAATAACTGATTATATACATCAGGTACGCTTGCAAAAAGCAAAGGAGCTTTTGCAGAATACTGAAAAGACTGTTGCCGTAATTGCTGAGGAAGTTGGGTATAACAGTCTGCACAATTTTTCCCGTGTATTCAAGCGTTATGAAAGTATTACACCTACTAATTTCCGTACTATAGGGAATTTGTAAAATAAAATATATTTGTGGGCGCATTTTCTTCAGATAAATTATGTGCACCCTAAGAGTCCGGATTGTATTAATAAAAATAAGATTTTGGACTGTTTTATGAAATTTGTATAGTTAGAAATATGTAAAATCAAAGTAAATGTTAAAAGCAATCACAAATTGCAACTTTACAGTAAAACTTCCCGGGGTTTATAATTGTAGCTGATGGAGGGCGCTATTGTCAAGCAGAAAGGAGAGAACATAATTGGAAACACTGGGAGCTAAAATGATATCACCCAAATTGTCCATGAAAAATAAAGACACAAGTGAAAAAAGAGGGATATCTTCAAAAAAAACTGGAATATCTGCGGTTGCTTGCGGCTTTTACAGATCAAGATACCTATATTTATTAATATTACCAATAATAGTTTATTATTTTATATTCCATTATATGCCCATGTATGGAGTACTTATTGCTTTTAAAGATTTTAATGCGTTTAAAGGTATTATAAGCAGTCCATGGGTCGGGCTTAAGCATTTCAAATCATTTTTTGAATCTCCATTTGCTTATCGTTTACTGAGAAACACTTTGGCGATTAATATTTATGAACTTGTTGTAGGCTTCCCTATGCCTATTATACTGGCTTTATTAATTAATGAAGTAAAGAGCAACAGATTTAAAAGAAGTGTACAGACCATAGTTTATATGCCGCATTTTATTTCTGTAGTAGTTATTTGCGGTATGCTTGTGTCTTTCTTATCTCCGAGTACAGGGTTTATTAACAGGTTTATACAAGCTATTGGCGGGCAACCCATACATTTCCTTGCAGAACCAAAATGGTTCAGAACAGTATATGTTTTATCAGGAGTTTGGCAGTCTGCAGGTTGGGGATCAATAATATATCTGGCAGCATTAGCAGGAATAGATATTGAATTATATGAAGCAGCAACAGTGGATGGTGCAACAAAGTGGCAGAAGATGAAGCATATTACTTTCCCGGGAATTCTTCCTACTGTAATTATTATGCTTATCTTAAGAATGGGAAGTATGTTCAGTGTCGGATTTGAAAAAATCATGCTGTTATATAGCCCATTAACCTATGACACAGCAGATGTAATTTCTACATATGTTTACAGGAAAGGCATTTTGGATGCAAATTACAGTTATACTGCAGCAATAGGATTGTTTAATTCAATAATTAATTTTATATTACTGATTGCAGTTAACAAGTTCAGTCGTGCAGTTAGTGAAACAAGCTTGTGGTAAGGAGGTGACAAAATTGGGTAAAGCTATAAAGGAATCGATTGGAGAAAGAATCTTTTACCATATTATTATCCTATTACTTATAATAACATGTATAGTGGTTTTATATCCTTTAATTCATGTTGTTAGTGTATCTTTTAGCAGCCCTTTTGCAGTCATGGCTAACGAAGTAGGTTTGCTGCCGAAAGGATTTACAATTGAGGGTTATAGGAGAGTATTCATTAATCAGGATATCTGGAGAAGCTATCTTAATACAATTGCTTATACTGTTGTAGGAACATTTATTAATATAATACTTACTTCTATGGCTGCATATCCTTTATCACGGAAGGATTTTTATGGGAGAAAGGTCTGGACATTATATTTTACTTTTACCATGTTCTTTGGTGGCGGACTTATTCCAACATATTTGCTGATACAGAAGCTGCATTTGATTGATACGTTTTGGGTAATGGTTATTTTAGGTGCAGTAAGTACATGGAATATGTTCATAATGAGGACATTCTTTACTGCAAATGTACCGTTTTCACTTCAGGAAGCTGCTATAATAGATGGTGCCAATGACTTGAAGATATTTGTAAGTATTGTGCTTCCACTATCAGCACCAATTATTGCAGTTATGACTCTATTTTACGGAGTGGGGCACTGGAATGCGTTTTTTAATGCATTGATCTATTTGAATAATAGGGCAAAATATCCATTACAGTTGATATTGAGGGAAATATTGCTGCAAAACCTGTTAAATGCAAGGATGGCAGAAGGATTAGGGTCAGCGGCAGAGCAGGAATTTATAGGGGAAAGCATCCGCTATGCATCTATTGTAGTGGCTACAGTACCTATATTAATGGTATATCCTTTTCTGCAGAAATACTTCGTAAAAGGCATACTTATAGGGGCAATCAAAGGCTAAATTATTACTGCTTTGTTATACTGCCGATCAACAAAATATGCACAGTTTAACAAATAATGATAATAATTTTTTGTTAAACAAAAGCACAAGTTGGTACTTTACACTAAAAAATACATTTGATTATACTAACATTGAACAATGTGTGAATCTATAACACATAAATGTTATGATTTCACCTTGCAATAAAATTATCTTTTTAATCAATTCAATAACAAAAAAAAGGGAGGATAGTATTCTTATGAAACAAAAATTCTTTAAAGTAGTGTCTCTAGTTATGGCATTGGTTATGTGTGCCGGATTATTTGCATCCTGTACAGTTAAAAAAACCAATGATGGAAACAACGAAACTAAACTAACTACTCCAACTCAGGAAAAAACTACAGAAGTAAGCAGCACACCAAAAACTCCTGCAGAAATTCTGGCATCCGGAGATTTAATCAAGCCTGACCCGAGCATAAAGTTTCCTATCTCTGAAAAACCCATTAAATTAAGATTTATGAAGCCCTATGTTATGTATGACACAGAATATGGCGAATTGGCAATCTTAAAAGAATATGCAAAGAAAACAAATATTGAAATTGAATGGGATATTCCACCACAAGCTAACTTCAAGGAAAAATATACTCTTGCAATGAATACAGGAAATCTTCCTGATGCTGTAATAGCACCTCTTGATGTTGAAAAATATGGACAGCAGGGAGCATTCATTGATTTGAAATCTGTTATTGACAGTGATATGCCAAATTTAAAGAAAGCTTTTGCAAAGTACCCATTTTCAAAAAAGGTAGTTACCACTGATGAAGGTAAAGTATACTCATTACCTTATATTTATCAGTTTGTTTCAGGAAATAATGTAATGCTTCTCAGAAACGATCTTCTGAAAAAACATAATATTGCAATGCCTGTGACTACAGATGATTGGTATAACGCAATGAAGACCTTAAAAGAAAAAGAAGGCATTACTCCTTTTAGCGGATATGGCGAAAGCGGGAAAGGTATGAATGCTGCAATCAGCATGATTGCTGCATGGGGTGTTTTCCCTGAAGGATTATATGTTGCAGAAAAACTTGCTCCTCAGGATAATAAAGTGCATTATG
>DAOSDD010000170.1:0-9986 GCA_035362115.1 Clostridiales bacterium | reverse complement strand
CTAACAAAAAATACCGTAGTTTCGGGGCTTTTAGCCCCGTGACCACGAGTTTTAAACGGGAGGCGCTTAATATGGAAAATTTAATGGCATTGGTGCTTGCAGCCGGAGAGGGTAAGAGGATGAAATCCAAATATTCTAAAGTTGTTCATAAAGCTTGCGGCAAGCCTATTATAAAATGGGTATGTGGTACTTCTAAAGAAGCGGGGATTGATGAAACAGTAATTGTTGTAGGCCATCAGGCTGATCAGGTTATGGAGTGTCTGGGAGATGGCTATCAATATGTCTGGCAGAAAGAGCAGCTTGGTACAGGGCATGCGGTAATGCAGGCTGAGGATATATTAAAACAAAAGGAAGGACTTGTTTTTATTTTGTATGGTGATACACCTTTAATCACTGCAGACACCATAAATAAGGCTGTTGCATATCATAAAAACCAAAATTACATAGCAACAGTAGTCACAGCGGAGGTTGATGACCCATCGGGTTATGGAAGAATAATAAGAAATTCACAGGGAGATGTACAAAGAATTGTTGAGCACAGGGATGCTTCTCCTGACGAACTGAAGGTTAGAGAGATTAACTCGGGAATGTATTGTTTTTCTGTGAAGCACCTGATAGCAGCTTTAAGGGAACTTAAAAATGATAATGATCAAGGTGAGTATTATTTAACTGATACTCTTGAGATACTTATAAAAAAAGGATTTAAAGTAGGGGCTTATGTGGTGGAGAATCCTGTAGAGATTCTCGGAGTTAATGATAGAGTTCAATTATATCAGGTATCTGAGTTTTTAGGAAAAAGAATCCTTGAAAAACACATGAAAGAAGGAGTAACAATAATAGACCCCGGAAACATTTATATTGATGATAGCGTTAAAATTGGAGTGGATACTGTCATCTATCCTGGAGCTATACTGGAAGATGGCTCTGTAATAGGTGAAGACTGTATAATTGGCCCAAATAGCAGAATAATAAGCTCTCATATAGGTGACAGAGTGCAGATTTCAAGTTCTGTTATTATTGAAAGCAGTGTAGGAAATGATGCTTGTGTGGGACCTTTCGCATATATACGCCCGGAAAGCAGAATAGGGCAGAATGTTAAAATTGGAGATTTTGTGGAAATAAAAAAATCTGTTATAGGTGGCAAGACTAAAATTCCGCATCTAGCATATATAGGAGATGCAGAGGTAGGGGACAATACAAATATAGGCTGTGGTGTTATTACAGTTAATTATAACGGTAAAGAGAAAAATAAAACAATTATTGGCAATAATGCTTTTGTAGGATGTAATGTAAATCTTGTTGCACCTGTTGAAGTGAAGGATAACGCATATATTGCTGCGGGATCTACAATTACCGAAGAGGTTCCTGAATATTCTCTTGCCATTGCAAGAGAAAGGCAGGTAATTAAAGATAACTGGGTTATAAAGAAGGGAATGAAGAGAGATGACTGATTATCTTATCGCCCTGAATGGTAGCATTAGAATGGCAACATTAGAATGGTAGCATTATTTTAGGAAGGAAGGTATATGAATTGAATATTCATGGGAAGGATATAAAGATTTTCTCGGGGAATTCCCACAGGGGCCTTGCAGAGGAAATTGCAGAGAAGATTGGTCTTCCTGTAGGAGTTGCAACTGTTGGTAAATTTAGTGATGGAGAGACTGAAATCAATATAGGAGAGGTTGTAAGGGGATCCGATATATTTGTAATTCAATCTACCTGTTATCCTGTAAATGATAACCTTATGGAGCTTCTTATAATGATTGATGCCTTAAAAAGAGCATCAGCTGGTAGAATTACTGCGGTGATGCCTTATTTTGGATATGCACGGCAAGATAGAAAAGCAAAGGCCAGGGATCCTATTTCAGCCAAATTGGTAGCAAATCTTATCACTGTTGCAGGAGCTGACAGAGTGTTAACAATGGATCTTCATGTCCCACAGATACAGGGATTTTTTGATATTCCTGTGGATCATCTTCTTGGAGTTCCAATATTGGCTGAATACTTCAAGGAAAAGTTTCCGGATGCAGATGATTTGATTATTGTATCTCCTGATGTGGGAAGTGTTTCAAGGGCAAGAAAGCTGGCCGAAAGACTTGAATCACCTATTGCGATTATTGATAAGAGAAGGCCAAAGGCCAATGTAAGTGAGGTAATGAATATAATTGGTGATGTATCAGGACGGCGGGTCATACTTATAGACGACTTGATTGATACGGCAGGGACTATTGTAAACGCTGCAGAGGCATTGTCAAATGCTGGAGCAAAAGAAGTTTATGCTTGCGGTACACATGGAGTTTTATCAGGACCCGCAGTAGAGAGAATAAAACAATCAGCAATCAAAGAGCTTGTTGTGCTTAATACAATTCCCTTGACAGGGGAAAAAAGAATAGATAAGATAATATCAATTTCTGTAGCTCCAATATTTGCGGAGGCAATAGAAAGGATTTACGGGGATATATCCATAAGTTCCTTATTTACCTGAAGGCAGGCAGAAGGTCATTATAAACCAGTGTACGGGATGCTGCAGAATTGGCTTCTTGTGTATCAACATGTTTAAACATTAGCTTCTTGTGCATCAGGTTGTTTAAGCATTGGTTGTTTATGTATCAGGTTGTTTGAACATTAGCTGCTTGACGATTTGTTGCTTATGTATTAGTAACTTGATAGATATTGTAGACATTAATGAGCTTCCCAAATAAGGAAGCTTTTGTTTTCAACCTTTATACATTATATGTATACTGAAAGGGGCATTATTTTGGGAAGTTTAGAAAATCTATATATAATTGCGGGTTTGGGAAACCCTGGAATCAAATATAAGGATACCAGGCATAATGTGGGATTTTTGGTTATCGATGCATTATCGGAAAAATACAGCATAAATGTTATGCAGTTAAAACATAAAGCTATTGTTGGCAGTGGAGCTATTGATGGAACCAGGGTTTTGCTGGTAAAACCTCAAACTTATATGAATAACAGCGGTGAAAGTATAAGAGATATAGTTGAATGGTACAAAGTCCCCTTAGAGCATATAATATTGATATACGATGATGTAGACCTTCCAACCGGCAAACTTAGAATACGGCCTAAAGGGAGTTCAGGCACACACAATGGAATGAAATCGGTAATTTACCACCTTCAATCCGATAATTTCCCCAGAATAAGAGTAGGAATTGGCAGTACCCCGGAGGGCTGGGATATTGCAGATTATGTATTGGGAAGGTTTTCCGAGGAGGAAAAGAAGCTTATTTTTGAAGGTGTTGTAAAAGCAGCAGAGGCTGTAAAAGTTATTATTACATCAGGCACTGATATTGCAATGAGAGAATTTAACGGATTATAATATTATTGTATTATTTGTATCTATGCACAGCAGCGGAATGGCGGTTAATATGAATAATTTAGATTATTTGCTGGAACCTCTCCTGGAAATGGAAGAGTATAAAAGTATTTTAGAACAACTGAATAGAATTAATTTAGATGCTCCATTTAACATAGCAGGGCCTTCCGATTCTCAGAAGGCACACCTGGCTTATGCTATTTGCAGGCATCTTAACAGAAAAGGTATTTTTATTACTTTTAATGAGATGCAGGCAAGACGCTTTTATGAAGATTTCAGCTTTTTCCTTGGTGATAAGGTAGTAATGTTTCCCACAAAGGAAACCCTTTACTACGATGTTGAAGCAAAAAGCAATGATGCTGTTTATAAACGCATAACGGCTCTTGCCAGGATAATTGAAGGTGACTACAGTATTATTGTTACTTCAGTGGATGCTGTTTCTAATAAACTTGTGCCTGAAAAACTGTTCTCAAGCTACATATTGAATATTGAGAATGGCTCTCAATTGGATATTCAGCACTTGATAAATAACCTGGTACCCATGGGTTATGAGAGGGCTGATATAGTAGAGGGAAAAGGTCAGTTTGCCGTAAGAGGCGGAATAATAGACATATTTACCGTAGACCAGGAGGACCCTTTACGAATTGAACTATTTGGAGATGAAATAGACTCAATAAGGACTTTTGATGTTTTGTCACAGCGTTCTATTGCTAAACTTGATAAGGTGAAAATTTTACCTGCAAGGGAAATTATTTGTCCGGTTTCCAGAAGAGAAGGGATCATAAAACAAATAAAACGGGATCTGGGAAGTTATGTAAATACACTGAAGGGTAAGAAGGGGACAGATTTTATAAAGCAGGTCAGGACAAGTATTGAGTATGATATTGAAAGGTTTGAAAACAGCTTTTATTTCCCGGGAATAGACCGCTATACTTCGTACATTGTAGATCAACCCTGTCATTTGGCAGACTATGTTAAAGACAATCCTGGAGGCCATCCTGGAGATATTCTTGGAAGTTATCACGGAAGTTGCTATGGAGATCATTCCGATGGCAATCTTATTGTCTTCATGGATGAGCCTGTAAGACTTAGTCAAAGAATGGATAATTTAATGCTTGAGAATCATGAAGTATGCAAGAATTTATTGGAAAAGGGGCGTATATTACCACAAAATACTGATATACTGTATGATTACGAAAATATTTTAAGGGGCTTGAAGACAAAGCAGAAAGTATACCTAAGTGCTATTCTCCATGACGGACAACAGGATTTTCGGCAGGATTCTCCACGGGATTTTTCACAGGATTTGCAGCACAATATTCTGTGTAAGCAGAATCCTTCATATTATGGGTTTTCCGAACTTCTGGTCAATGATATAAATTCCATGAAGAATAATGGCAGCAGAATTATTATACTTGCAGGAACAAAAACCAGGGGTGAAAAGCTGAGGGATAACCTTGTTTCTGATGGGATAGAGGCTGTATATAATGATGCTATAAATGATTCTCTTCAACCCGGGAAGGTAACAATAACCCATGGAAGTTTAAATAAAGGCTTCCAGTATCCTTCCATAGGATTTGTGGTTATCAGTGAAAGGGAAGTTTTTGGTCAGGACAGAAGAAGCAGAAAGACTCCTAAAAAGAAGGCAAAAGGAGCCCAGATTAATCTTTTCACCGACTTAAACCCCGGTGATTATATAGTTCATCAAACCCATGGAATAGGGCAATATGTAGGAATAGAAAAACTGGTTGTAGAGAATATTCACAAGGATTATTTAAAGATAAGATACCAGGAGGGGGACTTTCTTTACATTCCTACAAATCAGCTGGATACAGTACAAAAATATATTGGAGCTGAAGGAAAAGCTCCTAAATTAAGCAAACTTGGTGGAAATGACTGGACAAAAACCAAGAAAAGGGTTAAAGAGTCTCTAAAAGAGCTGGCAGAAGATTTGGTCAAGCTGTATGCCGAGCGCAAGGCTATTAAAGGGTATTCCTATTCAAAAGATACCGTATGGCAGAACGAATTTGAAGAACTGTTTCCGTATGAAGAGACGGAAGACCAGTTGAAATGCATCGAAGAAATTAAAAATGATATGCAATCCGGCAAGCCCATGGACAGGCTTTTGTGCGGGGATGTAGGATATGGAAAAACTGAAGTGGCATTGAGAGCGGTTTTCAAAGCTATTATGGACGGGAAACAGGTAGCTTTTCTTGTACCTACAACAGTTTTAGCCCAGCAGCATTATAGTAACTTTATTGAGAGAATGAAAAAATTTCCTGTTACAGTAGAAATGATCAGCAGATTCAGGACAAGAGCCGATCAGGGTAAAATTCTCAAAGACCTTAAAAAGGGCCATGTTGATGTATTGATAGGAACTCATAGATTGATCCAGAAGGATATACAATTTAAGGATTTGGGGTTATTGGTTATTGATGAGGAGCAGCGTTTTGGTGTTATGCATAAAGAAAGCCTTAAAAATGCACGTCCGGATGTTGATGTTCTTACACTTACGGCTACGCCCATACCAAGAACCCTCCATATGTCGCTCATAGGTGTTAGGGATATTAGTGTTATAGAGGAGCCGCCGGAAGAACGATATCCTGTGCAAACTTATGTAATGGAATACAATGATGATGTAATAAAGGATGCAATAACCAGAGAACTTGCAAGAAATGGTCAGGTGTTCTATTTATATAACCGTGTGAGGACTATAGATATTAAAGCTTTCCAGATTCAGGAACTGGTACCTGAAGCAAGAGTTGGTGTGGCTCATGGACAGATGGAAGAAAGAAAACTGGAAGATGTAATGCTTAAGTTCATAAATGGAGAGTTTGATGTACTTGTATGTACTACAATAATAGAATCAGGCCTTGATATGCCCAATGTAAATACTATAATTGTTGAGGATGCCGACAGGATGGGCCTGGCCCAGTTATACCAGCTGAGAGGCAGGGTTGGCCGCTCCAATAGGCTGGCATATGCATATATAACTTATAAAAAAGATAAGGTCCTGACTGAAATTGCTGAGAAAAGGCTCCAAACAATAAAGGAATTTACAGAGTTCGGCTCGGGTTTCAAAATTGCCATGAGAGATCTTGAACTGAGGGGTGCGGGAAATCTTCTTGGCCCCGAACAGCATGGGCATATAGAATCCGTAGGATATGATATGTATTGCCGTCTGCTTGATGAGGCTATAAGGGAACTTAAGGGCGAATTGCCTGTAGAAAGGGAAATAGAAGTTACTATAGATCTTAATGTAAATGCATATATAGATGATGAGTATATAAACAGGGAATTGCAGAAGATTGAAATGTATAAGAAAATTGCTTCTATACGTGATGAACAGGATGTTATTGATATAAGAGATGAACTGCTTGACCGCTACGGAGACTTGCCTGCACCTGTTGAGAATCTGGTAGATATAGCCTATATAAAGGCTTTATCAGGAGAATTGGGTATAACATCAATAACAGAAAAAGATGGAGCAGTTATTTTACAATTAAGGAATGATAAAAGTATAAGTTTTGAAATAATAGGGAAGCTTGCTGCAAAATATAAAAGGCAAATTTTGTTTAATGCAGGAAACAACCCATATTTAGCGTATAAAATGGCAGAAAACAGCAGAGAGAAATTCCTGGAGAATATTAAGATTTTATTACATGAAATCAAAAGCTTTGAAGTTAGCTAATTATATGTTGTATAATAAAATTAATATTCTTTAACTTAAATTTATTGATAAATAGAGGAGAGATTCAGTTGAATAAAAACAAAAATGAGAGTCAAATAACTGTCGACAAAAAGCCTGGAAAGGAACCTGGGAAAAAGATATCTTTATATGTGCTGTTGGGTTTTTCGGTATTAATCGTTCTAGTAGCTGCAATAGCAGGGTTTTCATCTTATTCCAGAACTTATGTTGCTTCAGTAGGAAATATGAAGATAAGCATTCCGGAATACAGGTTTGTTTTGAATCAAGAAAAGGCCAATATGCTTAAAATAGCAGGAAACCCCGACCCAGCAACCTTTTGGGATACAGTAATAGCTGATGGAGAAAAGGCCATAGATATTGCCAAAAGAAAATCTCTTGAAAATTTGAGAGATTTGAAAATACAGGTATCCAAAGCTAAAGAGCAAAAAATTGTACTTGATAAAACGGATTTGGACAATGTCAATCAATTTACACAATCCATAATTGCACAGAATAATAACAATAAATCTGCAGCTAATTCATTTACAATGGAAGTGTATGGAGTAAATTTAAAGGAATTTGAAGAGATATACAAACAATATATACTAAGAAGCAAATTTGTACAAAATGAGATGAAGTCAATTGATGCAAAAGAAGAAGAGATAGAAACATACTATGACAAATTTCCAGATGCTTTCAAAGATGCGTCTTATCGGGAAAACGGACAGGAAGCTGTGTGGGCCAAACATATATTGGTGCTTACAATAGATACTGAAACCCAAAAAGAATTTACAGGTGCCAAACTTGAAGCTGCAACAAAAAAAGCTGAGGAATTGCTTCAAAGAGCTAAAGGCGGCGAAGACTTTGCCAAACTGGCCCGTGAGAACTCAGAAGATACAGGTTCTGCGGAGACAGGCGGTGATTATGTTTTTGGTAAAGGGTATATGGATCCTGAATTTGAAAAAACCGGCTTTGAGCTGGAACCAGGTCAGATAAGCGGGCTGGTTAAATCAAGTTATGGCTATCATATTATTAAACTTGAAGAAAAAATACCTCAAGGCGAACCTGTTAGTTTAAGGTGTGCCAAGGAGTACATGGAGTTTAAAGAGAATGCGGTAAGAATCGCAAAATATATGGAAAAACTGGAAGAGTGGAAAAAGGATTCTAAATATAAAGTATCAAGAAATAATAAGGTGTATGATACAATTGAATGAGTATGAATGTGGCTATGGTACGCATTTTCTATATTTGAAGAAAAATATGGCATAAATCGATTTCTGTGTATAATATTCACTTTCTTTTGTGCATAACAATATCTAGATTAATTCCAGAGGGATGTAAATATACATTGAGGTACTCCTTTCGTGGGGAAAGTATTGTATATTTATGTTCCTTTTTTATACACAACTTACTATGTTAATTTTAGCCATTATCTATTTTAAACGACTCATGATTTGGCTCTCACAACCTCGAATGAAAATAGGTTGCATGTTATTGCAATTATGTTAAGTTGTCAAAGTTCAGTATTCATAAGTGTTTTAAGCAATTTTAAATTCTATTTTCGTAGCAAGATGCTGTTACACTAGTCATTTTTCGACTCGAAGAATTGCATATAGTTTCCAGTGTATTAGAAACTGCTCTAAAACATATTAGGTCTTCTTATTTTGCGTCTTTTAATCATGGGGACCTGGGAAAACATAATGTGCTGGCAGGCTATAGAGGTAAATACAGAAGCATAGGAACAGTTATTGATTTTGGGAATTCAAATTTTACACCTTTTTATATGAATGAAGGTGGTATATGTAAATATGGAGGATGGGATCTTGATGCTTTAGACATATGTAAAGAATATTCTATTAGTAAGATTGAGTATGATACAAATAATTTAGTTTTCAATTTTGAAGGCACTTTATTTGCAGCTATGCTTCAATTGAAAATAGGCAAAGATCCAAGACCTCATATAGACAGGTTTTTAAAAAACTGCAGGCATTACATGCAAATAAATTAAAATTCACTACTATAAAATATATTTTGCTACCTCAAATTCATCTAAAACTTTTATTTGCCGCTCATTATATTTGCATTTCTTATCATAATCCGAATTGTTTATATACTATGGGCAAGTCCATCGTCGTTTCAGCATCGCCGAAGATACTTGATATTGTAAAACCGCTGCTTGACGGCAAAGATCGTGACGAGGCGTTCTCCATGCCCTTTGTGTAATGTTATACAGGGTTTCCATTAAATGTACGGCATTTAAAGTTAAAATTTCTATCTATATAATTTGCGATTTGAAAGAACTAATGAAGAATTTGCAAATCGTAAGTTACATCAAGGTAACAGAAGCAGGTTTTAAATGTTTAAACCTGTTCTATATAGTTATATATGAAAAAAGTTGATAAAAAATAGAGAATTATATGGTATGCTATATTATTAGGTGATAGTATGAAACGGAAAATTTTAATTGTTGATGATGAAATAGATATGTTAGATATGTTGCGTAGTTTTTTTGAATTGAAAGACTATGAAGTGTTTACAGCTTTGGATGGAAAAGAAGTTATGGAAAAATTAAATGAAAAGCCTGACTTAATTCTTCTTGATGTCAATATGCCTCAATTGGATGGTTTTAAAACATGCCAAATGATAAGAGATAAAACCAGTATACCAATTCTTTTTCTAACGGCTCGTACTGGTGAGCAGGACAGGGTAAAAGGTTTGATGATTGGAGGAGACGATTATATTATCAAACCTTTTTCTTTAAAAGAATTAGCGGCAAGAATTCATGCCCATTTGATGAGGGAGAACAGAAGAAACAGGAGAAATGATGCCTCAGCTTTTGGTGAACTGTGGATTGATTATAGCGGAAGGTGCATTTTTTATAGAAACAAAGAAGTGATTCTCACCAAAACGGAATTTGATATTATTGAGTTTTTATCCTTGAATTCCGGAAGGGTGTTTGAT
>DAOSDD010000169.1:0-9996 GCA_035362115.1 Clostridiales bacterium | reverse complement strand
AATACATCCGCTTCGGGTCAAGTCCCAGAGGAGCTCAGGCTGTAGTGTCGACTGCACGTATAAAAGCAATACTTGACGGAA
Source organism: Clostridiales bacterium (assembly GCA_035362115.1). GTDB lineage: Bacteria > Bacillota > Clostridia > Acetivibrionales > DUMC01 > DUMC01. The sequence continues at coordinate 9,915 of DAOSDD010000169.1, read as the reverse complement.
GATATAATGTAGCTTTCGATGATATAAGGTATGCTGCATATCCTGCTTTAAGGCACAGAATTTTTTTAAACTTTGAAGGTATTTCAGAAGGTTTGACTACTGATGACCTTATTAAAACTATAATTGAGGAAATTGAAAAGTCATGAGTGAGCTTTTTGATAGCGATTTTTTAAACAAAATACAAAAGTTGACCTTATCAACAGGAATTATAGTTTCAGGAGGAGCGGGAGGAAATAGGAAATCCAGGCAAAAAGGATCTTCAGTGGAGTTTTCTGATTACAGGGAGTACTCAGAGGGAGACGATTTTAGAAGAATTGACTGGAATGCCTATGGGAGGTTTGAAAAGCTATATGTAAAGCTTTTTATGGAGGAAAGGGAAGCCCCTGTTAACATATTTCTTGATACAAGCAAGTCCATGGATTGGGGAGAGCCTAATAAGAGTTTTGCTTCAAGGAGACTTGCTGCCGCATTGGGATATATGAGTTTAAGTGCTTATGACAGAGTTTCAGTTATTTGTTTAAGTGACAGGGTTGAAAAATCCAGATTATCTTTAAGAGGAAAGCATTTCCTGCCGGAACTTCTAACCTTTCTTGAAGAGGTTGAATACAAAAATGGTCCGGGTTTTTATGAGGCAATAAAGGCTTATAATTTAAAAGACAACAGGGGTATTTCAATAATAATTTCCGATCTGTTTTCACCAGGAGGGTTAACAGAAATGATAAAGTACCTGCAGTATAGAAAACAGGATGTATATATTTGTCAGATACTTGCGCCATGGGAAGCCAGACCGGATATCGGTACAAACATGAGACTAGTAGATTCGGAAACAGGGCGGACTATTGATGTTACTGCTACCCCCAGACTCTTAAAATCGTATAACAGAATATTTAATGACTTTATTGCCAATATCAGGGAAGAATGCTTTAGAAAAGGAGCAGCCTACTATATGATGGATACTGCAATGCCTATAGAACAAATGATAAGTATGATTACAGGTTTGAATAAAGTAAGGTCATAGGTGTGTGATAGCAGCAATATAAGTGTAAAATACAGTGAAAATAATTAAAAAGTACTAAACATAGAGGAAATAACAAAAAATGGATGATGTTAGGAAGTTGAGAGGCAGGATTGATAAATGAAATTTTATTCACCTTATGCATTTATATATTTAATTTCAATACCGGTAATAATCCTGTTTTATCTTTTGAAGCAGCAGTACAGAGAACATACTGTTTCGAGTCTTTATCTCTGGCAGGAAGTTTTAAAAGATGTTGAAGCAAGTACACCCTGGCAGAAATTAAAGAAAAATCTTCTTATGATACTTGAAATTACTGCAGCTCTTTTTCTGGTTTTTGCACTGGCCAATCCATTTATAAACGCAGGAGGCAAAAAAGTTAAAAAAGTTGCCATATTAATAGATACCTCCATGAGTATGCAGGCTGTTGATGTTAAGCCCAGCAGATTTGAGGCTGCCAGAAAACTGGCCGGAGACTACCTGACCAGGCTTGAACCTGAAACACAGATAACTCTTATCAGCATGGGAAGTAAAGCTATGATAGAAGAGAACATGAGTAGTGACAAAGCCAGAGTTGCCGATAAAATTAAAGCTTTGAAGGTCACTAATGGAATTTCTAATTTTAGCGAAGCAGCAAGCATTATAAACTCACTTTGGGAAGTTGATCCGGATGTTAATGTGATATGTTTTGGAGATAAAGAATTTATTGTTGGTGAAGGAAATCAAAACATAGAATTCGTGAAGGTTATGGGGGAGGGAAGTAATTTTGCTATTACTCATATGTCTCATACACTTTTAAAGGATAACAGCATAAGTCTCCTTGTCCGTGTAGCAAATTTTGGTGAAAACGATGAAACTTTGCCTATGAGCCTATATGCAGATGGAAAGGTGGCTGATGCCAGAGAAGTTGTCATAAAAGCCGGAGAAAGAGCTAATGTATATTGGAGCAGAATACCTGATAATGCGAGAGTTCTTGAGTGCCGTATTGACAGAGACGATTCTCTGAAAGCTGACAACACAGCCTGGACAGTAATAAATTCTTCAGAAAAGGCAAGAGTTGTCATGATTACAAAAGGCAATCTGTTCCTGGAAAAGGTTTTAAAATTAATGGGGAATATTGACCTATATAAAGGCAGTATTGAGGATATACAGGAATTAAAGGGTTACGACCTTTATATATTTGACAACATTTTTGGTAATACAGACAGTGATAGTGCAGGAAGTAAAGACAATACAGGAAGTAAAGACAATACAGGAAGTAGAGACAGCGCAGGGCGTATTAACAGCGGGAAGCTGTCTTTGGATGAACTGCCTCTAGATGGAAATATTCTGATTTTTAACCCGCCTAAAAATGACATATTTACTGTTAAAGGGGAAGCTGGACTTCCACAAACGGAAAAAACAAATCATGAGCTTTTTGAACATATTAATGATTATAATTTCTCTATATATAAATCAAAATTATTTGATGTGCCTGTATGGGGAGATGAAGTGCTGGGCTCTGATAAAGGTACTATCGCTTTTGCTGGAGAGATTGATAAAAGAAGGCTGCTGGTTTTTGGATTTGACCTTCATAATACGGATATGGTACTTAAGTCTGCATTCCCCATAATGATGACGAATGCTATAGAGTGGCTGGTGCCACCGGCAGTTAAGAGTATAGGAAGTATATACCCTGGCCTGGAAATAGAATTCAGCCTTAATCCTAAAACTGAGGAAGCGCTGGTACTGACACCTTCCGGAGAATCAATTGTAATTGCTCCTCCATTTCCGGTGAAGGCTTTTGATTATACCCATGAACCCGGTGTGTACATTCTTGAACAAGATAATAGAATCCGAAGTTATTTTGCAGTTAATGTCCCGGCAGAGCAGGAAGGGGACATATTTGAGAGAGAAGTGGAAAAGCCGGAACAAACATGGGAAGCGAAAGATGCAGGCACAGGGATTGGAGGACAGACCGGAATAAACGATATGGCAGCATCAGATAAAGCAGCAAAAACAGATGAAGAAACGAAAACGATTCAAACAGGTGAAACAAGTGGTACACTTGGCACACTGGATACAAGTGGAACCAGAAACCAATCTGCAGGTTTCTCTTTAAGAAATATCATGCTTTGGATTGTACTCTTACTTTTATGTGTGGAATGGTGGGTTTATACAAATGGATATTAACATATTTTCTTTTAACCATCCTCTTATTCTATTAGTAATAATACCTGCTGCAGCTTTAACCATATACCTTTTACGCAACATGGGAGGACTTTCAAATTCCAAAAGGAAATTAACCGGAGCTATACGACTTATTGTCCTTGTGCTGCTGATATTTGCAATTTCAGGCTTTAATATCAGGCAGGTTTCAAATTCCACTACAACCATATTTGCTCTGGACATTTCAGATAGCACATACAGGCATAAAACTGAAATTGAGGACTTTGTAAAAGATGCGTTCAAAAATAAAAAGCACCAAGAAAAGGCCGGTATAGTTGTTTTCGGTGCTAATGCAACTGTAGAAACAATACCAACAGCAAATCCCTTTTTTGATTCAATACAATCAAAAATAAATGCGAATTATACTAATATTGAACAGGCTCTAGGATTTGCATCTTCTCTTATACCCGGCAGTGACAGAAAAAGAATTGTACTTGTTACAGATGGCGAAGAAAATATGGGAGATAGCCTTAAACTGGCCGGATTACTGAACAATAAAGGTATAGTTGTTGATGTTATGCATGTAAAACAGCAAAAATCCCAGGAAGTGAATGAAGTACAGATTAAAGAGGTGACTATACCTGAGGTGCTTCATAAAGGAGAAAAGTTTGAAGTTACAGTCAAGGTTGACAGTACTGTCAAAACCAAGGGGTCTCTTAAATTATATGCTGACAGGCAATTAGCTGCTGAAAGAAGTGTGGAGATAGATGAAGGAATGAATACCTTTGTGTTCTCAGGAACAGCGGGAAATGGGGGTCTGGTAGTTTATACGGCAGTTATTGAACCCGAAGATGACGGGGTTATTAAGAATAATTCCATGGCAGCATTCAGCCATATAAAGGATATTCCTGAAATACTGGTTATACAGAATAAATCTGGAAATGTTGCTGGAAATGCCCTGGGAAGTGCCTCCGAATTGATAAGAATATTTGAAAAGGATGTTAAGGTTAGGACAGTTGAACCGGAAAATGTTCCTAAGTCACTGGAAGATATGCTTATGTATCAGGCTTTTATTATATCCGATGTTTCAGCTGAGGAACTGGATGAAAGGTTCCTGAATAATCTCGAAATATGTATAAAGCACCAGGGGAAGGGCTTGCTGGTAACGGGAGGAGAAAACAGCTATGCTCTGGGAGGATATTATGAAACTCCTCTTGAAAAAGTTTTGCCGGTAAACATGGATATAACTCCTAAAGAAGAATCACCAAATTTAGGCCTTGTGCTGGTTATTGATAAATCCGGCAGTATGACTGGGGGACAATATGGTGTATCCAAAGTGGAGCTTGCAAAAGAAGCAGCTATAAGGTCTACGGAAGTTTTGACTCCCAGAGATATGATAGGGGTTATTGCCTTTGATAGTGCAGCCCAGTGGGTTGTAAAAACACAAAAACTTGATAACCTCCCAAAAATCCAGGATGATATTGGAACCATTAGAGCCGGCGGAGGAACACAAATATTACCGCCCCTTGAAGAGGCATATTTATCTTTGAAGAATGCTGATACAAAACTTAAACATATAATATTACTCACTGATGGTGAGGCTGAAAAGACAGGCTATGAGCCTTTGATTGATAAAATAAATGCGGCGGGGATTACACTCTCTACCGTTGCTGTGGGGCAATCAGCAGATATGCAGTTATTAAATGCACTTGCAGCAGGAGGTAAAGGGAGATTCTATATGACAGATGAATTTTCACATATACCTAAAATTTTTGCAAAAGAAACCTTCCTTGCAGGTAAAACTTATCTAAATAACAGGGTTTTTGCACCAGGACTGAAAAGCCAATCAGAGATACTTAAAGGGATTGATTCAATACCTGTTCTTGAAGGATATGTGGGTACTACAGCAAAGAATACTGCCCAGGTGGTATTTGCAAGTGATACCGACCAGCCCATCCTGGCTGTGTGGCAATATGGACTGGGAAGGACTGCAGCTTGGACTCCCGATGTAAAAGGTGCATGGACAAGGAACTGGATGAAATGGGAACAGTCGCCGTTGTTTTGGAAGAATGTATTATCATGGATTATACAAAGACATTCTATTGATGATTATAGTATAAAGGGAGGACTATATGAAAACTATAGTACTGATAGAAGTACTGATAAAGGGCAGATCAAAGATGCAGGGGGAATAGGAGCAATTGAAGTTGAATTACCAAATATAAATGATGAACCTATATCTGAACCTATGCCTGAATCTATACTAGAATCTATATCTGGGCAAGTGTCTGGACAAGTTACTGGACAAGTGATTGGACAAGTAACTAAACCAGCATCTGGACCTGTTATTGGACCTGTAATTGAACCTGTAATTGAAGCTGTAATTGTAAGTCCATCGGGAAAGGAACAGCAATTCCGGCTTCAGCCAATATCTCGTATAAAATATGAAGGAATTTTCCAGGCTGATGAAACTGGAATTTATCTTGCAAGTATTAATGTTAAATATGGTACAGAAATAGTGAAGAATATTAATACAGGAATATCCATACCATATTCTCCTGAGTATAACATCTCCAGGGTTGATAACTTAGCCTTTCTGCAGAAATTGGCATATGAAGGGGGAGGAAGAATCCTCGGCAGCGGTGCTGAGGTTTTTAAGGGAGATCCACCTCCGGTTGCAGGTAACAAAGACATGACAAATATCCTTATAGCCTTATCTATAATAGTATTTGTTCTGGAGATAGGGATAAGAAGGCTGAACCTCAAGTTAGATGCAGCTACAGAAAGAATGACTCAAGCAGCACATGTAATCCAGGAGACAAAAAGACATATAAAATATAAATATGTGAAAAATGCATTCCCCAAACCTGGGAGTATGGAACAAAAAGATAGTACCGTACAGTATGTGCATGAAGAGGTTAACATACGAAACCCTAAGATTAAGGGCAAAAATACCACTATAGATAATACCTCTATAAATGAAAACATAGATAATGATAATAAAAACGAATATAATGAAAAAAAAGATAATAAAGATAATAAATATAATAAAGATAATGCTTCTTCGCATTTATCTTTACTTCTGGAGAAAAAACATAGGAGAAATAAAAATTCAAAAAAATTCTAAAAACTCTTGTCAACGTAACAATGTTTTGTTATACTGAAATCAGACAATGAAACAATGTTACGAAGGGAGCGCTGATAATGCTAATATCGAAAAAAGATTTACTAAATGAAACCGGTATTTCATATGGTCAGCTTTATCGCTGGAAACGGGAAGGGTTAATTCCGGAAGATTGGTTTATTAAAAAACCATCTTTCACTGGACAGGAAACCTTTTTCCCAAGAACCAAAATTCTAAATCGTATAAGAGCTATACAGGAACTAAAGGATAAATACTCTTTAGAAGAGCTTGCAAAAATACTTTCACCGGAAGTTGCCGAACGAAATTTTACAACTGATGATTTAAATATTATTGAGGAAATACAAAAAGGGCTTATTCCCGCTTTTGTGAAGGGGTTTGATAAAAATAATTTTACCTATATAGAAGTGTTGATCATGATTGCACTATCTGATTTTAAACGTGACTGCGATATTACTATAGGGCAAATCATTGAAATTGCTGAAGGCTTGCGAGGTTATCTTTCAAATATGAAATCTACCGGGTATATCTTTGTTTTATTTGATAAAAACAAAGACTATTATGCAACAATTTACACTGAACAGGCACAAGTATACCTTGACATCAGATTGAATATTGTTAAATCTATTCATCTTGATGAAATTTCAAACCGTTTAAAATTAAAATACCGGAAAAAATTTAATTTTAAATTTGATAATGAAGAGGACGAGAACACAGTATTTATTAGCGCTTGTGAACCCAAAGGGGTGACTATATGAGAAGGAATATGGTTGTTCTTGGAAACAGAAGTATTCAAGGTTCTTTTGGAAGAATTCTTTCTGCCGGGGAAATTATTATCAAGGACAGTACAATAAAAAGTCTGTACTGTGCAGGTGATACTGATATTAAAAATTCTTCTGCTGAAAAAGTTCGCTGTGCAGGTGATATTGATGCATCAAGTACAAACTTTATCAGCTTTAAAGCTGCTGGTGACGTAAACTTGAAAGGAATATGCAAAGCAGAAACCGCTGTTATAACGGGCAGTTTGAATGCAGAATTGTTCCAATGTAATGTTCTTAGGAATAGTTCAAGAAACTCAAAAATAAATGGAGTATTAGAATGGTCGGGCGGCCTTCAGGCAGAAACATTTGAAAGCTTATATAGCTTTACTTTAAACTGTGATTATGAATTTAAAAACATCATATCATCAGCTATACTAAACTGTAATAATGAAATCGTGTGTGAAAACTTTTACAGCTTTGGAGGCCTCAGTGCTCAAGCCTTAAATGCGGAAAACATATTTATTTTGATAAATGATGATATATCACTTGAATGTATTGTTGGAAGCAACATAAGAATCAGTAATACTTTTAATCCGGATAAAAAATTTAAAAATATACCAAAGTCTGCATCTTACGGTAAATTGGCAGGGAGCGGGAATATAATCATAGTTAACGTTATTGAAGGCGACAACATAATAATTGAAAACACAAAATCAGAGCTTGTTTCAGGAATGGATGTTTTTATAGGTGATTTGTGTATTATAGAAAAGGTTGAATATAGAAATAGTGTTCGTATATCGGAAAAAGCAGTGGTAAACGAGGTGGTAAAGATATGAGCAGTGAAAAAATAGAAGGAATTGGTTCTTTCTATGGTGGTGAGTATGACTCGATAGCGGTGGAGGGTATTGGTAAATTAAAAGGTGATGCTGCGGCAAAAAGCGTCGTAGTAGAAGGACTGTTTAAAGGAAAAGGCAGACTAATTACGGATCAGATGGTTGTTGAAGGTGTTGCAAGATGCTTTCGTAATATTAAATCAAAGTATACCGAAATTAATGGTGTACTAAAGCTTCGACGAGCTGATTTAAATGCGGACAAAATTGTTTGTGATGGTATCATCGTAGCCACCCGTGAAGTTTCTGCAGATGAAATATGTATTGACGGGTCTTGTTCCGTTGCAAAAATGTATGGTGACAAAATTACTATTACCAACAATATAAATAGTTGGAAGGATTCTAAAATCCCTATTAAATTTATGTTTTTGATGATGTTGTACTTTGGAAGAAAAATAAGCCTGTCCCACTGCCTTGTGGATATTTTAGAATGTACAGATCTTACCGCAAGCGGATTAAAATCGAAAATCATAAGGGCAGGCAGCGTAAAGCTTAAAGATCATTGTATCGTTGGTAAACTAATTTGCGATGGAGAAATAATAATTGATGATACCTGTCAAATAGGTGAAATTATCTCGAATAATAGTATCCAGATCGAATCAAATAATAAAGCTCAGGTAGAACCCGAGGGTAAAACTCATATGGAATCTAAGAGTAAAACTCAGGTGGAAAAAGAGGAGCTGAAAATTAAAGAAATTAAGGCAAATACCAATGCAGTTAAGATTATGGATTTATATAAAAACGGTAAAATCAGTGCAGATGAAGCTGAGAAAATGTTAGCGGCATGTGGCTGTGCAGGGGGGATTTATAATGCAGGGCAGAACTGAAATTAATAACCGAAAAATGTTCACTAAACGGAATAAAGCTGTAAAGCAAACTGCGGCTGAGAGTCGTCTGACACCTGCAGGCTTGACACCTATAGAAACGCTTAAAAGACTTATTTTTATTAGCAAAGAATATATACCCTGGTACATAGGACTTTTAATAGCTGCTATTGCAGTGTCTGCAACAGGTTTGCTTGATACTGAAGGATTGCGTCGTATTGTTAATGGAACAACAACAGGTGATAAAAATCTGCTTGTTAATGGCGTTATTATAAGCTTAATAGCATTAGGCACAGATCAGGTTATTGAATTTACCAGAGGTTATTTTGGGGAAATTCTAAATTTCATTTCTATACGCAATTTACAGTCCGCATTGATTTCAAAACTTACAAGGGCTTTAATGAAGAACTATGATAGCTATCACACAGGTGATCTTATTGATAGAATCAGTAATTCTTCCGAGCAGGCACAATCGGGTTTGAATAATAATGCTGTGAATATACTGCAAAACTTTGTATTGCTTGTTTTCATAATTGTGTATCTTGTAAGTGTGAATATTAAGATGACACTGGCATCAATAATATTTATTATAGTTCTCCCGCTTATTGTCAATCCCTTATCAAAAAAACTCAGAGCACTTCATGAAGAAAACCAGAAGGTGAGTGCTGAGAAAAGCGCATTTATACAGGATGCAGTTCAAGGCGCTGAAGTTGTAAGGGTGTATCTTCTGACAGACAGGCTTGCCCAATCCCTCAATAAAATTTATGAAAAACTTGTTGCAGTACTAAAAAAACTTATACCATATGAAAGCTTCATGTATTCTACTCATGTTATGGTAATTGTTACAGGCGACTTCTTTATTCTGGGGTTTGGGGGATATCTGGTTTCAAGAGGAGAATTGCAGGTTGGAGATGTAATTGCCTTTCTTATTCTTTTTGAAAGAATGTTTCAACCGTTGTCTTATATTTCAACAGTGTGGCCGCAATTTCAGTCTTCCATTGCGGCTGCAAACAGGGTATTTGAGGTTCTGAATCTACCTGAAGAAACAGATGCTGCCAATGTTTCACCAATACCTGAAGAAGGAGATATTTGTTTTAAGGATATCTTTTTTAGCTACTCGGGTAAGGATAACGGA
>DAOSDD010000168.1:0-9999 GCA_035362115.1 Clostridiales bacterium | reverse complement strand
CAAAAACCAGAACAGCACAAAATGTTGTTGCAACCATTACATTCGATGAAACAACAACTATAACAAATAATGGCGGCAGTGCCAACTATACATTTTTTGAAAACGGCAGTTTCACATTTGAATTTAGAGATAGTTTGGGCAATTCTTCTACTGCTGTTGCAGCAGTTAACTGGATTGACAGGGCAGTACCTACTTCAAAAGTCATAGTAACAAACGGTTCAGGAGATATAATTGGAGACAAATGGACAAATGAAAATGTTATTGTAAGTATTATCCCATCGGTAAATTCTGTTGTGGAGGATGTCAAATATAATGATGCTTTAGTAGGTAACTCAAGCCTAATAGCTGATTTGGGCAATAATCAATATCAAGTTTCAGGATATGGAAGATTAACATATACTGTAAAGGACAAGGACACATATTTGACAAATACTGGTGAAGCATTGATAAGAGTTGATAAAACAGCGCCAAAGGTAAAAAATATTGTTTACTCCACCCAAAACTGGACAAACCAGAATGTTACAGTAACTATTTCAGGTGAAGACGATCTTGGGACAGTAACATATCCTAATGGATCAAGCCATATTTTTACCGAAAACGGCAGCTATGAATTTATCATAAAAGATAATGCAGGAAATAAAACTTCTGAAATAGTAAATGTTGACTGGATTGACAAGAAAGTTCCTACACCTGTGGTGACCTATTATGTTGAAGGAAAGGAATATGATACAAAAGCTCCCATAAATAAAAATGTAGTTGCAAAAGTAACCTTTGACGGGGACGGTTCTCCATTTAATGTTAATGGGGACGGTTCTCCAGTATTTGTAACGAATAATAACGGCAGCACAGAATATGAATTCAACGGCAACGGTTCATTTACCTTTATGTTTAGAGATGAGGCCGGTAACGAAGGAAGCGTCGTGGCAATGGTATCAAAAATAGATAAAGTTGCACCAACCGGGTATGTTGCATACTCATATACAGGCTGGACAAATAGTGATGTAATTGCAACACTGGTTGCTACAGATGATATGAATGATGTTATTATTATAAATAATCCGTCGGATCAATATACATTTACAGAAAACGGAGCATTTACATTTGAATTTAAAGATAGTGCAGGAAACGTTGGCAAAGCAACCGCAATGGTTACAAAAATAGATAAAACACCACCAAAGCTGTCATATAAATTGTCGACTGAAGAGAAAACAGCTCTCAGTGTCTATGCTTTTGTTGAGGCAGATGAAACAGTAACTATTCTAAATAATGATGGTAAAACCTCAAGGCAGTTTAACTCAAATGGCGAATTTACATTTATTGCAAAGGACAGAGCAGGAAATGTAAGTGAAATGGCGGTAACTGTTTCCAATATATCAAAAGAAACAACTCCTGTTGTGTTAATATACTCAAATATGGATCCTACAAATGGAGATGTTTATGTAACAATTGCACCTGAAGACGGTTCTTCATATATATATGTTACAAACAACAACGGACAGAAAATAAAGAAGTTTACAGAAAACGGCGAGTTCATATTCACTTATAAAAATTCCGTAGGTGTTGAAGGTGAAGCGGCTGCAAGCGTTTCAAATATCGATAAAACTCCGCCTAATGTAGGCGTAGACTATTCGCATATTGAAATTACAAAGGAAAATGTTGTTGCAACCTTTAGTTCGGATAAGGAGGTTACATATCCGTATATTGTGGTCGACAACAAATATACCTTTACAGAGAATATGAAGCTTCTGATTCCAGTTGAGGACAAGGTAGGCAACAAGGTTAATGTTATTATTGAAACTAATTTGATTGATAAAAAAGCACCTGAAATTACTTTTGAAAATCAGTATGAGGTTCTTAAGCTTGGTAGTAAGTTTAACGTAGAAGAAGGTGTTACGGTAACTGATGATACTGCTCTTGAGGGTGAAGCTGCAATCAGCGGTGATTATAATGCAAATATTGCAGGAGATTATGTTATAACCTATACCGCCACCGATAAGGCAGGTAATGTTTCAAAGGCATATAAATATTTGACTGTTTATGATCCTAATAAGTTTAATGTTATAGTAAACGGAAGAATGACAAGCATGGGACAAATAACTGTCGACTCTAAAGACATTGTTATAAAAACAATAAATTCAAGTGGCAAGGTTAAAGCAAAAATACTGCCAAGCAAGAAAAACATCGGCGATTTTAAAACCAAAGGTGAAGTAATAGAGCTTGTGAGCATATTCCCGAGCCAAGGTTACTACACGTTATACATAACTGATGATGAGAGGAATTCTCGCCTTGTTTATTTATTCATAGCAGAATAGGGGGTAATCTTAAGATGAAAAAATTAATATGCTTTATAACAGCAATAATATTTGCTGCAAATCTTGTTTTCCCAACATTTGCGTATGCAGCAGAAGATACCGGCATAAGAGTTCATAATGGTATTGTTGAATACAGAGTTAACAGTGAAAATGGCAGATTTACAATCCATACAGCGGATGGACTTCCAAATAAGGCAAGCGATAACGATAAAAATTTGTTGTTCTTTTGGGACAAGCCAAATACTTCTTTTACAACCTTCAGAATTGACGGGAAAGACTATATTTTCGGAAATTCATACGGACTTTTGGGAGCAGAGGGAGGTATTGTTTCACCACCTAAAGTTGATGGAAATATTACAACAACTGTATGGAGAATCAAGGATATAGAGGTAACACAAAAGCTTCAGCTGATTGTTGATATGTCAAATCCTAATGTTGGTAACACTAAAATAACCTACCAGATTCTAAATAAAGGCACAAGTAATGTTCAGCTTGGTTCAAGAATATTGCTTGATACCCAGCTTGGCACAAACGATGCATCTTCAATGTTGGTTGGCGCAAATTATGTAACAAATGAAACTGAATATATTGGTAAGGGGATTCCTGCTGCATGGAAATCGGCAGATGAAAAATTTGCACCCGGTGTTATATCTTATGGGCTTTTAAGCGGCTGGGACAATATAGCTCCTGACAGAATGGTAATCGCTCACTGGGAGTCTTTATCCAACACTAAATGGGGTTATGCACCAAATGAGCTTATAAACTTTACTTCAAATAAAAATAAATATGGAAGTGCTGACAGCGCTGTAGCTTTATATTTCGAACCTAAAACACTTAATAATGGCGCAGAGGTAGTATATGAAACTTTTTACGGTATCGGAAGTTTGTCTGATACATATAATGATGCTAAATTTAATTTTCAGATAAATACTCCAAATAAACTGACGGTAAACAAGGAAGGCACGGGCTATAATGAAGAGAACTTTAATGTTGTTGTAACCATTGATAACAGCAGTGCCAGTGCTGAGCCAATAACAAATGCAACAGTAATTTTAGGTTTATCAGAGGAACTTTCATTTGTTGATGACCAGCCGGACAGACAGTATATAAAGAATATTGCTGCAGGTGAAACTCTGGCGGTTGAATTTAAGGTTTCAGCAAAGGTTCAGCAATCATTAAAAGTTGCAGAGCTTGGAGCAACAGTTCAATATAATAACCAATATAATAACAATGAATCCTATGCAGAAGGGAGAAAATTTATTGTTCTTCCTTCGGTTAAAGGGAAGCCTCCCGCTATGCAAATGACCGAGATTTCACCCAAAATTGCATATACCAAATCACAGAAGAAAACATTTGTTATAAAGGGCAGTGATTTTGATGCCTTAAAAGCCGACTATGAATGGACGATGTATATTAAGGGGCAGAACAGTGGTATTTCCTATCAAATAATGCGTAAGGATATCAACATAACAAATGATACCTTAACTGTTGCAATTAATAAGGACTATGAATTCAAGGCGGACAAATATAATATTGTCCTTTACTCATCTGCCTATGGCAATATGTCAAAAACCATTGAGCTCTCCAACAACAAAAAGTATGACAGAAAAGAATATGGAACACTTTTAATGGGTGCATTTAAAGAGGACAAATACGGGAAGCCGGTATATGATGTAATGGTTCTGGAAAAAGAAGAAGAGTTCGAAAAATTAGATGACAGTATAAAGGACAATATCCTTTTAACACTTCGTGGTGAAATATACGAATATGAAATTAATGGGCAAATTCAGTATGACTGTGGAAGCGGCACAATTATAAACCGTTCCATTTTATACACCGCACCTACAGCAGAGCCTAATAAATGCCTTACAGTTAAGCGATACAATAAAGGCGGAGTTGATTGGTGGGGAAGAATTGAGGATTCTTTAGTGCTTACGGGGGATGGATTTTTAACCATAGGTGACTATACATTCCACTATGGCGACTTTTATGTAGTGCTTAAGGATGGCGAAGAATATGAACTTGCCGACCCAACTGATGCAGAGGGTGATAGTGACTACAACTGGGATAATCCTATGGAAGATGAAAAATCAAATGTGGAAATTATTACGCCGACTAATGTTGTTGCGGGTGAGATTCTAAAAACTGTAGGATTATTTACAGGTACAAAAATAACAATCAACAATGCGGTTATAGGTACAAATACAGTATCCCTTGGCGGCAGTATTTCTGTTGAACTTCCCTGGTGGTCATCGGCTTCAGATGATGGTGATGATGATGAAGGTGATGACGAGGGAAAAAGTGATTTGGAAAAGAAATTTGACAAAAATGATGGTTTAAACAGTGCTGTAGGTGAAGCAAAGAAAAATGATGATTTATTGTCACTTAGTCTTGATGAAATGAGATATGGCGTGACAAACAATAATAGTTCATATCTAGTTGGTCTTATTGCTAACGGCAGTCTCCAGCTTGATGATGATACCATACCGAAATTTAAGGCAGGGGGTGCTCATGCTGCTTTTGCTCTGGATTCCTTAAACTATGATGGCATGTATGCAGCGATTAATGCCGGGTTCAAGGTAGGAGATGCCTTTGAATGTGATGGAACGGTAGCACTTGTTTTTGAAACAGGTGGCAGCTGCATTCCTGACAGTGTAGAACTTGTATTGGGTGGTGACGCATTAAAAATACCTCTTGGAGCAGGTCCTGCAAACGTAGGTTACCTGACCAAAATCGGTGGCGGTGTATATAACCTGTATAATACCATTAAAGGATATTACAATGTAATACCTCCCCTTACATTAAAGCTGATTTCAGGATATGCGGATCCTACACTTTATTCCTTCCGGCTTGATACAATCGGCTTGGAATTTGGCCTAAATGGTTTCCAGCTTACTGCTGAAGAAGGTAAAATTGTGGGAATCAAGATGATTGATAGCGCTTATGCAAAATTCCTTGTTTATGTTACGGAATATAATGGTGTGAAGTATCCTTGTGTTGATATTGGTGCTGGAATTAAAATGAACATTCTTGGTATTATTAGAGGTGAAGGATCAATATGGCTTGTTGCAGATCCCAGGATTGACAGCATTTTCGGGCATGTATCTTTAGGTGGCAAAGCTTATGTGGGATTATTTATCCCGGATTACATTCCGCTTTTAGGTGGTATGGAGCTTGCTGCTATAATGGCGGAACTCAGCACATATAGGGCTTACCTCGGCATAAGAATTATAGGTATTCCATTTTCTGTAGGATATTATTGGGCAGACAAAAAAGTTAAATTTAATGATGACTTTGCTCTTCTTGCACAAGAATTAAATGTACCCATGGAGGAACTTGAAAATGCTTTGGGTTATGAATATGTTGGAACTGATTCAAATAGTGATGGTCTTTTAGTCTTTGGAGGGAATCTAAGACAGACATATTCATCCAAGAGAAGCAACGATGCAAAACTCCTGGCATATGATACAAAGCATGAAATACCGGTTAATAGCCAGGATTATGCACTCTTTGAGCTTCAATACACAGGTGATATGCCGAGCATTACAGTAACAAAGCCCGATGGGAGCAATTATGTGCTAAAAGAAAATGAAAACTACCGCGTTCAGACAATTGCTGCTGAAAATACAGACAGCGGTATTACAGAGCAGATGGTATATATTTCTGTAACTGACCCGGAGGATGGAATATGGACAATTACAACTGATAAGGCTGTTGATTGTACCGCTATGAACGTTTTGGCACTTCCCGAGCTTGAAAGTGTATCATGCCAGCAGGTATCAAACCAACAGCTTAAAGTTGGCTGGGATGCATTAAATGTTGATGACAGTTATACAGTTGATATAAACCTTTCTGAAATACAGAAAACAGTTGATCTGGAAGATTTTTCAGGCAATGAGGAGGAATACAACAGAGAGATGGCACAAGGTTATGACCCGGGTATTATAGTTGCTAAAGATATCCCTGTTAATGATAAGCAGGCTCTTGTTGATATTACAGAAAGATTAACAAGCGGCAGTTATCAGGCAAGAGTTGTATTAAAGAAGGGCAATGAGGTATATGCAAGTGAATTATCACAAGAGACATTTACTTATGTAAACCCAAATGTTCCCGATATGCCCGAAAATATTCAAGTTTCACCAGGTGGTGACGGACAATTTAAGGTAACATATGATGCTGTGGAAAATGCACAGGGATATGTTGTAACTATTCTTGATGAAAGTGGTAATGAATTGGAAGGTTTTGAGGGAATAATAACTGATAAAACAAAGGTTTATATTGGCAATAAGTCGACTGTTGCTGAAGGTTATGACGAAAAAGGCAATCCAACAGGTTTTAAAGAAGCAGGTGTTGCCACAGGCAAATCTTATAGGGTTAAGGTTTATTCATATAACGAAAAGGATTATATTACCTACAAGAGCCAGGAATATGTCTCGGATGTTATATATCTGCCTCAGCCAAATCCTGCAAAAGTAACGCTTAAATTAAATGATACATTGGCAACAGAGGCTGACAACAAAAATAAAAATACTGTTGGTGCAACCACAAATAATAAAAACTCAGTTGTAAAATATATTCCGGATCAGAATGTTGAGGTAGCATATTGGGTTGATGGTGTAACAAATGATCAAATTTATGAAGTTGATGCAAATGCGCCTTTGGAAATTCCCGTAACACTTGATGAAGGTGGCAGTGTTGTTGAATTTCTGGCGGTTAATGGAGCAAATGACTATACTTCGTCAAAACTGATTGCAACATTGGATACGGTAAACCCTGAATTGCTTCTTGATTCAGTAAGTGTTTTAAGCACAAATGGCAGATATGAAATTGTAGGAACAAGTGAACCCAATGCAAATGTATATGTACATATAGGTGACAATTTGAATGCTGCCCCTGCACCAATACCTATGTTTGCACCCACATCTGTATCTGCATCTGTGCCCATACCTGTGCCTGTTATTAACGGGAGCTTTTCATACATTGGAAGGCAGACTGGTACTCGTGATGAAATTAAAGTTACTGCAATTGATGCAGCAGGTAATGAAACTGTAATGTATGTTGAAATAATTCCTTCTGAAATATCAAGCTTCAAATCAATTTCCATTAAGAATGATGAATATAAAGAGGTTGAAAACATTGAAATTTTCCAGGGTGATACAGCTCAAATTAAAGTGTATGGTGTCTCTGAAAATGGTGAAGAGTTCCAGCTTGATAATAGAAATATTGCATATAGTGTAGTATATGGCTGTGACAAAGCATCTATTAATGAGGAGGGTGTGATAGAAGGTAATTATTATGGTGAAGCGGTCGTACTTTGCGAATACTATGTAACAGACAATTATAGTTTTGAACAAACTGTAAATGTAACAGTATCACAGGCTTTTGAGGAAGCAAAAGACATCAGAATATCTACAACTGATGTTTCAGCTTCACAAGTTGGATCGCTTGTTGCAAGATTTTCCATACCTGATGCGCCTGTGGGTGTAACTTACAGTTATACTATGGTTGACAATGATTACTTCGAACTTGCAGGGAATCAACTGATACTAAAAAAGGAAATGGATGCATCAGCTGTTACAATTTTAGTTACTGCACAAGGCAAGCATGTTCTTGACGGAATTTATGAAAATATAGGCAATCCTATTACAAAGGAATTTACACTTAAGCTTGTTAAAAATATTGAGTCAGCAGAAATATTTGACAGTATAACTGTTTACGAAGGAACTCCTTTTAAAAGTTTAAGACTGCCGGAAAAGGCAAAAGTAAAATTAAATACAGGCGAATTGATTTATTATCCCATTACATGGAACAGGGGCGCATATAATGCTGATATCGTAAAAACATATAATTTGAAGGGAACTATACAAAGAGATAAAAATGTAAATAACCCGGATGATATCTATGCACAAATCAGTGTAACGGTAAGGGAATATCCTCCTGAGGAAGAGACAATTACAGATACACTAAAAAAGGATAAAACTACTCCGAAAGATGATATTACTATACCAGAAGAGGATATAACCTATAAATATGAAGATGGAACTATGGTTATAAACGTGAAGAAAGGCATAAATACCATAAAATTAGGTGAAACAATTCTCGGTATGAAAACCGACAAGCTTAAGATAAACTTTGAAAATATCGAATTTGTTTTGGATAATGATACCGTAGATGCACTTAGAAATATAATTGATAAAAGTACAAATACAAATAATGCATATGTGAGCATTTCAGCAAAACTGGAAGGTAATTCAATTTCCATTAATGTAGAAAATCTTGAAAATGTTAAGGGCATTGTTAGAGCTAAGCTTCCGGATCAGGGAGAAGCATCGGAGTCCGGAAAAATGTCAGAGCAGGGAGAAATATCGAAACATGGGGATGCACCAAAACTGGAAGGAGCTTTTAAGCCGGAAGATATAAATGAATATAACATGGTGATTTTAAAAGATGGAAAGGTTGTGCCCAACTCATACTATGACAAAACTACCGGCAGGATAGTATTTAAAATGGACGGCAATGGTGATTATACTGCAGAACAGAGAAGCTTCCGTTTTGATGACACCAAAGACAACTGGGCAAAAGATATTATTTCATATGCTGCTGTAAGAGGGCTTGTAAATGGTGTTGGAAATAACAACTTTGCACCCAACAATAATCTGACAAGAGCAGAATTCTTGAAAATGATTCTGGGGGCTGCAGGAATTATTCCTGAAACTACGGTAACAGTAAATACAAAATTGGCATCTGATGTAAAAGCAACAGACTGGTATGCACCTTATGTAAGCTATGCTATGGAGAAAGGCATAGTGAGCGGACCCGGGGATGGCAGCTTCAGGCCAAATAATTATATAACCAGACAGGAAATGATGGTAATACTTAATAATTGTATGAAGTATTTGGGATTTGATTTAAAGACAAAGGGTGCAGGTGAACTTAATTTTAAAGATAAAAGCAATGTTTCTGATTGGGCAATAGCAGCAGTACAAAATGTTACATCACTTGGGCTGGTTGTAGGTACCGATGATGGAAGGCTGTTGCCACTTAACAATGCTACCCGTGCAGAAGGTGCGGCGGTTATGATGAGATGCATTAAACTTATGGCAAATCACATAGAGGACTGTATCCAGTGAAAAATCCTTGTGGGATTTTGTAAGATAACGAAATTTGTACCTGGGTTGCTACATTTACATGTGGCAACCCAGGTACAAGTTTTATGCCTTGGTTTTCCATTTTGCCAATGCTTCTGCAAGGCTGGTATTTGATAATTCACTTGTGTCCTGTTGTCTTAAGAATTTATTAACCTCTCTTTTACTAACTTGTTCACTTTTTCTTTCTTTAAAAGCCTCCAATTTTTCCCTATAACCGCAATTGCAGAAAAATGTTTTATTTTCTCCTTCGCCCCGTATCTCCATCTTTTTATGACACTCAGGGCATCTTGCATTTGAAATCTGAGTGACTGTTTTCCGGAAACCACACTCACGGTCAGCACATACAAGCATTTTACCTTTCTTGCCATTAACCTCCAGAAGGTATTTTCCGCATTCAGGGCACTTTTCCTTTGTAATATTATCGTGTTTATAAGTTTCTGAACTTGATATTATGGTAGAAACCAGCTTGGAAGCATAATTCCTCATTTCGCCTATAAAGTTGCTTGAATTTGCTTTACCCTTGCTAATCAATGAAAGCT
>DAOSDD010000167.1:0-10033 GCA_035362115.1 Clostridiales bacterium | reverse complement strand
TTTTATAGATACATTCTTTATGGGCTGTACGTAAAAATATCAGAAGCACTGCTGCTACTAAATGAAAATAGCAATTTAGCAGTAATGCAATTCTTACACTCCATTTACTTACTACTATACCAGCCCCCAATGATCCGAGTATGCTTGTTACAGCAAAAGTACCACTTAAAAGTGAGTTGCCGGGCAGTACATCCTTTTCGCCGGACTGATTATTTTTTTCGCTGGACAAATTTACCAAAGTTTTTCTTAAGGGAGGATTATAAAAAGCGTCCAGGGAAGATAGGAGTGTAATTAGTATATAAACATGGGCTAAATTTCTGTTATTTATGAACAGTAGACCTATAATACTACGTATCAACTCGATTACAACAAGCAGGAATTTTGCGGGGAGTAAATCCCCTATAGCTCCTGCAAACAATGAAAACAAAATACCGGGTACTATTGAAAATGCAAGGCTAAGTCCTGCCGAAAGCCCGGAACCGGTAATATTTACAAGCAATGATGTTATAGCAATAAATTTAAAAGTATCTCCAAGTCCTGAGAAAGCTTGCGACAGTAGAAACAGTACGAACCTTCCCTTTCGTAGAGTATATTTATTACCAGCTGAATATATAAATAAATGTATTCTGGCTTTTCTGTATTTTTCTCTATATTGCCTTTTCTTGGCGACAGTCATTACTTGAACCTCTTTCCGAATACACTTTGACTCTTACATTAAGCATATAATAATTTGATTTAAAATATACCTGAAAATGTGCCTTAAACATGCCTGAAAATGTGCTGGATAAGCAAAATACCATATGTTAATTCAACTTTATTGTCTTCTTTCAATAATATGAGGCATAGGAGAATAGTAGCTTGTACCCATTTGCTTTATTTCATTTGTTCCATCCCGGTTTTCAATTATTATCCACGATTTTACTACAGCGCCATCCATACCTTCAAGTATAATTTTTTCTTCTAACTCAGATAACTCTGAGTTCGTTTTATATATTACCGGTGCTTTAGAGGTTTCAATTATATTATGCTTCCATTCAATTTTTGGAGGGATATAGCTGCCATAGAATGCAATATAAAGGATGTTATCAACCCCCATAGCCCAAATAAGTATTTGTGAATTTGAGGTGTTTTTAAATTTGAAATCTTTAGCACCATATGCCACTGTAGCATCCTGACCATAAGGTACATATGGGACAGGCATGCTGTGAGCATGGCGTTCGATTATCTGTAGATTACTCAAAACTGACACATTATACAAGGTAGAAGCAATTTTGCATACGCCTCCTCCGTAGGTTTTAGCTAATCTTGAACCCATATATGTTGGTCCTTCCTGATAACCTCGGGATTCTGTATAAGGACCAAGGAGCTTATTTTGGGAAAATATCTCCTGAGGCTTTAATATTGTTCCTGCAAGCATGCGGGCTGCTAAATGAACATTAAATTCCTCACCGGGCAATGGGTCTTTTAAAACTGTACGGAAAGCAGCCAATATTGTAGTTGCACCACTTTGCATCAATGCTTCCTTGAAAGTATCTTCATTCTCCCAGGGAACCTCTTTAACAGGTCCTGAAGCAATCGCATTTAGAGTGCCAGAATCAGAATCGGAACCCGATTCCGATTCCGAATTCCCGCCGGGGACATTTATGATTTCCGTTACATCGCCGCCTTCATATGCAATATTTCCCGGTATAGGCTTTGGTTGTTCTTCAGCCCTGGAATCATTATGTTGCGAATATTTCCTGTTAAAGCTTTTTATACCTGCAAAAACAATACTTCCGGTAAATAAAACTATTGAAAGTATAATTATTAATACTTTTTTCACCAGTAGACAACCACCATTTCTTAAATATTTTTATAAACACAATCGATATTATTTGCAATTTATTATATGCATTTTTGTAGGATGTATTTAAGCAGATATAGGAAATATAGCCATTATGAAGAAAAGACAATAAAAATTATCCCGGAAAACATTGCTTCCCAAATTGGCATAGTACTGATAACATACAAAAAAACTACATTACAAAGGTTTTTTGGTCTGCAACAGATTATTTTTACAGTTAACAGAATACAACATCATAATATTAATATATTAATGAAATTAGTAAATTGCATGTACAGCTAAAATGAACAATCCGCTGTATTAAATGAAAAAATTGTAGTACGAAAGTGGACATATTTTTTATATCTGTGAATAAAATCTATTTAAGAGCTTAAACAATCGAAAAATATATAAGTGAAGCAAATAAGCCAAACAAATAAGCGAAGCAAGTTAGGTTGGGAAAAATGGGTAATAAAATAAAAAAATTATTAAATCCTTTAAGGAGAAAAGGAAGAATGTCAGTTTTTTTGCTAGCATTATTTGGAATGATCTGCTGGGGGATCGCACCAATTTTTGCCAAAGTAGGGCTAAAAAATATGAATCCGTCTGTGGGATTGGTATTTAGAACATTATTTGCAGCTAGTGTAGTAACTTGCTGGGCAGTTGCCAATGGAACATTTTCTCAGATGAAGGGAATCCCGGTATATACGCTTTTACTTATTGCTATAGAATCTCTTTTAGCAACCCTGGTAGGGGATCTTGCATATTTTGCAGCTATTAAGAGGGGTGATGTTTCACTTGTTACAATTATTATGTCCAGTTCACCTTTTGTAACTCTTTTATTTGCGTGCATATTTTTGGGCGAAAAAATAACTTTAGTAAGATTTATAGGAGCGGCCTTTGTAATTACTGGTATAATTCTTATTATTTAGACTTAAAAATAGGGAAATTTATATAAAAAAATTCTACCCGTCACATTTAGCACCCATAATAATAAAAGAATAAGAATTGGGAAATATATATATTGACTTAATGCTACTTTGTCATGTTCCCAAATTAGCATAGTAGTATTAAATGCAGGTTAAATTTGAAAGGGTGGTTTAATGAGATTATTCATGCCGGAAAGGGTTATTTTTGAACCTTCATCTCTTAATTATCCCCTGGGTATGGAATTATTTAACTTTTTTGAAAATAACAACAATGTAGAAATTATAGAAGCAGGAATAAAAAATGCATTTCGATATATACCTGGGAATTCAACTTCATCTAAATATGTGCATTCAAAAAAAACTCTTGTTGTCACTACAATGAAAGGGAAAGAACTGGATGTCTGTAAACCTTCTGCAGACTTCGAATTTTCTCTTGTAAGCAACTGCCCTGGAAATTGCGAATATTGCTATCTCCAGACAACTCAAGGTAATAAACCCTATATTAAAATTTTCGTTAATATAGAAGATATATTTAATATAATAAAACAGCATATTAAGGAAGATGAGGATGAAATAACAACTTTTGAAGCAGCAAGCCTTGGTGACCCACTGTCTCTAGAACATATTACCGGTAGTCTTGCAAAGACTATAGAGTTTTTTGGCAGTCTTGAGAAGGCAAGGCTAAGAGTGGTTACAAAGTTCAGTAATGTGGATTCATTGCTAAAACTAAAACACAACGGCCACACCCGCTTTAGAATAAGCATGAATTCCAGATATGTAATAGATAATTTTGAACATAATACAGCAACTCTGGATGAGCGTATGGAGGCTGCACTGAAACTGGTAGATGCCGGTTACCCTATCGGCTTTATAATAGCTCCCATAATGGTATATGATAATTGGAAGGAAGAGTATTTTGAACTTTTCAGTAAACTTGGAGAGCGTTTAGGTCCTCAATTTTCTGGGAATGAGATAACATTTGAATTGATCCAGCATAGATTTACATCTGTTGCAAAAAAACTAATAATTGAAAGATTTCCTCGAACTAAACTTGACATGGATGAAGAACATCGAACCATGAAATGGGGTAGATTCGGCAGGTATAAATATGTGTATCCCAAAGAGCAAGCTGGTGAAATTAAGGAATTCATAACAAATCTTATTAAAGAGAGATTTCCTGAAGCAGTGATTGAGTATTTTACATGAATGCAAAAAAGAGAGGACTGTCCCCCAAATTACAAAAGAGAGAGGACTGTCCCCAAAATTGCAAATTGTTGTTGATACTTCTCCAAAGTTTTGATATTATGTGTATATAGCAAATAGTAATCGATTACTATTCCATACATTATCATCACCATATTATGAAGGGGGTAATTAGCATGAAAGTTAAAGTATTAAAAAATTCTGATGAATTAGGTAAGGCAGCTGCAGCTTTTTCCGCAGAAATAATAAGGCAGGCAATAGAGAAAGACGGTAAGGCTAGAATTATTTTATCTACAGGGGCATCCCAGTTTGATACATTAAAGTATCTGGTAAAAGAGGATATTAACTGGAGCAAAGTTGAAATGTTCCACTTGGATGAATATATAAACCTACCTGAAACTCATCCTGCAAGCTTTAGAAAATACCTGAAAGAGAGATTTGTAAGTATTGTCAATCCCGGCAAAGTATTCTTTGTTGATGGAGAAGGGGATGTGGAGAGTAAAATTCTTGCACTAAGTAAGGAAGTTACCAGAGAGCCTATACATCTGGGATTAATAGGGATAGGAGAAAATGCTCATATAGCATTTAATGACCCACCGGCAGATTTTGAAACCACAAAACCATTTATAATAGTTAATCTTGATGATAAGTGTAAAAAACAGCAGGTTGGAGAAGGATGGTTCCCAACAATAGATGATGTACCCAAGCAGGCAATATCAATGTCTGTACACCAAATTATGCAGTGTAATGTAATATTATCCAGTGTTCCATACAAAGTAAAGGCTAATGCTATAAAGATTACACTGGAAAATGACCTGACCAATATGATTCCCGCCACAATGCTAAAAACACACAAAAATGCAAATATCTATGTTGACGAGGATTCGGTATCGGCAGTTGATAAAAATGTTTTGGCAAAGTATTTATGAAAAACACAAAAGATATAAAAAATTGCTACTTTATTTATAAGCACCGGATGACCCGTAAGGTTATTATATATAGGTATAACAATATCACTCTTATCTTTAAGCATAGACTGATAAACCTCGCAGGAGACCAGAGGGTAATCACCGGGTGTAATAAAAACCCTGTCTCCTGTTGTATGGGAAAACCCTAATTTTACAGAAGAAAACATACCCTTTTCAAAGTGTTTGTTTATTACCAGTTTGACTTTAGGCTAAAGGTAATGGGACACATCTAAGCACTATGAGGTGCTCAGATGTGTCCCATTTAAGTTTGAACATTAAGATTAAATAAAGCTTACGATTATACGAATATGATTATCCAAGTATAGCTTTAAGGTCTTCATCCGGAGTGCTAATTGGCTTTATACCGAATTTTTCAACCAGAACATTGAGAACATTGGCTGAGAAAAATGCAGGGACAGAAGGCCCAATATATATATTCTTTATACCCAGTGCCAGAAGAGTAAGCAGAATACACACCGCTTTTTGCTCATACCATGATAATACAAGAGTTAAAGGCAGATCATTAACTCCGCAATTAAAAGCATTTGCAAGAGCAAGAGCTACCTGTATTGCGGAATATGCATCGTTGCACTGACCCATATCCATAATACGTGGAAGTCCGCCAATCTCACCAAGATTAAGATCATTAAAACGGAATTTACCGCAGGCTAGGGTAAGTATCACAGAATCTTCCGGAGTTTTCTTTACAAAATCAGTATAATAGTTTCTTCCGGGTTTCGCTCCATCACATCCTCCTACAAGGAAGAAATGCCGGATTGCTCCTGCTTTAACTGCATCAATAACCTTATCTGCAACTCCTAATACTGTATTATGTGCAAAACCGGTTATGAGTTCCGTACCTCCGTTAATACCTGTTAAGTGTTTATCTTCAGCCCAGCCGCCTAATTCTAGAGCCTTATTAATGACAGGGGTAAAATCTTTGCTGCCATCTCTATCAGGTATGTGTTCTATTTGAGGATAGCCTACCACTGCTGTGGTGAACACTCTATCAGCATATGAAGCTTTTGGAGGCATAAGACAGTTGGTTGTAAATAGAATAGGAGCAGGTATGCTGTCAAATTCTTTTTGTTGATTCTGCCATGCAGTACCAAAGTTGCCTTTCAAATGAGGATATTTTTTCAACTCAGGATATCCATGAGCAGGAAGCATTTCCCCATGAGTGTAAATATTTATACTCTTTCCTTGTGTCTGATCCAGCAATTGCTTTAAATCATGGAGGTCATGGCCTGTTACAACAATGAAAGGACCCTTTTCAATTATGGTAGTAACCCTTGTGGGCACCGGATGACCATAAATGGATGTATTAGCATTATCCAAAAGCTCCATGCATTTCAAATTAATAAGTCCGAATCCTATAAGAAGATTGAGCCATTCATCAATGGTATGTTCTTCTCCAATGGCACGCATCCCCTTATAAAACCAGGAGGTAACTTCAGGGTCTTCTTTCCCGAGAACATAGGCATGCCAGGCATATGCCGCCATGCCTCTTAACCCAAGAAGCAATGTTGAACGAAGTGATACAATATCACTGTCCCCGTTCCAAAGAGTATCGAAGGCCAGATCCTCAGCACCTCCAAGTCGCTCCTTTTCATCCAGGATCTGATTTTTAAGTTCATTAATCCTCTCTTTATCAAAATTTACATTTGTTATTGTAGCGAAAAGGCCTTGCATCATAAGTTCATTTGCGAGCCTTCCCGGAACTTTTCCTGCTGCTGCTCTCGCTAAACCAACTAATGCGCAGATTAATTCATCCTGCTTATTTGATACATCAGGTTTTTTACCGCAAACACCTGATTGTGTGCAGGCCTTTCCTCCTGCAGTTTGCTCACATTGAAAACAAAACATGTTTGACATTATATTTATCTCCCCTTACCTAAAGTTTTTTGTAAGAAATTAGTTATTGCCTCCGAAACTAAAAAAAGCACAATCCGTCGAAGGAAACCTGGGTTTCCCTGGCGAACAAGAAAATTGCATTATTGTTTAAGGCTTAAGTGAAGCGAATTTTCTTGGACTCGGAGCCTTAACAACAAAAAATTCCAGAACTTCATCATGCTGATTTGATACATTCATCTTTGTGTTGTAAGGAATATTTATTATGCTTCCTGCAGGATATTCATGAGTCTCCTGTTCATCCAGTCTTAATGTAATATTACCACGAACAACTATCATATAAACATGTGAATTTGAGAAGTGCTCAGGTAAAGCATCTCCCTTGGGCAGAACCATATGGTTAATACCTGCGTTGTCATCTTCAAGTACCCTTTCAATAAGCTTTGTGTCGGTTTTGATAAACTTATATTGCTTTTCAATCATTTTTATTCCTCCTTTGGGACTATTTAACTTTATTATAATATAAGTGATTTTACCAAGTCAAAGTGATTTTGCGAAGTCAACATTTACTCCTCTAGAATATCCCCATTAGTACTAATAGTAACCACGTTCCATGGAATCATTTTCCCACTATTTAACATGGCCTGCTTTACCGCATAAACTATACCTCCACAGCAGGGTACTTCCATCCTTAAAACTGTAATGCTTTTTATATCGTGAGCTTTCAATATCTCTGCAAGCTTTTCAGCATAATTAATATCATCAAGTTTTGGGCACCCTATAAGTGTTATTTTATTACGCATAAAATCATTATGAATATTTGCATACGCATAAGCTGTACAATCTGCCGCCACAAGAAGATGAGCATTCTTAAAATACGGGGCATTAACTGGTACCAATTTAATTTGTACAGGCCATTGACGCAACTGTGATTCAGCAATTTCAGAATACATATCTTTCTGCTGTGAAGGAGATGCTTGCAATTTTTCTGTTTTTCTTTCTAAAGATTTAGCATGACTTCCAGGGCATCCGCAAGCCAGAGTATTATTTTCTTCTTTTTGTCCGCAGATACTCTCTGAGTCAAATGCTTCAGCTATACGTTCTTCGATGATAATTGCTTCTTCAGGGCAGGCAGGAAGGCAGGCACCCAATCCGTCACAGTATGATTCGGATACCAGCTTGGCTTTCCCATCAATTAGCTGCAGTGCTCCTTCGTGGCAGGCATTAACACAGATGCCGCAACCGTTGCACTTATTTTCGTCTATCTTAACAATTTTTCTTTTTATCATAATATTTCTCCTTCCTATTTTATATATTATTTTACATATCAAGAATATTTTTGATAAACTATTAAATTCCTATATATAACGCAAAAATGATTTTGCAAGGAACAAATTGGATTTTTGCGTATTAATTAATGTAACATAAGCGCACAAAACTTTTATAGTGTAGCTTCTTTTGTGTGTTATCTATATTTCACGTTTTTACATAAATCATATTTTGTAATTTAATAATTGAAAATCCTTTTGATAAAAACATTGTCTTGTTTTTACAGTCTCATTATATTAAAATGAAATCAGTAAATCGGTAACCTAAGTTACCAATATAGAGGAATGCATGTAATATTCTAAAAAGGCTTTAACAAACTACATAGAGCTATAAAAATTCAAAGAATTAAATAAGTTAAAGGAACAATTAAAATTATTAACGGCTGTAAAAGTCTATGAAAAGGTGGTGTACATGATTAATAAATGGATTAAGGTTTTATTAAATTGCAGACTTTTTTATGGGATAGATGAAGAAGAACTTGAGAATATGCTTGAATGCCTCAAACCTAAGATATCGAGTTATGAAAAAAATGAATTTGCCGCTATAAGTGGTAATAAATATGACGGCCTGGGACTGGTTCTTTCAGGAAGCGTCGCGGTAACGAAAGAAAATGCAGCGGGGGATCGCATAATTATTGATATATTGGGTCCAGGTGAAATTTTTGGGGAAATTGCAGCATTTGCAGGGACTGAAGTTTGGCCTGCAACAGTAATTGCACAAACTGCCTGTACTGTGATGTATATAACTCCTAAAATAATTTTGGGTACTTGCAGGAAATTATGCATAAGTCACAAGCATCTAATATCCAACATGCTCAATATTGTTTCTAAAAAGGCTCTCTTACTTAACCAAAAAGTACAATACCTCTCAATGAAAAGCATAAGAGGCAAGATAAGTAGTTATCTTCTTGAACAGTATAAAAAAGAAAGACAGACAACGTTTGTTATGCCTATGAAGCGTAATGAACTGGCAGATTTCCTAAATATAACACGGCCGTCTCTTTCCCGTGAAATGTGCAGGATGAGAGATGAAGGAGTTATTGAATTTTATCGGGAATCTGTAAAAATAATGGATCTTGGTGCGTTAACAAGTATGGCAGAGTAGTTGATGTCAAAACATTAATACTACTATGCCAATTTGGCAACACAACAAAGTAGTATTAAATTGATTTTAAAAGGTAATGCTGATTTTTAAATTGTGCAAAATAAAGATGATATTTTGCAAAGTATTATTGGTTAGATTATGTATAATATGTGTATGGTATTATATGTTTAATATGCATATGACATATGGCATATGATTAGTATATGTATTGTGTATGAATTAGTATGCATACATGCAGTATGTGTGCATGCAATATGTGGCAGTATATGTATGCTTAGTACATAATGAGAATTGGTATTATGGAAAGTAGTAAACGAGTGCATACACAATAGAAAAAATTAGTAATTATAAGGGGTGTTGAACTTGAAAAAAATAGTTTCATTGTTAAATAAGGAATTAACAGGTAAAATATTCTCGGAGGAAACTCTCAGTGAACTATCAAAAAAAGGCGAACTGATCATTAATAATGATACGGCAAACCCTGATCCGGAACGAACAAAAGAATTAATAGAAGGAGCAAATATAGTTATTACATCCTGGGGATCACCAAATCTTAATGAGGATATCCTTAGTGCTGCGCCTCACCTTGAATTAGTAATACATGCTGCTGGAAGCGTCAAAGGTATAGTTTCACAGGAACTGTGGGATAAGGGAGTAAGGGTTACAGGTTCAGCTCCGGTTTTGGGCATGGGTGTTGCCGAAACTACTTTAGGTCTTACAATAATGTCTCTTAAAAATATTTGGAAGCTATCGGAAAGCCTTAGAAATGGCGGATGGAGTGAAGGCAGGAATAATGTTAAAGAGATATATGATGTTACTATAGGTGT
>DAOSDD010000166.1:0-10037 GCA_035362115.1 Clostridiales bacterium | reverse complement strand
CGGCGTTGAAAACGCCGAAGGAAGGCTACACAGCCGATCCCGATGCGCTTAAAGCGCAGCTTCCGTTGCTGGAAATAACGAAGAGTTTATCCGAAAAAGGATTAACGACGGTTCAGTTGAGCGTCTGAAAAAGGCGGCTTGTTCCGAAACCGTATATATGCTGTTTTGTAACACCTGTGTACGCAACGATGAGGACAAATGCTATGATTGCAGGTATGATATAGCCTGCGAAAATCTCAGCGATAAAAAAGTCGCAGATGAATTTGAAATCGTCAGGTTAAAACCCTGTGAGTACGCTGTGTTTACCTGCGAGTTCGATTCTGAAATGACATTAAAGGATGCGCACGAAAAGCCGGACGCAGAATAGTTCATCGCAACAATGTGGTATCCGATTTTACGAAAAGAAAGGTGAAAATGGCGATATGAAACATTTTGCAACAGACGACGGAAGGATTTTAACGCCGCCGAAAGAATTGGAACCGTTGTTAAAAGGCTCATTTCCAGCTTTTTCAAAATTGCTTGGACGCATCCGCTTTTTCTATATGGTAGATGAAATTTGGGACGGGAAATCCTCGCTTATTTTCAGTGCGGACGACGAACAGTTGATTGCTGCTACGCTTGGTGACGGCGTTTTCTATGTACATATCGCTAATAAGGATTTCCGAATTGCTGATGAAACCTCTTTGGACAATGTTTTCAAGGCATTAGAGAAAATCGTACCTATCGGCTCTCAACGTCCGTTTGAACAACTCACGGCTAATCCCGACCCGAATGTTTTTCCCTGCGGTTATCGGTGCGATTTGTGCCTTGGAAGCAAAGAATATGATGAAAACAATAGAAATTAATGTAGAATTTTCATACTACATAACCGGATTCTTCAGGTACAGCACCTACGCTTTTATGCCTTTGAGTTTTTAAGTCTATAATCTTTGCTGTGCCAAAATACTTATCCTGATAATATACATGAAGATATTCCAGGTGGAACGGATTGTACCTCATTATTACATTCATACCGATAAGTTCTACAGGAGCTTCGTAGGTGTTTCCTTCAAAAGAAACTACCCCATATTTGTTGACTCTTCTTTGTTGAGCATGCAGAAATATTTCCTCCAGTTCAACAGGGGAGAAAAACCTTAGCTTTATGCCATTTTCAAGTGATGAATCCCAACGTTCTTTCGGTGACATACCAATAGCAGTTGGTTTATTAAAATCGTAGTCTTTGGGCTTGCCGCTGAAATAATAGTCTATTACCCGTATGTTCGCCGCGTGGGTAATGATTAAGACGTTTTTGCCTATATAGTCTTCCGCAATCATATCGCAAAAATCGCAGCTACGTTTCATAAATTCCATGAAACTTTCTGTGCCTTTGTCACCGCTTTTGATTGCTTGCCAAAACAATTTCATAGAATCCGAAGTTTCAGCAGTGCCCTCAAACTCACCGCATTTTATTTCGGTGAGCCTATCATCGAATACAATCTGTCCTTTGTAGATAATTTCACAGGTTTGAAGTGCTCGTTTTTGAGGACTGCAAAAACAAGCATCAAAACTAACACTCCTCAAGTTTTCGGCTTGCAGTTTTGCCTGAGCTATTCCTGTTTGATTCAGCTCAGCGTCTGTACAACCATTGAACTTCTTGAATAAGTTCCAATCAGTTTCACCCTGACGGACATTGAACTTCTTGAATAAATTCCAATCGGTTTGACCCTGACGGACGAGGTATATCACAAATAATTTATTCCTCCATTTGATATAGTATATTGCTCTGATTCAGTGAAAGCAGGCAGTACAGCTTCAATATACCCACAGATATCAGCGGGATTGTCGGGGTATATTTTTATTTTCCGATTGCCCATATCGATAAATTCACTTTGATTTTTATCAGCTGGCATTGCCATTCGCGTGCAGATTCTCTTTCGCACGCTCCACGGTTTTCGTCGAAATATCGATGCCACAAAACTTACGGCAGTTTGGTGCAACTTTTACAGCCAATCTACCTGTGCCGACACCAACTTCAAGCACATCCTTATCCATTGATAACTGCATTTCATCAATAAACGCCTGTCCATCCCATTTGTCCATATAAGCTCTCCCTGATGGAGTGTCATGAACAGGATCGTTGTTCTCGTCAATTAGTGCATCATAGTGGTGAATTACATCATGCCTTTCTCCAAATCTTCGCCGATCATCAATGCTCCAGTTATAGTCAAATTCAAAGCTTGTAATCGTCTTATGCCATATTTCATTTTGCATCGGAAATACGCCGCCACCGATCTCTCTTGCGTGTTGCCAAAATCGGTTCATTGGGATATCTGATCCCGTTTTAAGTATAGCTGCACGCAACTTACCCCAAAATTGAGCATGGGCGAAACCGTTAAATTCAAGGATAGCTTTAATAGTTTGCTCCACATCATATTCGACGCGGTGAAGCTGAATTTCCGCAATATCTCCTGTGTCATTCATCAACGCATAGGGCACGCGAATATCAAAATCAGAGGGCATCCCGCAGCTTCCCGGGTTAAGCAATATTTTCCCTGCAACGCTGCCCAAATATTGCAAATGATTATGTCCAAAAAGGCAAATATCGCCAGGGTAGGCGGCAACTTCATCCGAATATTCTTCGGCGGTTTTTTGCATATCACGCATTCCTTCTTCAATTGTGAAAGGGGAGCGCTCCATTTTTCTTGCGTAATCACCTGAATGAAATGCGCCAAGTCTGGGAGTGTGGGGAATCAGGGGAATACTGTGGGATAAATGAACGGTTTTTAACATGCCGTACCCTCCAGATCAGAATGCTCTTTAAACATTCTTCGAAAAGTGCATATTTTCGTTCCATTCCAATGCTTTTTCCTTTTCGATTGCCGTATGCTCAACCCATGCCGGACGTAATCCGCTCTTAATAGCGTTGCGTACCGAACCAAGATTTGACCACGCACAACAGTAAAACGGGACTTTTTCTCTTTTAAGAATTTCAATCGCTAACCGGGAAGTCAAAGCAGCTGCAACACCTTGTCGGCGGTACTCCGGCAGAACATCAATTCCTATTTGCCACATAGTATCACAATCGGCGGAGCATCCGGAAAGGCCAATCAATTTACTGTCATCATATGCACCAACCCCAAGCATATCTAAATGCGGTCTTGCCGGGGATAGCGCATTGCTCCATTGCGGCAGATATAAGTCGGTAAAATCATTCGGCTCTAAAACCCTTGTGTCATATCGGCACGGAAGCTCATACAATACATCAACATCCGGCAACCAATATTCCGCTTGATAGCACGGCAAAAAGCCGTATTTAATAAATTCGTTTGTCAGATGATGTATCTGCGGCATTTCAAAACAGCCATGAGGATATTTTGTGTCAATATACTTTTTAACGAAATCATAAATCTGTTCGTCAACAGAAGCAACGATATTGGAGCCATATGTAATTAAGTCGCAGAAAAACGGCAGATTTAGATAACGCCGGGCATTTTCGTTTGGCTTTGAAATGACTACCACATTTTCTGTCCTTGTAAAATCATCAGGAGAACAATTCGCGTCTATAGCGTGCTGTCCCATTGCAATACGTAAGATTTCAGCATTCCTCAAGCTATTACCTCCAATAACCTTTCTACAGCTGTTAGTATTTGGCCATTTTTTATTCCTTCCACCGAATCCTTCGCCCAATTCGGAAAAACCTCTCGCTGAGAAGCGATAACCAATCCAGACAACGCATCTGCCACATAGTCAACAACAACCTCACGTTCGTCATATTCGCCATATTCAGACAGGAAAGCGACTTTTGCTTCTTCGCTAAAATCCCAGCAAACATTGCGAATGTCAAAATACACATATGATTTGTAAAAGAAATTGTAATCAAAAACCAATGCCGACAAACCATCACGCGCCACGGCAAGGTTGGAATAATGAAAGTCAGAATAGACAAGTGTGTGCGGAAGGCTCATCACGGCAGAACGGATTTGTTCAAAATTATCTTTAATAACTTGCCAAACATACGCATCGCTTGTCCCTGTCCTTTCTTGAACAAGTTTTAAGTTTTCAATCGTCAGTTTATCGTATTCATCTATAAAATCGTGCGTGTCCAAATAATCCCGCCCTTTTTGGTGGAGGATTTTATACCACTCCGCAATAAGTCTTGCAATTTTCGGGTCGCTCATATCATCTGCTGTGCCTAATCTGTAATCGCTTCGCTCAATATCCTCAAGCAAAAGAGAACAGTCAGTTTGAGCGATTACTCTCAACGTGGGAACACTAAGCGATTTTAGAAGCTGATAGTTGGAAATCTCACGGCGGTATTCCGGCTTGTCAAAACATTTTATTACATAGCTATTGTCGGCTGTTGTTACTCGCCAAACTGAAACGCCGTCTTTATTGCGGATTAAAGAGAGGGAGGTAAAGGATATGCCCATGCGTTGCAATTCGGATTCCGCCATGTATTGCACAGTGTTTGCCACTTCGTCCTCCAACACATCCGCAAACCGCCTAATTGCAGCATTATCGACGCTTTTGTCTTCTTTTGAATAGTGAAGTGGTTCTTTCCTAATTTGCACGGCTTTTTGCAATATATCCGCATCGGGGCAAAGGCCTTCATCCAAAGCCCATTCACCGGTTGCGGTTTTGGAAACAATTTTACCTGTGCGCAGGGTATAAATCCCACGCGCAATATCCAAGAGCCAGCCCACCGGATTTCCATATTTTCGCGCTGCCTGAACATGACGAGCGATATCATCACGCATTTGGGAGTATGCAGGGTAAGTCAATTGGCTACGAATATCTTCCCCATACAACAACATACCGCTGTCAAGCAGTTCTGCCATGCCGAAGCTATCCATTTTATAGCTGTCGGTGATGCGCTGGCCGCTAGTTCCCCAATAAACCGTCCTTTCTTTTTTATCCTGTAAGAACGCATCTGCCGAAAGCATTCCGCCCTCAAACAGCCGAAAATACGGGTTGCCGAGATAACGTTCCAGTAAAGCCTGACGAAGCCCAACCAGAGTTTCTGCCTGCTGTTCTGTGATCTCGCAATTAGTAAGAACAAGGATGTCAATATCGCTCCAACCGAGCTGAAAATCGTCAAGCGCAACAGAGCCGAATAGATAAATGGTCGGTTTATTATCTGCAAGAACAGTTACGATTTCGTTGGTCATTATTTGAATGGCTTCGTTCAGTGTCATAGTTTCACCCTCCATTTATCCACCATTTCATCAAAGTATGGGTAAAACCGCTCACTCAAGAATTCGCCTGCCGCCATCATTCCGCAGATTTTATCCGCGGTCACCCACATGGCATCGCAGGTTTCGCCCTCTTGAAAGCGTACAGCTTCAATCGGACAGTCATGCTTAAAAATCCATACGTCCTGAAACCATGTGTGACCGTTGTTTCCTTTATGGGCAGTACGAGGGAACAGCATCCCTTCCTTGTCAATGCAATCAGACTTGAATTTCCCGACAGCATCCTGCTCATAGTCTGGTGCTTCAAATTCTATAAAAACTCGTAGCGCAAGCTCAAAAGCAGGGTAAATATCTTCCGGTTTTGCTTTTCTGTAAGTAATCATATTTCAGCCTCGCTTTCTCTCCGAATCATCGCACCCTTCATACATTCGGAATTATTATGAAAACTCATAATAACAGCCTTTTCTTCCTCAGTACAGCCAATCAATATCTTGATTTCAGAATCCTTTTTGAGCAAGTCAATCGTACAAATGACAGCATCACACACTGGTTCAGAAAAGCTTCCACGCCACACGTCAATGCCACCGCCATCGGGTGAAGTGGTATCTTTCAAATAGCCATAATCTAAAGGAAAGATGAAATCAAACCTTGGGTGCTTTGTTCCTTTCGGGCGGTCGATGACGATTTCCGATTGGGCAATCAGCGTATCAACGGCTGACCAAAAGTCGTCTTTGTGCAGTACATTTTTCTCCAGCCATTTATGCCCTAACGGACTCACTGTTTTCAGCGCAGTCTGCAACCAACCTCTTTGCTCAGCACTCATTTCAGCCTTTGCGGAATCATAGTCTAACTGATAGCCTTCGCGGTCCGTATCAGTAGATTTATACAGTAAAACCAGTTCAGGGGCAAGATAGGGAATACCGTTCCGAGTCAATATCGCTTTTGTTATCGGTAGTGAAATGTTCTCGTTTCGAGCATATAGAAAAGAATCAGCATTACGGTTGTTAAATAAAAACTCGATAAAATCAAGTTTTGTTTGTCCGCTATGGTCAAAATCAAGATAATACATATCTGTTTCGCCATGAGGCGAGAGCTTCACCAGACTGCATCCGTCTTTGAAGCAAAAGATATTTCGCTTTGCCTTTATCTGAAATTTAACATCGGTAATGTGATGAGCTATTCCGCCGCCGCACATTTCAAATACATTCCAACCCAATGATTGCATGTAGAGAATAATCTTATCTCTGTCATGCCAATAAGCAGATACGTCAATATCGCCATGTTTGCGGATTGTTCGATTTAAAAATAACTCAATCGCTAACCCGCCGCAAAGGGCATATTCAAAGCTGCTGTTTTTCAATAGCTCATTGGCTTTTATAATCAATTCATGAGCTATGTATCTGTCCATAATCTTCACCTAAACTCCCAAGCCGATATTAGACTTATCACCCAAATAACTGCCCTGTTCGGTAAAAGCGTCTTTATCAGCGTGATAAACTTTTCCGAAAATCCATAATCCGTCAGACGTTCTATATCCACAAAAATCACATTGGATATAGGATTTTAATCTACCTCAATCACATGAACCTAACGTATAGAGGACTTTCCCATTCTCTTTAAAACTTAGTATGATTTCTTCAACGATTCCTCATCTCCACTACCGAAGATAATACCAAATTGCATATTTCTACCTAAAATTCCCTAATCATTTGACTTATTTATTGAAATTATTCTGCTCATCCAAATTTATCTCAGCTTACTTTATGTATTATCAGAATTTAGTTCGTGGTAACCTAGTGTAGCATCAAAGACTTTCTGGTAAACCCCAACTGCTTCAATACTTCCTTTTAAATATGACTACAATGTTATTCACAAAATAATCCCCTTATGACTAAGTTAATCATTATCACATTACCAAACTTTTCTACTATATCAATAATATCATAATTTTCCAACTAGTCAAACCTATTCGAAAGGATAACTTTTATTTAGACTGATTCAGACTAAAGTATTATGGGAGCGCCCATATAGGCATACGGTGCAGCATTTCTCCAAAAAGCCAGTTGCCAGAAAATATAAAGTGCATATTACTCACCGTAATCCTGTAAGTATGTTGTAAAATTCAAATGACTACAGTGTTATACTTTTTTACCATAGTTAATGCTACAATCAATTTCAATCAGTAGTTAAGCACAGATTTAATCTCAAGCACCTTCCTTCATTCATATTTAAATAACGTCAGAACAAGATAATTTTTCTATAACTAAAGCAATTATTTATTCCAAGGAATATAGATCAAAAATTCCACCCCAGAGAAGTCTTCAGGCTCTCTCAACTGTAATTAAACATCATAACGATCTATGAATGCATCGAGAGAGTATTCTGATGTGCAGTTATAAAGACTATTGCTATATCAGGTTTTATTTCTCTCAGCTTTTCGGCAGATCAAAGTCAGTGGCTCGAAGTCGTTGTATCAAGTAATACAGGTTGTATACAAAAAGGCCCACTGATGTTATAAAGCACCAATGAGCCTAAAGCAGCTTAGTTCCGGCGACCCGGCCATCGTAGCGGAAAACCGCTTTAGACCCGAGTCTTTGCGTCCTTGTCTTTCAACAAGTTTGCCTTTATCGTTTTTTTCAAATTTTATTTATAATTCTATTATACACCAATAGCATTGTTGAAATTTGTCAAAGCTTGCTTATTTTCTTTAACAGTTCAAAATGTCTGTGCCTAAATTTGAACTATCAGAATAAGCATTCACTTTCTTGTATAATTCAGTTAACTGGTTAATTTTATTGAATATAGTCAATGTAGTCAAATAGACTATTGACTGTAAGTACATTGCGTATTAAGATATATATAACTTGCAGAAAATTACATTCAGTTTAAGTTATGAATGAAGCCAGATTTAATGCCATATCATATTAAAGACTAAATATGGCCTAACTGCGATTAAGATAAAAATTAAAGACGCGATGAAGAGAAGAGTAAGTTGTTGATATCTTTTACAGAGAACTCCCAAGCCGCATGGGCGAGCAGCAAATGCAATTTGCGACCAGCCGGTAAGCTGAGAAGGAGTAAAGAATAGATAACCGAAGATGGTCTCAGAGCTTTCGCACCGAATCCTTTTTAGGGTTTAGACTGCGACGGGTGCTCCCGTTATAGTGCCGGAGTATAATCAGGAATCATTTATCCTGCCGTACTTGTTGAGGTTGGTGCTGTGAAGCATCAATAAACCGGGGTGGTAACACGAAGTATCATGCTCTCGTCCCCAGGATATTTATCCTGGAGGTGAGAGCTTTTTTAATGTGCATTTTGCTTAAATAAATATGTTAATCCAAATCAATTAGAAATGAGGTGCATTTATGAATATTTTAATTGGAAATGCGTGGCCATATGCAAACGGCTCTCTGCATATCGGCCATATAGCCGCATTATTACCAGGAGATGTACTGGCAAGGTACTTCAGAGCAAAGGGTGATACAGTATTTTTTGTCACTGGCAGTGATTGTCATGGTACACCGGTCGCAATCAGAGCCAGACAGGAAAACAAAACATCTAAGGAAATCAGTGATTACTATCACAACGAGTTTGCTAACTGTTTTAATCGTCTTGGCTTCTCTTATGACCTATATGGGAAGACATCCAGTAACGAGCATAAAAGCTTTGTTACAGATTTTCATAGGAAACTCTACAATGGTGGGTATGTTTATGAGAAAAGCACTCCGCAGGCGTATTGTGACAAATGCAAGCAATTTTTACCCGATCGCTTTGTAAAAGGATTGTGTCCTCATTGTAGTGAGTTCGCAAGGGGCGACCAGTGCGAAGCGTGCGGAAGTGTACTGGAGCCGGAAAACCTGCTTCAGGCAGAATGCACTATATGCGGAGAACCACCTGAGTTCCGGTCTACCAACCATCTTTACCTGGCTGTCACCCGTATGAAGAATGAGCTTGAAAGATATATTGAGAGCCACAGTGACTGGAGAAAAAATGCTTATGAGATGTCAAAGAGGTATATACATGAAGGACTTCGCGACAGAAGCCTTACCCGGGATCTTGATTGGGGTATTGATGTCCCGAGGGATAAATTTGACGGTAAAAAAATATATATCTGGGCAGAAAATGTTCTGGGCTACCTTTCAGACTGTTATACGCTATGCAATCAGCAAGGATTGGATTTTTATGAATTCTGGAACAACTGCAGGCAATATTATGTGCATGGCAAGGACAACATACCTTTTCATACAATTATTCTTCCTTCGCTGCTATTAGGCCGTACCGATGTCAAGTTGAAGCTGCCCGATGATATTATATCCAGCGAATATCTGACCCTTGAAGGCAGGAAAATTTCCACCAGCAGAAACTGGGCGATATGGGCAAAGGATATCATTGAGCGCTATAATCCTGATTCCATACGCTATTTTCTGATTGGCAACGGTCCCGAAAAAAGAGATACTGACTTTACATGGAGGGAATTCATCAACAGCCATAACGGCGAACTTTTAGGAGCTTATGGTAACTTTGTGAACCGCAGCCTTGTGTTTATTCAAAAGTATTTTGAAAACAAGGTGCCGGAAGCGCAATGCAACCAAAATATTTTGCAATTGTTAACAAAGCTCTATCCAAACATCGGGGGACTTATAGAACAGGGAAACTTCAAGGAAGCACTGGATACAATCTTTGTATTTGTACGAGCAGCAAATAAATACTTCGATGAGGAACAACCGTGGATTACAATAAAGAATAGTGTTGAAAAGTGCAAAGAAACACTGAATACCTGTGTGCAGATTATTGCCAATCTTTCTTACCTACTTGGCCCCTTTTTGCCGTTTTCATCTGCAAAAATAAGAAACATATTAAAGCTTG
>DAOSDD010000165.1:0-10066 GCA_035362115.1 Clostridiales bacterium | reverse complement strand
TTTTATACTCGGAAAATCGTATGCTGCCATATTTTGTATCATAAGAAGAAAATGCGCCCTTAGAAGTTAGGGGTGAGTTAGAGGTAAGAGGTAAGACATTTCCGCTCGCTGCATCTTATGGATGCTATCGAAATTTTGTTAGTACATAACTTTCTGTAGTGGAATCAATATTTAACTCCCCACCTCTGATTTCCCACTTCTAACTTCCCACCTCTCACTTCCATGCTTTGGTAAATCTGTACTGTATAGCTTCCGCAAGATGATAAGCCCTGACATTTTCGCTTTCATCAAGATCTGCGATAGTTCTGGCAACCTTTAATATTCTGTTATATGCTCTGGCACTCAGACCGAACTTTTCAAATGCATTTTTCATTATTAAGCTGCATTGGTTGTCCAGTCTACAGTATTTTTTAATTAATCCAGTGTTAAGTTGAGAATTTGAAAATATTTTATTGTTTTTATATCTTTCTAGTTGAATATTTCGTGCTTTTATCACTCTTTGCCTGATATCCTTTGATTTTTCCCCACATGGATTTGAATCCAGATCTTTATACTTAACAGGAGCAGCTTCTACATACAGGTCTACTCTGTCCATTAACGGACCACTAAGTTTACCCATGTAATTCTGTATTTGATTATATGTACATGTGCACTTCTTTGTTTCATCTGTAAGGTAACCGCAAGGGCATGGGTTACCTGCGAGAATCAGCGTAGTTTTGGCAGGATATGTGATGCTTGCGCTAAGCCTTGATATTGTAACAATTTCATCTTCCAAAGGCTGGCGTAATACTTCCAGCGTATGCTTTTCAAACTCAGGTATTTCATCAAGAAAAAGCACCCCATAATGAGAAAGACTTATTTCTCCGGGCTTAGGGTATTTTCCTCCTCCAACAAGGCCGGCAGTTGAAATTGTATGGTGTGGACTCCGGAAAGGCCTGGCAGTTATCAATGGTGTTTTCGTCGGTAGTATTCCCGCGATGCTGTATATTCTTGTTACTTCCAGTGCTTCATCAAAAGTTAATGGTGGAAGTATAGAAGGAAGTCTTCTTGCAAGCATTGTTTTTCCAGAACCCGGCGGGCCCACCATCATTAAGTTGTGGAATCCCGCAGCGGCGATTTCGAGAACTCTTTTTACATTTTCCTGACCGCACACTTCACAGAAATCATCCCCGGAAATTTCATTATCATTGTCATTATCACTATTATTATCACTATCATTACAGAAAATATTGCGAATTTCTATTACGTGTTTTTTAATTCTTAAATGTCCGTTAAGATGTAATACAATATCTGATATATTTTTTGCCGGAAATACATTTAACCCTTCTACTACAGCAGCCTCATCCGCATTATCAGCAGGGAGAATTATATTTCCAATACCCTCGTGATACGCGCATAAAGCCATAGAAAGTACACCATTAACCCCTTTTATATCTCCATCAAGAGAAAGTTCTCCAATAAATATGCAATCCTTGACAAGAGAAGAGTCTATTTGACCTGTGCAGGCCAATATACCCATAGCAATGGGCAAATCCAACGCAGAACCTTCTTTCCTTAAATTTGCAGGAGCCAGGTTAACAGTAATTCTCTTAACAGGAAATTCATACCTGGCATTCTTTATGGCTGTCCTTACCCTTTCTTTTGCTTCTTTAACTGCAATATCTCCAAGACCTACTATTTCAAAAGACGGTATACCATTGCTAATATCTGTTTCAACATTTATAATAAACCCATCGATGCCCATTAAACCACAGCTTTTTATTTTAGAAAGCATAAAGTAATTCCTTTCATATTGCTGATATAAAATTAATATTCAGTAAACATTTACCTTTTTATTGCATTATATCCTATTATTATGTTTATTTCAACAATATTTGTATTAAATTACATATTTTATGATAGTTGGTTAAATGAGTTTAAGATAAGATAGTATTATTATATAATATAAATAAAATAGATGTTAGAATTTTACTACAGAAGTTAAAAACTAAAGACATGATATAAAAAAATCAGAAACATATGTATGATTATTCAAAATAAACTATTGCCCCCTCCTTTAACATGTACCAGTGTACTAGTTTTTAATACACTAAATTATTCAGCCTACATTTTTTTTGCTATTATGTTCTTCATTGCTTCTAATGCCTTTTCCCTAACATTTTCGTCACTATCATTCAGTGATACAAATCGCAAATGATCCTGGGCTCTCGCAATTCCCAAGGAGCCAAGTGAATCAACTGAACCTGCCCTTATTAAGGGATCGGGATCATTCAGAAATATTACTAATGCATTAAAAATTTTCTCATCTTTCATGCCAGCTCCAGCTTTTATCGCTGCCAACCTTATTACCTTATCCTTATGGTTCATTGCTTCAACAATTTTATCAACTTTATTTTTAGACTTCCATTTTTCTATTTTTTGTTCTGTAACACCAAACATCGCTGCTTCACTTCCTATATATATTTATTTCATAATTACAAAAGGAGGGGACAACAAGTTCACAAGTTTAAAGAAGGATAAGCTAATATATTTCTATAATAACACAATAAAATAATAATATGTTAACAAATTGTTAATTTGATAACTTTATTTCTTTTCCTCAAGTATTTTCCTCAATTCGTTCATAAAATTGTTTAGATCTGTAAACTGCCTGTACACCGAAGCAAAACGGACATAGGCTACTTCATCAAGATTTTTGAGTCGGCCCATTACCATTTCTCCAATTTCCTTAGATGTTATTTCTTTTTGTGTAGAATTGTATATATGACTCTCAATTTCATTAACTATATTTTCCAGGTCTGCCACAGAAACAGGCCTTTTTTCCGAAGCTCTCATTAAACCGTTTAATATCTTTTCCCGGCTGAACGGCTGACGGCTCCTATCTTTTTTTATAACCATAATCGGTATGGTTTCAATTTTTTCATATGTTGTAAAACGCCTCTGACACTTTAAACATTCTCTTCTTCTTCTTATTGCAGTACCTTCATCAGTTGGTCTGGAGTCTATTACCTTATCTTCTTCATAACTGCAATATGGACATTTCATATATTCCCCCCCATTTCAAACTTTCAGGTAAAATACTTTTTAATAAACCTGTCATCCAGGTCAACCAGTATAATATCCTCACCAATTTTTCGAATCCTTTCCCAAGGAATTACAAACTCATTATCTTTGCCAATTAAACCAAATAACCTTCCACCCCCGGGAATTACGATTGCTTCAATTTTTCCGCATTCCAGATCAATTTCTACATCATTTACAAATCCAAGCCTTCTCCCGTCAGATATGTTGATAACTTCCTTCTGCTTGAGGTCATTAGTACGGTTCACCCTTTATCACCTCACATAACTATACTGCATTTCCCATCATAGTATCAGGTTTGCATGCAATACTATTTTATACCATATTATAACCATTGTCTATAATTAGATATATTATCTTTTTCCTGCCATCATATATATTTTTTCATATGAAGAAGAGCTGTTTTCTCAAGTCTTGATACTTGAGCCTGGGATATTCCGATTTCTTCTGCAACCTCCATCTGAGTACGTCCTTCAAAAAATCTCAAGTTTAATATCAGCTTCTCCCTATCACTTAATTTTTGCATTGCTTCTTTTAAGGATATCTCTTCTATCCAGTTTTCATCAGTATTTTTTTCATCGCTTAC
The DNA here is from genome assembly GCA_035362115.1 of Clostridiales bacterium. Classification (GTDB taxonomy): domain Bacteria; phylum Bacillota; class Clostridia; order Acetivibrionales; family DUMC01; genus DUMC01. The sequence goes on along the minus strand of DAOSDD010000165.1, from coordinate 6,399 downwards.
TTGATCCATTACAAATATTGCATCTCCGCCATCATGGTAAACAGCTTCAAACAATGATATGGGGTCCTGTATGGCGTCAAGAGCCAGAACTACGTCTTCCTTTTGAACCTCTAACTCTTTTGCTATTTCATCAATAGTAGGTTCCTTTGAATTTTTGTTTGTAAGCTTTTCTTTTACCTGTAAAGCTTTATAAGCAACGTCTCTTAAAGAGCGGCTTACCCTTATTGAATTATTGTCTCTCAAATATCTTCGGATCTCCCCTATTATCATTGGAACCGCATAGGTGGAAAATTTAACATTATGTGATACATCGAAATTATCTATAGCCTTTATTAAGCCTATACATCCAACCTGAAAGAGGTCATCTACATATTCCCCTCTATTATTAAACCTTTGAATAACACTTAATACCAGCCTTAAGTTACCCTGTATAAATTCTTCCCGTGCCGAATCATCACCTTTATGCATTCTTTCAAATAGTACTTTTTTTTGCTCATTTGTTAATACCGGTAATTTTGATGTGTTTACTCCACAAATTTCAACTTTGTTGATATGCATTTAAAACCCTCCAGGCAAAATGAATTCTGTCAGTATCATTATTGCCATAGAGGTCATTTTTATACTGAACTTGCAGCTTAAACATTAAACAAAATTTTGCTAATTACCCTTGACAAATCATAGTTTTTTTATCAATAGCTATTTAAGCCGATTCTATGTTTACAACCTGGCAACCCGGAATATGTTTTTCAAACCATCCTGTTTATTTCCTTCCTTAGTCTGTTAATTATTCTTTTTTCAAGCCTTGATATGTATGATTGAGATATGCCGAGCATATCTGCCACTTCTTTTTGTGTCTTTTCTACTCCGTTAACAAGTCCAAATCTCAACTCCATAATCTTTTTTTCCCTTGAAGACAACTTCATAAGCGCTGCATTAAGCAATTCTTTGTCAATTTCGTCTTCAAGGCTCCTATGTATAATATCATTGTCAGTACCCAGAATATCTGACAGGAGTAATTCATTACCATCCCAATCTATGTTTAAAGGTTCATCAATTGATATCTCTGTCCTTGTCTTATTATTCCTTCTTAAGTACATTAATATTTCGTTTTCTATGCACCTTGAAGCATAGGTTGCCAATTTTATATTTTTAGAAGGTTTAAAAGTATTTATAGCCTTTATTAACCCTATAGTGCCTATGGATACTAGATCCTCTACACCAACACCTGTATTTTCAAACTTTCTCGCTATATATACCACCAATCTTAAATTTCTTTCAATTAAGATTTTCTTTACTCCGTAATCACTTTTTCCCAGCTGGTCCAGTAAACAGCTTTCCTCATCATCGGATAGAGGAGGAGGTAAAGCCTCACTTCCTCCAATGTAGTGTATATGGCGCCCATTGTATAAGCCAAATCTCTCCAGAACCTTTATATATTTCAAATATAATATCAGTTTGTAATGTTTGAATTTAATCATGATTTAAGTCTCCTTCTTGATCATTATTTCTATGCATGTTATAAAAGGTCAGGTCCCAGGAGGGCCTTGTAATCCTTGCCTTTTGAAAGAACTTTATTATATATTGCAATTATCACATCGCTAACCCCTTTTTTATCAGTATGTTCGCCAATTACAACATAATCCGGTTTAAATCCAATAAGCATACCATTTTCCTTCCCAAGTGAATTAAAAGGTATTAGCCTAAACCTGTTAAACCACTTAGAGTCATATAGCCTGCTGCTTAAACTTGACAAGTCATACTCATGCATTCCTTCGAATATATTGCATATTTCTGAAGGAAGTATTTCCTTAATTGCCGTAAACTCAACAACAATAACAGGCATGTTGGTTAGAGGATCCTGCAATGAGTTTCCCGTATCCACCAATGCTGACATGTCTATTTCTTTGCTATCAAATATTACCTTCAGACGTGTAATTAGTTTTTCCTTAAAATATTTCTGCTGTATAACTTCAAGAAATATATTTAAAATAATAATTGAAGTTATTATGGAAAGCACCACAGTCGTCCACTTTGATTCCCAAAATACATATAATAACCCATTTCTTACAATTGTACCCTTATTGTTCATATAAAAGAAAGCAAAAGTAGCACCTGCAAATACGAATGTAGATACATAAAAAACTACAAGAGTTTTAAAAAATGCAGTTATTTTTTCAGGTGAAAATGTAACTGCTACCATTGCTATAGATAGAATAACTGTGGCAGTTGCAGAAAAGTATGTTCCAAGTCCCGGTTTTATTACAAGAAATGCTGCATAGGCTGCACCAATTAGAGCCCCCATAAATAGACGAATATTGGATGTTCGTGTTTTTAATATTTTACCTGTTGTCCATAAAATCAGATAATTCATTACAACATTTTCCAATATAAGAACATCCAGATATATTTCCACACCTCATACCTCGCAATCAATACAAAATCCATTCTTATTTCAGCGGATAGACAATCCCTAATATTACATATATTCAGTAAACTATGTATTTATAACAAACGCTACATCATAATTTCTCAAACTTCCAATTTCGCTTCATGTTGCTTCTCTATTACCTTTATTATTATATACTTATCTTTTAAAGCATTTTGTCACAATTTCTTGTTGATTTTGTATTTTATTATGACAATATAAGTCTTGATTTTGCTGCAAAAAATGAGTTTTTGCGGTAGAATCAAGTATTTTCAAGCAAAAAAAACACCATATATGTTATATATGGTGTTTTCATAGTAAATTGTTATTTATATCTGTTTCTTCTTAGAAAAGTAGGTATGTCAAGCTCATCATTATTAATATCTATAGCAGGCGGAGCTTTCTCTGCATAAGAAGGTTTGGACGGCTTCTCAGGTGTTGTGGTTTTTTCCTGTTTTCTTATAATAGGTCCTTGCTCAAAGCCAGTGGCTATAACTGTTATGAGTATTTCATCTTCCAGGTTTTCATCAATAACAGCACCAATAATTATGTTCGCATCAGGATCAGCAGATTTTTCAATCAGTCCGGCTGCTACATCCACTTCAAATAATCCAAGGTCTGCACCACCGGTAATATTAAGCAGCACACCCTTTGCTCCTTCAATAGATGTCTCAAGCAGAGGACTCTCAATTGCTTTCTTAGTTGCTTCTTCTGCTCTTCCATCCCCCGAAGCTCTTCCAATACCCATATGAGCAAGACCTGTATTCAACATTATTGTTTTAACATCCGCAAAATCAAGATTTATAAGGCCTGGCACTATTATCAAATCTGAAATGCCCTGAACACCTTGTCTAAGGATATCATCAGCCATTCTAAAAGCATCAACAATTGAAGTCTTTTTTTCGGCAACCTGCAGCAGTCTGTCGTTAGGTATGGTAACAAGAGTATCTACAGATGCTTTAAGATTTTCAATTCCTCTTTCTGCAAACTGCATCCTTTTCCTTCCTTCAAACATAAAGGGCTTTGTTACCACTCCTACTGTAAGTATTCCCATTTCTTTGGCAACCTGGGCAACTATAGGTGCCGCACCTGTACCTGTACCTCCACCCATACCTGCTGTAATAAACACCATGTCAGCTCCCTTTATAGCCTGGCTGATTTCATCCTTGCTCTCATTAGCAGCTTTTTCGCCTATGTCAGGATTTGCCCCGGCACCTAACCCCTTTGTGAGCTTTTCCCCTATTTGTATCTTCGTATTGGCTTTCGATAAGAATAATGCCTGCTTGTCCGTATTTATAGAAATAAATTCTACGCCCCGAAGTCCGGCATTTATCATTCTGTTTACAGCATTATTCCCTCCACCGCCTATACCTATAACTTTTATCTGAGCAAACTGTTCCATATCAACATCAAATTCCAGCAACGTATTCTTCCCCCTTATACTTTTACCTTTGCAAATCCGCTAACCTTAAAGTTATCATTAGTTTATCATAATAATCGTGTAATATGACCCATAATTATGCTAACTTCAATTTGTTATAGTGATGTAACAAAATGATACTATTCTTTTTAAATTTACTTAATAATTAAATAATATATTATTATTTGCTTAAGTGCAATAGTACATTTCAAGAAAATTCATTTCACCTACTCAAAAAAACCATCTTTCGAGCACTTTTATAATACGGTTAAAAATACCATCCTTTTTGTGCTCAGTTTCCACTTGCTTATCTTTTACATTATACACAATACTAGCTCTTTTGTTTCTTGATGAAACATACTTGATAATACCTGCTGCTGCAGCAAATTCAGGTTTTGATATACCTGCATAGTTTCTATAAGAAGCTACTCTTACAGGTAATCCAAATACTTCACCAGCTATTTGCCTGTTTCCATTAACATAAGATATACCGCCACCTGTTAATACAATACCTGAATCAAATTCCCCCAGGTCTTCATATTTGCAAATCAAACTTTTACTTAAAGACAGTATTTCAAAAACCCTTGCTTCAATTATTTAAATCACCTGTGAAACTTTAATGTTTCTGGTTATTTCATCATTTACATCATATACGGAAATTTCCTGGTCATTCTTTATCAATGTAGTTAATGCAAGTTCATATTGTTTTTTAATTTTCTCTGCTTCAGAATATGAAATATGCAATCCTATTGAAATATCATTTGTTATATGGTCTCCTCCAACTGGTATGGAATCATACATTAACACCTTACCGTTTTTGAACGCAGATACATCAGTAATACCACCGCCAACATCAATGAGGACAACACCCATTTCCTTTTCTTCAGATGTTAAAGCCAACTCACTTGTAGCGAAGGATTCAATAATAATGCCATCAACTTCAAGGCCTGCTTTTTCAACACTTTTTATTATATTTTGCACGGAAGTGAGTTTTCCTACAACAATATCCGCATCAATTTCCAGATTAAGCCCTGACATACCAAGAGGATCCTTTATACCATCATACCCATCAATAACATATTGTCTTGGAATAATATCAATAATCTGGCTGCCTTCAGGAATTGAAATATGTTCTATTTGGTTGTACAGTCTGTCAAGTTCGTTGGTTGTAATTAACCTGTTTTCACTTGAAACTTCAATGCTATCAATATGATTTAAAACGCTTACGTGAGTACCATATATATTAACATATGCTGATCCGATTCTCATTCCCGAGCTATTCTCGGCTTGTTCAACAGAATGTCTGATTGCTTTGGATACAGCTTCTATATCAATAATTACTCCTTTTTTTACACTATCACAGGGTATACAGCCTTTACCGTATATTTCCATCTGCCCTGTCCTATTAACCTTTCCAATTAAAGTACAAACTTTGGTAGTACCAATATCGATACCAACAATTATATCCTCCACTTTTTTTCCCCCTGTCGGAAGTTAAAATAAAGTTACCTTCCCATGATATACTATCTCTCTTTTATATTATCTTTTTTTGTCCTTCTATTCAATATACTTCTTCTAATTATTGCGAAATTTAAAAATAATCTGTTGCCGAAAGCAAAAACAGCAGCTAAATAAATTTGAATACCCAGCTGGTCACCAATATATGCAAGTCCTGCTGCTAGTAATGCATTGCCAAAAAAACCTGATAGAAAAATTTTCATATCAAAATTTCCCTGTAATGTAGCTGAGACCCCGCCAAATACACTATCAAGAGCTGCAAGTATTGCAACAGCAACATAATTTGAATATTGCTGTGGAATATTATATGGGATAAATACCCCAGCTATTATTCCTACAATTAATCCTATTATTGGAATCATAATAACCTCCATATCTACACGGTAATATCAAGTATTAATGCATCTTCGCGGCTTTTATCCGCCTCCGGGTATAAATACAGGATAATCACCAGCTGTATAGTCTGAAAACCCTTTTTCACCTTCACCAATATTTTTAAAAAATATTTGATGCAACGATCTAATCTTGTAATTCAAATCGTCTAAACTACCAAGATTAACAATTATTCTTGAATCTATAAATAAATATAAATTATTGCTATCACTAATATCTATTGTATTAATCTTTTCTACAATTTTAAAGTTATCATTTTTATCTTCCTGAGTCAATGTATCTACTAAAATAATAAGTTCATCAAATTTATCTCTATTTTCAATATTGAGTGCTTGTCCAATCTGATAGCTTGTGAAGTTTAATCCCTTGATTTTCGGCAAAAGAATTCCTTCGTCTCCAGTTGCAGTATCAAGTATATATCCTTCCCTGTCAACCAGCAGGAAAGCACCTATATATGGAATTAATGCAACAGGAGTCCTTTCCTCCACTTGAATCATTATTTTATTTGGAGGTAAATATTTTACAGTTGCATGCTTAATGTATGGACATTTCTGCAAAATACTTTTTTCTACCTGTCCATACCTTAATGATATGAATTGTTTAATGTTGCCGCCAATATTCTTAAAGCCGTTTACTCCTATTG
>DAOSDD010000164.1:0-10071 GCA_035362115.1 Clostridiales bacterium | reverse complement strand
ATTTTATACTCGGGAAATCGTATGCTGCCATATTTTGTATCATAGGAAGAAAATGTGCCCTAATTAAGAAAAACTGATTGACTTTACTGTATTGGGTGAATAAAATATATAAATATAGATTAGCACCATTAAAGATAAAGATAGAGATATGAAATTAAAAGTTTCTGAAAATGTATTTGTGGTTTAAAGGGAGGATCTTTTTTATGCCCATTCAAATTGGCATTTGCGATGACAGAGGGGAAGATATCAAGGAACTAACGGAGGCTTTGTATTCATATGATCCTTCTTTCCAGATTTCAACTTATTCCGATGGAGAATCTTTGCTTGATGATTTTCATGACTCAAAAATCCTGTTCGATATCCTTTTCTTGGATATATATATGCCTGGAATGAATGGGATTGAAACCGCTGGCCAAATACGTGCCAGTATGAAGGATGCAAAAATCATTTTTATATCTTCAAGTAATGAGCATTACCGGGAAGCATATGATGTATTTGCATTCAATTACATAAACAAACCGTTAAACCGGGAAAAATTAAACCGCATATTGGATCAGGCGCTGCTGGACATTATAGGTGAACGCCGGCAGCAAATCAGTTTCAGTTATAAAGGTTCAGTGTACCGGATTTTTTGCCGGGACATTCTATATATAGAAAGTAATGATAAGATCATATGTTTTTATATGGCAGATAAGAGAATACTAAGGTGTTATGCCAAACTCGATGAGATACTGAAACAACTGCCGGAAGAGTTATTTATCCGATGCCATCAGAGCTTTGCTGTAAATATTTTCCACGTAACTGAAATGGCTGAAAATCATTTTCATATTGATCCAGCTATTATCAGTATATCAAAAAAGTACCAAAAGATAGCGAAAGATAAGTATTTCCAGTATCTTTTCACTCACATGAATAGAGGATAGTAAAATGTTAAAAGAAATTAAGCGTGAATGGTTTCTTATTCTGGGTTTTGTTCTGACAGTCATTTTTATGAATCTACCGGCTGTATATACATATTATTATCATGATATTAGCGGTGCACCTAAGGCTATAAATGCCAGAATGGATTTGTCAGCTGCCAATCCGGCCGACGGGAAGATTTATTTGGATGGAGAGTGGGAATTTTACTGGAAACGCTTTATTGCGTCAGAACCTGATCAGCTTTATATTCCGGATTTAATAATTAAGGTGCCGGATTCATGGTCAAAATATAGGATTGAGAGAGGTAGTTTATCTGCGGAAGGGTTCGGAAGTTATAAACTCACCATGACAGGCCTTGAGTATGACAATGCTGTTACATTGTTTATACCGGACTTTGGCGGAGCATATAGAGCATTCATCGACGGGCAGCTTGCTGCTGAAAGTGGTATTGTTTCTAAAGACACCAAAAAGATATTTACGACTCCGAAAGCAGATTTACACCCTTTGGTACTTTCTAATAGAATGGTGCACGAAATAGTAATAGAGGTTGCAAATGCACGTTTTTCAGGACTTTATATGACGCCTGTCCTGTGGGATTATAACCAAATTATTAGAGAAAACAGCTTCAGAAACGCAGTTCGGTTTATTTTGTTTGGAATAGTGCTGTTTTCGCTTTTAAGCCTGCTCATAATGTATATAGTGACTATCCGGCGAAAACTACATTCCATATGGCTTCCGGTTATGGTCATATTCATTCTGATGCGTGTTATGCTGACATCGGAATTTTACAGTTTATGGCAGCCCGTTTTGTTCCTAAACCTCTCCTATGAGTCAACAAATGAACTAATGTACTTTACAACCTTTGTCCTGAAATATTTGCTGATTTTCCTTGTGCAGGAACAGTGTGGCATTGAATTTAACAAGCGCGAGAAAATGTATTTCCTGATACATTATATTTTTCTGTATCTCATCTATTTGCTTGTGCCGAAGAGCATTTATAACAATTACCTATCATTACTTATACCCATGCTCACCTATGTTTTGGATCTCTATATATTCTTTAAAATCTACCGTGGACGGCATACTATGAAGAAATTTGGTATGGTAGTTTTCTGGGATATAATCATTGTTATAATAGGACTGACATTGGACAGTTATTACATCAATGGAAAAATATACATTGACATGTCCTTAATTCTTCTGATTTTATTCGCTTTGTTTGCATTAATAATGATTTTTGTTTATGCAATGCGCAGCGTTGACCTCTACGATGATTTCACAATATCCTCCTCAAGATTGAAGCTGGCAAACAACCAGATTGCAATGCAGAAGGAATATTATGATACACTGAGCAGACAGATGAATGAAATCCGGGAGATGAAACATGATATCCGTCATTTTATCAGAGCAATGAGCAGGCTTGCCGATGAGAATAAATTTGATGAATTGAGGGTATTTTTAGGTGAATATAACGAAAAAACTGATAGAGAGCAATTACCGATATTCTGTGAGAATACTATAGCTAACTCCATTATCGGATATTATTACTTGCGGGCGAAGGAGAGCGGGATTTTCTTTGAAAGCTTTTGCAGCATCAACAGGCAGTCTGTTATGAGTGATAGTGACCTCTGTATTGTCCTTGGAAATGCTCTGGAAAATTCCGTATACGCATGCGAACAAATGGAAAACCATGAAAAAATGTATATAACCATTAAAGCGGGAACAATGAAAAAACAAATGCTCATAAAGTTGACAAATTCCTATAGCGGCAATGTTGAAGCCAGAGACGGGCATCTTATCTCTACAAAGAGCGGAAAGTCTCACGGTCTTGGTATACGGAATATCGAGAGGGTGGTAGCATCATACGGAGGCATAGTAAAAATAGAGTATAATGAAAAAGAGTTTATCCTTTCAGTGGCTGTACCAGAAAAATAAATTACCTTTTCTTTTCATGCCAATTTCGGCAAAAAAATGGTCGATTTCACCATTGACATAATTCGTTAAATTTTTTCTCTATAATATAAAATAAGATGTATTGAGGCACATTTTTAAAATTTGAGGGAATATATACCAGTGGCTATCGTTAATGAGCCCAATATATTGCGGTTTTACGGAAAGCGAGATGAATATATGGAATACCAGTTTTACCTAAAACCTAATTATACTAATTGCATGACAGAGCGTAACAGCCGCAGTAGAATAACATATTATACAAATAAAAAAATGGAGGAAATGTATCCGGAAGGTGGTTATAGAATTATCGGAGAAATCGGTAATTTTGCAAGGAAGTATGCCAAACAGGACGTTATTATAACTGATACGGGAAAAAGAATCCCCATATTCCCGAGGGGCAGCTTGAAAAAGCCTGTTGAATGGGTTGCAGGCTGCGCAGCTGTGGAAGAAAACACCTATGTTTCTGTAGTGAAAAGTATTATTCCACACTGGTTACGAATTCTTACATATAAGAGGGTGTAGTATGAAGAAATTTATAATTGTATTAGTATGCGCAATGCTATGTATAAACACAGTTTGTGTGGCAGAGGAAGAATATGGTTGTGAATGTGGTTACGGATATGGTTACGAATATGTTTCCGGGTATGGTGTCCGTGTGGGAATTATTGATTCAGGAGTAAATAAAACAAATGAAAATGTCTTGACCGGGTTTAATTACCTCCATAATAATACAGACACAACTGATAATAAAGGTCATGGAACTGCTATTTCGGACATTATATTAGAAATCGCACCAAATGTAAAAATCATTCCGCTTAAATGCACTGAGCTTAATCAGATAACAGATAATTCAGCTGTTATTGCAGCTATTTATAAAGCAGTAGATGACTTTAAATGCGATGTTATAAATATAAGTATAGGAATGCCCCATTCAGGTGAGCTTAAAGCTGCTGTTGATTATGCAGCAAATAAAGGAGCAATTATTGTATCGGCGGTAGGAAATGATGGCGAGCTGAATTATAAGCAAAGCAAAGTTTATTATCCGGCAGGCTATGAAAATGTAATTGGTGTTGGTTCAGTTGATGAAAATAATCTGGTTTCAAGCTTTTCTCAGAGGAACGAATCGGTTTTTGTTGTAACATCCAGTAAAGAACCAGGCACAAGCTTTGCAGCAGCTAAAATATCGGGTATGGCAGCAATAGCAAAAAGCTTCAACAAACGAATGTCAGTATGGCTTTTTATGAAGTATTTAAAGAGAGCATCAATTGATTTTGGCGATAAAGGCTATGATACAAGCTATGGAAATGGAGCTTTGAATATTGAGCTTTTATTAAACAATCTTAAAAATGACAATCCGGTATATATTACTTACCTGGATGAGCAGAAATTTACGCTGTATAACAGTAAGAAAGAAACCACCAAAGGTATTTTAATTTTTATGGGAGAGCATGTCACCAGCGAAGAAATTGAGATTTTGCCAAATAGAGAAAAAGAACTAAGTTTAAGAAATTCTGAAAGTTGCTTTTTTTGGCAAAAAAGCATATATGACTTGATCTGGATCAAGAAAGGGGAATGATAATATGAAAAAGAGGTTTTTAAAGAGCAGTATCTTGCTGATTGTATTAATGTTAATTTTTACATTAATTTTATCTGTTAACAAGACAACCATAGTTAGCGCATATGGCTATAACATCAATGTGCTCAACAATCCAACTCCATCTAGCTCAAGTGGTTGGGCATTAACAAATGCTAAGTGGAATGATGGTTCTTATGGTGGTGAGTTTAAAGGACTCTCCAATGATCCCATGTATGCAAGTCAGACATTTACATTTTCAGATCGCGACGTATATCGTATGAATAATGGAGAAATAAAGATAGATGCCAGTGGATATTTTTGGGCTCAGATTACATGCTCCATGTGGGCATATTTAAAAACAACTTTTTATAGTGCATCAAACACATACCTGGGAGAAAAAATAGTAGAATATGGCAAATACAAGACGGGAAACCATAATGAAAAACTGTCATTTACTGACTACACTGTGCCAAAGGGCACAAAATATATTATATATCAAGCAAAAAACGATGACAGCCTTTCAGGATATCATCCTTCAATGCGAAATTTTGTGCTCACAGTAAAAGATACCACAGCACCCACATATATTGCAACTATTCCTGTAACCCAACCTGCAAAATATAAGATGGGTACGAAAATCCGGTATAAAGTTCAATTTACAGAACCTGTTAATGTTATCAGCCAGGGTTATATTAAATTTAAAATAAGTACACAGGAATTTAACACAAGCAGCAATACAAACTGTACTTACGCAGGACAAAGTGATGATGGAACAACACTTTATTATGATTTAACCTTGCCGGGTACAACAACACCGGGAGACAATTTGTCTGTTACAATTACTGGTTTAAGCGGTATTACTGTGAAAGATGATGCTGGAAATTCTTGTACCACAATTCCGGTAACACTAAACCTATCTAACGGGTTTTATGTAGATAATAAGCCCCCGGAGGTTTCAAGCTTTACCACAACTGCAAGTACAAATGCACTGTATAAAGCAGGAGAAACCTTGCAATTTGATGTTACTTTCCATGAATATATATGGGTTAATGGAACACCCAAAATAAACCTAAGCAATGGAAAAAGTGCAAACTATATTAAAAAGACCCAAACTGATACTAAAATAGCAAGCTTCTTTTACACCATAGCAAAGGGAGAGGATAAAAAAAATCTGGCAATCACCTCAATTGATTTTACCGGCATTTATGATAGTGTATCAAACTATGCAACAGAATCGGCAGGTTATAGTTCCAGTGCATATAACAGCTTTTTAAATAATAAATATATCAGCATAGATACAATAGCTCCAGCAACAACTTTTTCAGCCGTACCAGGCACACCAGGCAGCTGGCAGAAAGCTTTTGATGTTACTCTTTCACCAACTGATAACATTGCAGGTGTGAAGGAGATATATGCTGCATGGACATCCGTCAATGGTACTCCTTCATATCCTTCAGCAGCTAATGTAGATACAAGTACAAATAAGGTAATATTACCTAAAAATTCGGGAACATATGAATTGTATGTTAAACTGGTAGATAATGTTAATAATGAAGACGCACAGAAATCACCATACAAATACTATTTTGATTTTGATGCTCCCGTAATCAGTGCAAGCGCGACCAAAATAAATGGTACGGACCTGGTAAGCTCAGTTACAGCGTCGGTAACAGATTCACACTCAGGGCTTGAGGCATCTACTTATGTGTGGAAAAATGAAAGCAATGCCGCTGCACTTACAGGTAATGCAGGTGATGGGATTTCAATTCCCCAGGTAGATGGTGTTTACACATTAACTATAACTGCAGCAGATAAGGTTGGCAATATAAGCACTAAAACAATTGAGAATCTTATTGTAGACAGTGTTGCACCCCAAGTTGCTTTTGTCCGGACAGAGGGAGCAGCCTTCCAGAAAAGTTATACAGTGGACTTTGCTATAACAGATGTAAAATCAGGTGTTGCAGGCTACTATTACATCTGGAGTACTTCTGCAACAAAGCCTGTCATTGATGATAAAGCATGGGTAGTTACTACCGAAACAAGCCTTACAACTCCATCAGGTGTTTCCGGAACATATTATCTGCATATAAAAGCTGTAGACAACGCCGGAAATATTGGAATTGCAAGCACGGATGGCTTCAATATTGATAACAAGGCTCCTGGTGTATCTATTACACCAAACGGTAATTCAGGCAATGAAGGAAAAGCAGGTTACGATGTAGTAATTAATGTAAGTGACGAGATAACCCTTTATGACCAATTGACTATAAAATATGTACTTTCAGACAGTGAAGTGCTCCCTGCACCTTCGGAGCTTATGGATTTAAAGGGGAACAGCATTACAATTGAAAACCTTGATAAAACCAAATACCTGTATATAGCAGCAACAGATGAGGCGGGAAATGAAACAGTGTTTAAGTCAAATGCCTTTATTGCTGATACTGCTGCTCCAACTGGTGAAATTTCAAAAGCGACTGATATTTATTATACAAACAATAATAATGTAACAATTAATATTAATGCCACGGATGATTATTCCAGCAGCATTTTTATGCAAATTAAAATTGATAATGCAGAGGGTGAATGGGAAGACCTTGCAGAGCAAAAAACCGTTTCTTTTAATAAAGTTGAAGGTGAACATATAATATATGCAAGATTTAAGGATGTTTGCGGAAATGTTTCTGAGTACAAAAACGTTAAATATTATTATGATGTTACTCCGCCTCAAATTGAGCTTGCATATTCTGCTACTAAGTTAACAAACAGCTCTGTTACCGTAACAGCGACTGCAAAGGACAATGTATCGGATGTAAGTTTTGAAACAGTAAGCCAAAAGACTTTTAACGAAAACGGAAGTTTTGAATTTATTGCGGTAGATAGAGCGGGGAACAGAGCAAGAGCCGCAGCAAAGGTTGACTATATTGACAAAATAAACCCGCAGATTTCTTTTGCGTCTAATGAATTTGACGGTAAAAAGCATAAATCAGCCGATATTACAATTAATGCAAGTGATGCAAATGGAATAAGCAGTTTAAAATACGCAGTTGTTAGAGACGGTGAAACTGCAGCTGGTTATATAAGCTGTACAAACGGTCAGACTATTCAGATAACAGAACTCAATGGTACATACACAGTTAGTGCTATAGCTTATGATGGAGCAGGAAACAGTACAACTGTTTCAAGCCAGAAAATTTATCTTGATAACATAGCGCCGGTCGCCGGAATTATATACTCCCCCTCTGCAAGAACTGCACAAAATGTTGTTGCAAGTATAACATTTGACGAAGAAGTAACTATAACAAACAATGGAGGTTTAAATACATATACCTTCCCGGATAATGGCAGCTTTACCTTTGAATTTACTGATGAAGCAGGGAACACAGGAACTGCTGCTGCAACGGTTGCATGGATTGACAGAAATCCTCCCAGGGTTTCTGTAACACTTAAAAACGAAAATGGAGAAGCTTTAAACGCTGAGAAATGGACCAATAAAGATGTGATTGTAGAAATCAATATTCCTGCTGATTGCTTTATTGAAGTGTTAAAGTTTAACAATATCTCCCATGAATATTCAGATTATGTAACTGATCTAGGCAATAATCAGTATAAAGTAAGCGGATATGGAAGGCTTTTTTATCAGGTCTGTGACAGTATAACCGGTACAATAGCTTCTAATGAAGTAGTTATAAGAATTGACAAAAATCCACCAACCATAACAAATGTCACATATTCAACAACCGACTGGACAAACATGAATGTAACTGCTACTGTTAGTGCAACCGATGATTATAATGATGTGGTTTATGTAAATGGAAGCAGTCATGTCTTTACCGAAAATAGTGAGTTTGGGTTTATAATAGATGACAGTCTTGGCAACCGCACAACCAAAACTGTAAAGGTTTCAAATATAGACAAGGATGTCCCTGTTGCAAAAGTAAGCTACGATAACACTGCTTTGACAAATCAAAACGTAACAGCGACTGTATCCTTTGATGAAGGCGGTTCACCAGTAAGCATAACAAACAATAATGGATTAAATACTTACAAGTTTACTGCAAACGGAGAATACACATTTGAATTTTCAGATAAAGCAGGAAACGCAGGGAGCATCAAAGCAGCAGTTAACAACATTGATAAAACCCCGCCCGAGATAAGCCTCATATCTGATGATTTTGACCTTAAGCCCCATAAAAGTGCAAGTGTTAAAATACTGGGTACAGATATAAACGGGATTAATAGCATAAAATATAGATTTGTAAAAGAAGGTGAAAGCGCAAGTTATAAGTCTTGCGAAAATGGTGATACAGTAACATTAGACAATGCTGACGGGACATATGGTGATGGGATATACAGTGATGGAACATATACATTGGAAGTAACAGCATATGATAATGCGGGAAATGAAAAGAGGGTTGCAAGCCCAAGCCTGATTTTAGATAACACTGCTCCGATGGCCAATATATCCTATGCGCCTTCAGCCAGAACTGCACAGAACGTTGTTGCAAGTATTAACTTTAATGAAGATGCTGTAATTACAAATAATAACGGTTTAAGTGAGTATACCTTTACTGACAACGGCGATTTTACATTTGAATTTAGTGATATTGCGGGAAATACAGGAACAAAAACTGCATCAGTAACCTGGATCGACAGAAACCAGCCTGTGGCAACTGTAGACTTAAGCAATGAAAACTGGACAAATGAAGACGTTACAGTAACATTAACTCCTCAGGATGGAGCGGCTATCCAAAATGTCAAATTTAATGATGAAGAAATTGCAGAAACCGCTGAAAATCAATACGCAATTTGTGAGTATGGTATATTAACTTACGAAGTTTTGGATTTAACAACTGAAACTGTTGGAAAAGGTGAAGTTTTAGTAAAGATTGACCGTACAGAACCAACAGTTACAAATATAACATATTCAACAAAGAATTGGACTAACAAAGATGTATCAGTAAACATTACGGCTGCTGACAATTTAAGTCAGGTGATTTATGAAAACGGCAGCAGTTACACATTTACTGAAAATGGCAGCTATGATTTTATAATAAAAGACAGTGCAGGAAATAAAGCAGTAAAAACTGTTACAGTTGACTGGATTGATAGGGATGTACCTGTAGCACAGGTAAACTATAATATAACACATTTAACTAATCAAAATGTTATCGCAACTATAAGTTTTGATGATGGAGGTTCACCTGTTGCAATAACAAACAATAACTGCAGCCGCATCTATGAATTTACCGCAAACGGTGAGTTTATATTTGAATTCAGCGATGAGGCCGGAAATAAAGGAACTGCTGCTGCAAGTGTTTCAAATATTGATAAGGTTTTACCTGAGATATCATTTAGCTCTTCATATTTTGATATGAGTATGTATACATCGGTAAGTGTTACTATTAATGCAACTGACTTAAATGGTATTGCAGATTTAAAATATAAATTTATAAAAGCCGGTGAAGATGGTGGCGAATTTGCAGCAATTCAAAATGGTGATACTGTTGCACTTGATAGTGTATCCGGTGTATACCAGGTAATTGCAATTGCTAAAGATACTGCAGGAAACGAAAAAACAGCATACAGTCAGAGCCTGTATCTTGACAACTCTGCACCTGTTG
>DAOSDD010000163.1:0-10131 GCA_035362115.1 Clostridiales bacterium | reverse complement strand
CTGATCTTCAACCCACTGTCTGTGTTTAACTCTTGTAGGTTTCTTTAACTTAACAGAAAAAGTTATAGTTGCCAATAGTTTCACCTCCCTTGTCAAACAAATGTTCTTTAATTAGATAATACCATATCTTGCTTGTATATGCAAGAGAAAATTTCAATCTTTTTCAAAAACTTTTTTTGGATTTTTTGACATTTGCTTTGGTTTTTTCTTTCTTATAATAGATTAGCAGCGATAGATTTGGGAAATAAGGTAGTCATGCATTCATCTCCCATTTAAAAAAGGGAGCGTTCTGCATGGTCTACGTAAATGGATTTGTACCATATTATTGGAGTTCACCCGGCAAAGCAGAACTTGATTTTGTAATACAAAATAGAGAGGGAAATATAATTCCGATTGAGGTAAAATCTGCCGATAATGTACGGGCAAAAAGTCTTGCTGCTTTTGTTTCATTATATAAACCGCCATATTCAATTCGGATATCTGCCAGAAATTTTGGATTTGAAAATAATATTAAGAGTGTCCCGTTGTATGGAGTGTTTTGCTTAGAACGCTGAAGTTTCATATTACAAAAAGAAGGAATTACTACTCCATTAATAGGGCTGGCTTTTTTGGAAAAGTTGGATCTGTTAAGCAATCTTTTTGATAAAGTTTATGTAACGCAACAAGTATATGATGAAATTGCTGGAGATAATGAAAACAGGACAGGAACTGACGAGCGTTAAAAGGAAGTGTTAATGTGAAAATGTTAATCAAATCAAAAATTGACGGATTAGATATTCCTTTTGATTATAAATTCTTTATTTTTTTATTGACGGAAAAGTTCACTGAAAACGAAAATATAGAAAAAATATATTTGTTTGGAAGTTGTGCTGTGGGAAAAATGACAGATAAAAGTGATATAGATTTTGCTGTTATTGTTAATGATAAAATACCTGCTAACAGAAACTTTCGGTTGAATATTATTGATGAAATTGAAGACTTGTTGATAGAGCAGGAATCTGTCACCAATATACCATATGACATTGTTTTCTTCAACCGCATGGATTTTGAACGAAATAAAAAAATAAGCATATCGGTAGTCAATGACATTGAACGGGAAGGAATGGTGTTGTATGAAAGGTAGTTAATATGATATTGCAGTAAGTGATTTATATTTTGCCCAAATCGGCATCGACTCGAAATTGGACAGTGATATTGGCTGTTATAACAATTGTGCGGCAAGTTGTACTCAAGCAGTTGAAAAAATTTTGAAGCATTTGTTTATTACCTTTGATTTACCGTTTGAAACAAGACTAAGTGAAAGCCATAATTTAAACGCCTTATTAAGAGAACTGGTAAAAACATTCCCGGAATTAAAATCCTTAACTAAGCAATGCAGGTTTTTAAATGATTTTTATATTGAGATTAGGTATCCCGGCGATAGTTTTGAATGGATCAATTACGATACAGCCATGCAATGTTATCAATATGCGAAGGAAGTAAATGAGGGTATAGATGCTATTATACAAAACCCATTATATGAACAAAAGTTATTGGAGGCATTTAAATATGGCTACAAGAACTATAAAATTGAAAAATGCGGAGGATTTTGCAGTAAACCTAATACCAAAGGAATCGGAGAGTTGACATGAAAGTATCAGTTATTTTAAATTCAACTCCCCAAAACGGCAGAAGCGGCTAATAATTCTTAACATACTTCACCTTTACTGGAAAAAGTGGAGAAATGGATTGGCTGGACCCTGCAAAGTAAAAAAGCAGATGGATTTTTTAGCTCGGAAAGCAATGATGACTGGTGGCCAAGGATGGTTATGCTAAAAGTTTTGATGTAGTAGACATGGGGACGGTTCTCTAGACATGGGGACGGTTCTCTAGTTTCGTTATAACCGTCCCCATTTTTCTATATTTTTTATAATATTGTTATAAATAATATAGATCAAAAAATAACATTTCTAAAAACATTCCGAAAATATCTAATCCTATTACATACTCATAAACAAAGAGTTGCTATATAATAATTGTAGCAAAGCTAATCTGAAATGCGAAGCTAATCTGGAAAGTGAAGCTAATCTGAAAAGTGAAGTTAATCTGGAATGTAAAGCCAGATTATCTGGAAAGACTAATAGTTATGGAAAAGGAGCGTATAAACTTAATGAGTAATACTAAAATTAGCGAAAAAAACATCAATATTATACCCATAAAGAACAAGCCGCTTTGGAAACAAATACTTGACTGTAAGTATTTTTATATAATGTTTATTCCTACGTTTGTATTATACTTTATATTTTCATATGTACCATTATATGGGATACAATTGGCATTTAAAGACCTCAACTTTGCGAAAGGAATTACCGGAAGCTCATGGACATCCATGCACGGATTAAAACATTTCTATGAGTTGCTAAGTAATATGGAGTTTCAGAAAGCTTTTTCAAATACAATAATTATAAGTATCCAAAGAATAATATTTCAATTTCCTGTTCCAATAATACTTGCTTTGTTGCTAAATGAAATAAGAAAAGATAGTACAAAACGCATTATACAGACGGTATTGACATTTCCACATTTTCTATCCTGGATTGTTGTAACAGGTATATTCTTCAACTTGCTAGGAGATGCAGGTGTTCTAAATGAAATACTGGCTGCTTTGGGTCTTAAAAAGGTCCATTTTCTAACCCAGGCTTCTACTTTCAGGGGACTCCTTTATATCACCAACAATTGGAAAGAAGCCGGCTGGGGTACTATAATATATTTAGCAGCAATAGCAGGAATAAGTGTTGAGTTGTATGAAGCTGCCATTGTAGATGGTGCAAAAAGGTTTCAGCTTATGCGGTACATTACCTGGCCTGCCATAAAGTCCGTAATAGGGGTTATGCTTATACTGGCAATCGCCAACATAATGAATGCCGGCTTTGACCAGATATTTAATATGTACAATGCAGCTGTTTACGATAAAGCAGATATAATAGATACATATATTTTCAGAAGAACTTTTATCACAGGTCTTGATTTCGCTTCTTCAACTGCAATTGGTTTATTTAAATCAGTAGTAAACTTTATAATGTTATTTGCAGGTAATTTGGCTG
The DNA here is from genome assembly GCA_035362115.1 of Clostridiales bacterium. GTDB lineage: Bacteria > Bacillota > Clostridia > Acetivibrionales > DUMC01 > DUMC01. The sequence goes on along the minus strand of DAOSDD010000163.1, from coordinate 7,048 downwards.
TTAAAAAAATTACCGGCAAAGGAATTTATTAAGGAGGATTCAGAATGGACTATTCCAGCTATAGAATTAAGAAAGATGGTTTTGATACATTTAACTATATTATTATGATAATTCTTGCAGTAATAACTATATTTCCTTTTTATTATGTAGTAATAATATCATTTGCCGATTATGCAGCAGTACAGAAGCACTTAATATACATATTTCCCACATCCATTAATCTTGATGCATATAAGCTTGTTTTTAAGGGAGAAATGTTTTTGAGTTCATTTTTTGTTTCCATATTTATAACAGTCACAGGCACAGTTTTAAGCATGATCTTTTCCACTGCATCAGCGTACGCGCTTTCAAAAAGTTTCGTACCCGGAAATAAAATGATGTTTAACTTTATCCTGGTTCCTATGTTCTTTTCAGGTGGACTTATACCATATTACTTAACAATACAAAAACTTGGATTAATAGATAAAATTTGGGTTCTGATAATACCTGGAGCAATAAATTCTTTTTACCTTATATTACTAAAGAATTTTTTCAAAGAATTGCCGGCCAGCATAGAAGAATCAGCCAAAATAGATGGCGCAAACGACCTTTATATCTTATATAGAATAGTTCTTCCTATGTCTGCACCAGTAATTGCTACAATTTCATTATTTTATGCAGTAGATAGATGGAATGATTATTATACAGCTTTACTATATATTTCAAATAGAAAACTTTTCCCTTTACAACTTGTACTAAGAGAAGCTATACTAGACTTTGCTCAAATAATGGCAAGCCCTATAGGAGCTGAAATAGCACGCAATAACAGACCTACATATACAAAAGCCCTGCAGATGGCCATAATTACTGTTGCTACAGTTCCCATCCTATGCGTTTATCCTTTTATACAGAAGCATTTTACAAAGGGTATCTTATTTGGAGCAGTTAAGGAATAGTTAAACAATGGCTAAACAGCAGCTAAACAGCAGCTAAACAGCAGCTAAACAGCAGCTAAACAATGGCTAAACAATGGCTGATAATAGCTGATAATGGCTGATAATGGCTGATAATGGCTGATAATAGCTGATAATAGCTGATAATAGCTAGAAATACTATTACCGGTAAATAACAGTCTAAAACTGTTATTATATAAAAAATATTTCAAGGAGGTACAGTTAATGAAAAAAGTAAAAAGAGTCATTGTCATTTTATTAGTAGTAGGCATGATCTTTGGCTTGCTTGCAGGCTGCGAAAAGAAAAATGGGAAAGATGAACCGACAGGCACTAATGCGCAGACGAGCAATAAAACAGAAGCTAGCAATCCATTAAGTGAAAAAATTGAAATATCATTTGCTTTGTGGGGAATTGGGCAGGCAATAACAGAAGCACCTGATGCAGTAAGAGAAAAAATTTATAATGAGCTCAATATTTCCATTAAGCCAATGAATGTAACATGGGATGATTATACCCAGAAAATACAGATTTGGGCAGCATCTTCACAATTACCTGATATATTTGCTATTGATGTTATAGGAACCGCAAACTACAAAAATTGGATAGAACAAGGTATAGTTAGACCACTTCCATCTGATTTGAGTCCATATCCTCAAATTAATAAAATTATGAATTCACCCGGATTTGACATATACAAGTACCCCATTGGTGATCCTAATGGCAAAATCTATGCAATACCAAGGCTAAACCATCTTGATATAGATGATTGGAGCTGTGATACCGGTATACATCTAAGAAAAGACTGGATGCAAAATGTAGGAATAACAAAAGAACCTGAAAATATGGATGAATTCATCGCATTGATGAAAGCATTTGTAGAAAATGACCCGGATAAAAATAATAAAAAGGATACTATCGGCTTGACCTGTTACAACTCAGACTGGCTTACTTGGTTTTTCCTTGGTTATGAACCAGGAATACAAAGTGGAGGCTGGGTAAGAGACAAGGAAAATCCAGGGAAATGGATACCTGCTTTTATGACAAAGGATTGCTTAACTGGAATGAAAGAATTAAAGAGACTTTATGATGCAGGCGGACTGGATAGAGATTTAGCAACTCTTAAAGGTGAAGAAGGCAGAGATAAGTTTGCAGCAGGTAAGGCAGGAGCTTATGCTCATGATGTAACTCCTTCAACACTTGGCTATGTACAGACACAATTTGAAAAAGTTAACGAAAACATAAAATATAAAGACATAGTTACAATTTTGAAGCCATTTAAACATTCAGATGGAAATTACTATAGGCACATTAGCAATCCGGCATGGTCAGAAACTTATATTAATGCAAAATGTGATGACAAGAAAACTGACAGAGTAATGAGATTATTTGACTATGTACTGGATGAAGAAGGCTACAATTTAATCCACTTTGGTATTGAAGGAAAGGAATGGCATAAAGAAGACGGTAAAATTGTTCTTACTCCTCAAAAAGATGGAGAAGGAAAGGATATTCCTCTATCAGTATCGTATCCATTTGTTAAATGCGGTTTTATTGCTGAATGGAGTGGTACACGCCAGTGGTCAGCTCCTACAGTAAATCCTGAACTCCAGAAAATGTCCAGTGATTTAAATGACTGGCTGCAAGCAAATGCAAAACCAGTTCCAACAGATTTAAGAATACCTCTCCTTGACGTACCAAGTAAGGATAAGGCAACTGCAAGGACCGGTGAAATTATCATTAAGTGCTTATTAAGCGATAATGTAGAAAAAACCTGGAACGAAATAGTTAGTTCTTATCGTGCAAATGGATATGATAAACTTATTGAAGAGATTAACGAAGCATGTGCTAAAGCTAATATAAAATAATACAAATTTCTAAGAAATAAAATAGGAATAATATAAATCATTATATAGCATTATAGAACATAGCATTATAGAACATAATGATTAACATTTTAAAATACTGCAAACGTTAAAAAGACAAGGCTTTCACTCCGGTGGAAGCCTTGTTTTTGTATATCGGCATGACCGTTGAACGCCCGGGATATGACAGCATGTGACCGGAACTGCTTTGACGCTGAAACACCGAAGCTCCTAAGTCACTAGCTCCGAAACACCTAAGCTCCCCCCGCTCCCTCCTTTACCTTACAGCTTTACATATGCAGCCAAACTATGATAATATAAAAATATAATTCTGCATTACAAAGGGCTTGACATATGGTTTGCTTGGGGTATAGGAATTTATAAATCTCCTAAAAGGTCCCTATACTGGGGTTTGGAAAGGGGATTCCCCTTCCCGGTTTAAGGAGGGTGCTCAGGATTCTGCAATAAACATTAATGAAGCAGAATCCGTCGAAGGGAACCTAGGGTTCCCTAGCGAACAAGAAAATTCGCATCATTGTTTTAGGTCATGAGCGAAGCGAATTTTCTTGATTAAAGGAGGGTATATTAATGCTATATTTTCTAAAAAAACTGTCCATAGGGACACAATTACTTTTGCTTGCTATATCCACCGGAATTATTATGCTTATAATAATTCTTTCTATATATTTTGATGTCTCCAAAGTTGTAGCTAAGTACAATAATGAGTACACAGACAATATCATGTTCCAGGTCAAAAAAAATATAGTCGGCAATTGCGATTTTATGGACAGGCTTCTTACCAGCATAGCATATAATCGGGTTGTTCAAAATTATACCATTGAAAAGGATGATGAAGAGAGATTCTCAATGTATGATGATATTAATAACTTTTTTATTACTCTTTCGGAGATGAATGAAGGAATAATTGATTTTGTATTGCTTGATGAAAATGGAGAAAAAGTGTATTTTTTAAAAGGTGAAAATGACGAGGTTAAAGAAACAATCAGAAATCTGCCCATAAAAAACGATCATTATTATACTGGTGTAAAAAGATTTTATATTAAGGATGAATTTAGAGATTGCTTTATAATAGCATCTAACATGTATTCCATACTCAGCGGAAATATTACTGGGTCAAGAATAGGGACTGCAGCTATAGTATTTGACGCTAAAGCATTAAGCCTTGATTTTGACAAAAGTTTACATGAGTCAGCAACGAGTTTCTACTTATTGGATAGAAATAATAAAATATATTCTACAAGCCAGTTATCATCATTAGATAAAAACACAGAACAAATTGCTGGCTATGCAGGCTATAAGTCAGGAAGATATGTAACAAAAGCAGATGGAAAAAGGTATGTTATAAATAAGGAAGATCTTCGCGAAATGCATGGCAAAATTATAAGTGTCGTACCTGAGGAAAAACTTTTTTACGACCTTGAATGGGCAAGGACACTAACTATTGCATTCTTTGTAATAGCATTATTTCTTCTCTCCATACCATTTGCAGTAATAATTAACAATATAGTAAGCCCCCTTAAAAAATTCATGAAATTCATTACATCATTAAAATCAGGGAATTTGAAAGGATTGAAACAAAGAATCAATCTTGAAGGTTACGAAGAAATAGTAATCATGGCCGGAGAATTTAATGGGCTCCTTGACGAGATAGATGATCTTACCCATAGACTGGTAACTACAACAACCAGGCTTTATGCAACAGAACTGGAAAAGAAAAAATCCGAACTGGAATACTTAAAGAGTCAGATTAATCCTCACTTTTTATATAATACTTTGGAAGTAATGAGATCGAGTGCTACAGATGAAGGTGCATATACAACAGCGGCTATGGTAAAAGCCCTTGGAAAAATTTTCAGATATAGTGTTAAAGGTGAATATATTGTTAGACTGTATGAAGAAATTGAAATTACCAAATACTACTTGCAGATTCAACAGGCAAGGTTTGACGGCAGATTCAAATTTATTTATCAAATGACAGATGAATCTTTAAATTGCAGTATTCCAAAGATGATCCTGCAGCCTATAGTAGAAAATGCTATATTCCACGGCCTGGAAACAAAGCTGGGAGAAGGGCATTTATGGATTGAAAGCAAAATTGATGAATACCAGAACTTATATATAAGCATAAAAGATGATGGTACGGGTATGGACAGAGAGAAGCTCAACTATTTTCAAAAGATATTAAATGAAGGCCAGAGTAAAATTGTTTCTAGTGAGGGCAGCGGCATGGGCATTGGAATTATTAATGTTAATAATCGTATAAAACTTATTTATGGCAGTAACTATGGTATTAATATAGAAAGTATACTTGGGCATGGGACTGAAGTAATAATAAAAATTCCAACAAGGAGGGGAAATGATGTATAAAGTCTTTATAGCAGATGATGAAAAAGCAATCATTAGAGGTCTGAAATCAAGTATAAACTGGAATGAGCTGGGATTTCAGATTGCAGGTGAAGCGGATAACGGTATTGATGCTTATGAAAAGATACTTGAAATCAAACCGGATGTGGTTTTTACAGACATCCGGATGCCTGGAATGAATGGCTTGGAGCTGATCAAAAAAGTCTCTGAGTTTTCCCAGGATATACTTTTTGTAGTTATAAGCGGGTATGCGGAATTTGCTTATGCACAGAAAGCCGTGAAATATGGAGTGTTGGGATATTGCTTAAAACCTTTTGATGAAGATGAAATTGCCGGCATATTGAATAAAGCAAGAAGTGTATTAGGCAAGCAAATATCTTCAATGAAAATGGAGCTTATAAGCTTAATAGAAGACGGCAGCATTGAATCTCAGCAGAGGATAGAAAAGATTATGAATGCAGCGGGTCTGGAACTATCAGATAGTAAAGGACTTTTAGCTGTTGTAGTAATTGGCAGGGAAGAACCGGTTATTTTCAATGATGCTGCATATATAAACTTGAAGATTGGAAAAAACACATATTTGTATTTGGTCCAGGATTTCTCTCTTCGAAATATAGCCGATTACATGTCAGACGATATGCTTGAGTGTGTTAAAGGTGTTGGAGTAAGCAAAACTTATTATTCAGTCGAATCTATAAGTGATGCAATTGATGAAGCTTTTGTGGCTGCGAATCAATATTTCATGACCGGCAAAAAAGGTATATATTTTTATCAGAAATATGATAAGGATGAATTGAGGAATGCTTTTTTTCAACTTGAGGATGCAATTATAAAAAGGGATTTGAATATGGTCAGGAACTCTCTTGATAATGCTGAAGCAGTTTTATCTAAAGGTGTATATAACATAAAACATGCTTTTCAGATATACAACATTTTTATGCATACTTTTTATACAATGCATCCTGAAAAATATGATAACTATATTTATGATTACGAAAAGTTAACAAGCTATTTCGGCGGAATTCATGATATGTTTGAATATTTAAATGGATTAATTGACGATTATGCCGGGATCAATATCGAATACCAATTTACTGAAGTAAAGAGTGAAATATTCAAAAGCATACTTCTTTATATAAATGAAAACTTTTGTAAGGATATATGCCTGCAAGCTATAGCTGAGAAGTTTTGCATTAACTCAAGCTACATTAGCCAGCTTTTTAAAAAACATACTGGAGAAACTTTTACAGAATATATTGGCAATCTAAGGCTCAACTATGCATGTAATCTTCTTAAAACAACAGCACTTAATGTGAATGAGGTTGCAGAAAAGGTTGGATTTAATGATTACTACTACTTCACAAAAGTTTTCAAAAAGATGATAGCGGATAGACCCCCTTTGTTTGGAGAATTTGACCTAAAGCTTAGTTTTTCTTAGAAATCCTCGTTTTGTCATTTCCACCAATACTTCCGCATTTATTCCACGATCCTATTTACAATGAGCCTCAGCTGGCATGTCTATAAGCATCAGGGCCATCCCCCATGCTGAACAAGAAGTAATGTCTCTGTAGAATGGTTGATGCCCGGCAACAAAGCCTAACATGCCAGCACTCATTGTAAATAGGCTTTCGCGGCATAAAAGCTGCTTTCTACAGTGTTATTGTAAGAGTACGTGCAGTCCCATTTAGTGTTGCTTTGTGAAATTCTGCAGGACTTAAATTGAATATTGATCTATGTATACGTCTGTAATTGTAACGTTCCATAAAATCCATAACAGCTTTATATGCTTCTTCATAACTCTCAAACTCCCAACGTCCCAGGCATTCATCTTCAAATATACGATGAAATGATTCGATATGAGCATTTTT
>DAOSDD010000162.1:0-10153 GCA_035362115.1 Clostridiales bacterium | reverse complement strand
TACACCCTTCAATGAAAGAAGCTCTTGCATACATTAGGAAACTCTATAGTGAAGAATTAGTTTTACAGGATTGGATGGCCATTAAAGGTGCACAAGCAGATGCATATATAGATAGCGGTAAACTAGGCCTATTTTATGGTTTTTGGACATATGGAGCAAATAGGGAAATAAGCGTAAAAACATTATTCCCTGAAGCAGAAATTATACCGATAGCTCTGCCTGTAGGTCCTAATGGACTATCAGGAAATAGGTCATCAGGATATGTAAATTCACGGACATTTTCCTTATCTGCTAAAATTGAATATCCGGAGAGAGCTTTAGAATTTCTTGATTACTTTCATGGAAGTGATGGAATGATGTTTGGACGTTATGGTATTGAAGGTATCCATTGGAAATGGAAAAGCGGAAAACCTACCCCCAAAAATCTGGATGAACTGAACAAACGGGTAGATGATATTGAGTTTACTGAACAGTATTACACAGATCAGAAAGCAGTTATCATTGAATCATTGAATCTTTACCAGCCCCAGCAGGATATAACTCTACTTCCCGGATGGTCCGAAGACCATGTTACGGCACAGAAATTCACCAGAACTCAACCGGTTATTTTTGATGATTCTGATGGTATACTAAGTGATGCAAAGGCTAAATATGCAGCAGCCTTGAACACTTTAAGAGATGAAACTTTTACAAAAATTATTATGGGTGAATATGACCTTGATAAATTTGATGAATATGTTGCTAAGTGGAAAGCCCAGGGTGGGGATGAACTTATAAAAGATCTGACTGAAAAATATAAGAACTTGTTGGGTAAATAAAGCAACTTGCTAACTTCCAACTATTAGAGGCACCCCGATTATTCTTCGGAGTGTCTCTTATTTTGATATATTTAACTTTCGCTAATGCTGGACATAGTTTTTCCCCGGAATACCTTATTGATTAGAGTGAGAGGATAGACGAAAATATTGTTAGATGCTTAAAGAGTTAAAAGGTAGTTCCCTATACTTATTGATAACCTAATTGCGTCATCAATAAGCTCTTCTGGTATATTATTTGTATATCTTGCAAGTTCATATGTAAAATCACCTTCATACCCAATTTCTTTAAGTGTTTGCATAATCGGATACCAATTTATTGTCCCTAAAAAAGGCAATGTATGATCATCAAACAAACCTTTATTATCATGGACATGTGTAGCTTTTAAGCGCTTTCCTAAATACTTCAGGCTTTTAACCTGATCATATCCTGTAATGTTAGCATGCCCGAAATCCCAAACTATACCTACACTATTTGTTTTAAATGAATCAACAAGGTCGCACAATTCTTCAATACCTGCAGTATACCTGCGACGGGGTTTTGTTCTCCATTCTTCAAGATATTCCTGCATATTTTCTATAGCTATGCCAACATTATTTTTAGCCGCGAGATCTATATATGGATCAAAATACTTCATATTCCTTTTTTTAGATATTTCTACAAATCTGTTTTCATCTAATGCTGTTCCGGCATGCATTGCCATCCATTTTATACCTAATTTTCCTGATGCAATGATTGATCTTCTTACCATTTCATCGTAATACTCACGGTGAATAAATTCCGGATCTGCTACATTATAAAATGGGGCATGAGCTTGTGAAAAAATAATACTATATTCATTTGCTATTCTTCCAACCGTTTCAATCCAATTTTCCCAATTTGAACTTTTTAATTCATAAGTATCATACTTGATGCCGCTATGAAAATCAATGTCCATTACTTTATAGCCAATTGCTGCACACCGTTTGATAGAATCAATAATTGGTATACAAGTACTGTTAAATCTTGAAAAATATATGCTTGTTGAAGTTGACAATCTAATTTTAACCATCTCCTTTTATTACTTTTTGTAACTTATCTTTATGGCAGACTATTTACCCAGTATAAGCGTGTGAATAATCATATCCTATCTGTTAAATTAGACGCGAGGTTTTGTCTATATTGTCCGGGTGTGATATTTTCATATTTCTTGAATGCCCGTATGAAACCCCTTGATGTTGTATATCCTACTTTTTCGGCAATAACTTCTACCTTCAAATTGTTATCTTTAAGTAGGGCTTTGGCTTTTTCCATGCGGATGTTGTTTAAATAATCAATTGCCGATTTACCTGTAATGTCTTTAAAGATTTTTTCAAAATGGCTAGAGCTCAAATATACCTTTTCAGATATAAGGTTTAGCGATATTTGGTGGTTTGCGTAATTACTCATCATATATTCAATAGCTGACTCCACAATTGTTTTATACTTATTACTCTTTTTCTCTTCAAAATAATTTATATAGTGATTTGCTAAAGAAACCATCAGCTCCTCAATATCTTCTAAATAGTTACATTGAGAAAGGCTCTTATACATATCTTTACCTTCCCAAACTTCAAGCACACTTCCACCTAATTCATAAGCAGCTTTAGTTATAGAACCAAGAAGATGGGCAAAAATATAGAAAACTTGATTATGCTCTAACCCTTTGGAGTTTTTAATGTATTCTACGAAATCACGGATTGATACAGATACATTTTGTCTATCAAGAGAGAGAAGTGATTTAAGGATTGCCTCTTCCTGCTTTATTGGAAATATGAAAACTGAATTATCCCAGAAACTTATCTGTCCGTAATAACTTACACAATTTTTCCCTTGGAATATCCCGTTTTTTACTGCATTACAAGCTTGATGATATAAGCCATATATTTCTGATGAAGACTTTCCTATAATACTAAAACCAATAGAAATATTTGCTTTATATTGGGTATTTATTTCATCACGGATATTATTGCAAATAGAAAAAACTTGTTTTAAAAGAATGCTTTCATCACTCATAATAACATTAAGGGCAAGTAAGCAAGCGCCTTGGTAAGGATATGTCGATACACCCTTGCAGAAATTCACATCTTTGATGATTTTAAAATCCTCAAATTTTTTTAAAATTAAACTTTGTATGTGATATATATGTTCATATGGACAATATTCACCGGACAAATTCTTATAATCATCTAATTCTGCTACAATTACCATATAACTATTGCATTTATGAAGCTGTATACCAATATCGCCATTAAAATCTTCTAAGGCTTTTAACATAACATTTCCGTTGAGCACTCCGATGACTACTCTTTCAACTGCATAATTCAATGATTTCGTGTTTTTTTCTTCAAGCAACCCCTTTTCATGAATTAAGGAATTGACAGATCTTTCTATAATTCCGAACTCATCGACAATACCGGGCTTATCAGCACCATATTGGAATGAATTCATAAGGTTGTTTATGGGATTATATAGCCGCCTTGAAAAAACCAGAGAAAGCTGCAGACCAATTATAAGCATACACATTGTACATGCAATGATTATATTTCTGATAATATTCTGCATAGACATAAGCTTGGAGATTGGTGTAGTCATTATGTATTTCCAGCCATTTGAACTGGTGCTATATGCCATTGCATAAGTTCTACCTTTATATTTAATCTGATCATAACCGGAATGCTTTTCTGTGGAAGTTATATTTTTTAATATGGGGTTAAAATCCATATCTTCGTTAATAGTAGTAAAAATCTTATTATTATATTCATTAAACACAACAATACCGCTGGAATTATCATTACTGCTTTGGTACAACTTATATAGTTCATTTACATTTATGTTAATTAATAAAGCACCTTCAGGTCCGATAGAGCCTATTGGTAAATATCGAACATATGTTAAAATGTCGAAATTTCCCTTCCCTGTACTTGTAATTTTTATTTTACGGTTCAAAATCCATTGTGTTTGATTTTTGTAAGTTAGTTCCTGTATCCAATCTATGTCACTAAAAGATGATATTTCAACCTTCCCATCGGGAGAAGATATTATAGCATTATTCCCTTTATAGTATAAATAGATAGAATGAATGAGAGGGTTTATCACTTTATGGCCATCCATATTTGATATTAAATTTATTAACCTCATATAATCATCAGAAAACCTATTACGCATAAAATATGTAACATTTGGATCCAAAGCTATTTGCGATGTGATAAAATCTATACTTCTTATAGTAATTTCCATATTTTTTACAATATAATTAAGGTTATTCACATTTGTATTAAACACTTCTTCATTTATTGCATTGGTTGAGAAAAAGTATAAAACTGTTGCCATACTTACTATACAGATAAGCAATACTAACGAGAAGTAAAAGGTTAACTTATTATAGAACTTAAACTTTTTTCTAATCATTTTTTTTGCCTCCACCAACGATTCGTAAATCATCCAGCAAATGAATAAGTACCTATATTAAAGCACATATTTACAGGCATATCAAGCTTTTAGATGCTAAATGTCACTGTCAAATGCTAAATGGTATGTTTATTAGTGCCGTAGTAGAAAAATGGGCCTTATTTTTTAAAAATGGTTCTTTACCTATGCGCAATAATATGTAAAATTATATATATAGCAATATGCTTTATGAATATATTTTGTATTTCAAGTATCGTAAGAAAATGGTACATATGTTGTGGTTATATAGAAAAAACTATAAACAAGAATCGTTTGAGTATTTTTTACATAATTAACAGGAGGATATATATGCTCATTGCAAATGCAGTCAAAAAACCAAAACAAACTGGAAATGCTTTTAAAGTAAATATTATAAGTTTTATTGGAAGGATCAGACGAGCTTTTATGAGAGATAAATATCTTTATCTTATGTTTCTCCTGCCTCTTCTGTACTATATAATATTCCATTATGTTCCTATGTATGGTATTCTAATTGCTTTTAAAAAAATAAAGGTATTCAGGGGACTGGGAAGTATACTGGAAGCCCCCTGGAATGGTGCTCAATACTTTAAAGAATACCTGAAAGACCCGTACTTTTGGAAACTGGTACGGAATACCATTTTAATTAGAATTTATGATATAGCATGGGGATTTCCTGTACCCATCATATTTGCACTTCTTTTAAATGAAGTAAGAAATAATGTTTTTAAAAGAACTATCCAATCTATTACATACCTGCCTCACTTTCTTTCTACTGTAGTAATATGCGGAATGATTACTACATTCCTTGCTACAGATGGATTGATAAACAACATAATCAAAGCTTTTGGAGGCGAGGCTATCCAGTTCCTTGCAAAGTCTGAATGGTTCAGGACTGTTTTCATAGCATCAGGAATCTGGCAAAACTTTGGCTGGGAAAGTATCATATATATAGCTTCATTGACTGCAATAGATGTCGAATTATACGATGCAGCAAGAATAGATGGGGCTGGAAGGTGGAAACAAACTATTCATGTTTCACTACCCGGAATTATGCCTACTATAATAATACTATTTATTTTAAATCTTGGTAAAATTATGAATGTTGGATATCAAAAAATACTTTTGCTTTATAATGGCGCAACTTATGAAACCGCTGATGTAATTTCAACATTTGTATATAGAAGAGGGCTTATAGAAACCAATTTCAGTTATGCTACAGCTGTAGGGTTGTTTTCTACAGTAATAGGATTAATGTTTATTATTAGTGCAAACAAAATAAGTAAAAAAGTTGGCGAAACCAGTCTTTGGTAAGCTGTTTTTAATAATCTCTTTGTTGTTAATTGTTTGTTATGGGGGGAATTGTTGCTTATGACAGTAAAAGAGAGTAAGGGAGAACAATTATTTAATGTTTTTAATGTTGTATTATTAATGTTATTAGGAATTATTACTCTTTATCCATTATATTATGTACTTATTGTATCTGTAAGTCAGAGCGCGGCTGTTTCAAGGGGCGAAGTAGCAATAATCCCAATAGGCTTGAACTTAAACTCATACAAGCTTATTATTAAAGATCCTAATTTTTTAAGGTCCTTTTTCAACACTACAAAATATACTTTTGTGGGTACTTTAGTAAACCTGTTTATGTCTGCAATATGCGCATATCCTCTTTCAATTAGAACATTCTCCGGAAGAAAGGTTTTTACTGCAATTATTGTATTTACAATGTTTTTTTCCGGTGGTCTGGTACCTACTTATCTGGTTGTTAAAAGCCTGGGGATGATAGATACTATATGGGCTATAGCTCTTCCTACAGCTATATCTACATGGAATATGATAATAATCAGGACATCATTCCAGAATATTCCTGATTCATTGAGAGAATCCTGCTACATTGATGGAGCAAATGATATAGTAATATTTCTTAAAATAATATTGCCGCTTTCAAGGCCTGTTCTCGCTGTTATGACTTTGTTCTATGCTACAGGCCACTGGAACAGCTTTTTTCCGGAATTAATTTATTTGAGTAAGAAGAGTATGTTTCCATTACAATTAATACTTAGAAATATGTTAATATCAAATCAGTTTTCGGAACTCTATGGAGACATACTGCAAACATCTAATGTTCTTCCTACCACTTTGAATTATGCAGCAATAATTGTTTCTACGATTCCAATATTGTTAGTATATCCATTTGTACAAAGATACTTTGTAAAAGGAGTAATGATAGGGTCTTTAAAAGGATAGCCCGTCATGGGAAAATATAAATAAGAAAATATATACTATAGAGATATTATGAGTTTAAGCCTGGATAAGCTGGCTTTTAAATAAACTGTATTACAATGCCAATTAAAATATTAATCAAATTGAAATGAAGGAGGAATTGTAATGAGAAAATTGAGGTCACTGTGTATTGCTGCTTTAGTATTATCTATTATCGTAGCAGGATGTGTATCAAAATCAAATACCCAACCCGAAACTGCTGCTAACAAGACAGCTACTGGGGAAAGCCAAACAACATCAAAAGATGCAACTGGTGAACCAAAAAGCAAAAGATTGGTGGATAAAGATGTAGAAATTACTGTTATGTTAGGCGAAAGTAATCTTGTGCCAATATCACAGGATATGCTGCATTTCAAATGGATGTATGAGCAAACAGGTATTAAAATAGTATTTATGCCTGTACCTGTTGCTGATTACAATCAGAAAAAGAGTACCCTTCTTTCTACAAATGATTTACCTGATATAATACAGGTAGGACAGTCTGACCTGAATAATTTTGCTTCTACAGGCATATTTGTTGATTTAAGTAAGTATAAAGACCAGCTTCTGAACTTCTATGATAAAGTAGAGAGATATCCCGAAGCAAAGTTTACTTTTATTGATGGCAAGCCTTTTGGGTTTCCTACACTTAATAGATGGGATATGACCAGGGCAAGTGGATTGGTTGTACGTAAAGATATTATGACAAAGCTTAATATTGACCCGCCAAAAACTTTTGATGAGTATTATGATATGCTGAAGAAATTCAAGGCACAATATCCGGATAGTGTACCATATGTAAACCGAAACGGTTCTAAAAATCTTATATCCACGTTGGGCTATTCTCTTGGTAGCGGTACTTCGATCCAGTATGATCCTCAAGCAAAGGCATATTTATTTATGCCAGGTAAACCTGAAACAAAGCAAGTACTGGCTTACCTTAATAATATGTATAAGGAGAAGCTGCTTGATCCTGATTATATATCTGTTACGGCTACACAATGGGAAGAAAAAATAGCAAATGGGACAGGATTATCCTATCTTGATAATGTAGGTTTTTGCTTAAAACATCTTACAGCATTACAAAAAATTGTTGGTGATGCAGAATGGGATTTACTCTTCATGCCGGTTAATTCTTTTGGATATGCCAGAGGATTATATATTTCACCGCATCAATTAGGTAGAATATGGGCAGTTAGTTCTGAAAGCAAAAAAATTCCTGAAATTATGAAGATGTTTAATTGGTTTTACACAGAAGAGGCTTGTGATATGATGAACCTGGGTAAAGAAGGTGAAGATTTTATCCGCAAGCCTGACGGAGAATTAGAAGTTACTGAACAAAATAGAAAAAAATACAGTGATGAAAAGGGATTATTTGTACAGGCTCTTATGCACAAAGAACGTGGAAATGCTGCATACGAATCATTTATACCATATTCTGACTTACACTCCTACTTCCTGGCAACTTCCGAATTTCAATTAAATTGGTATAAAGAAATTCAGCAAAAAGATAAAGCGTACACTTTTCCTTTGCCAACTCCGCCATTTAATACTGATGAACGTGAAAAAGTAACAAGTATTCAAGCACAATTAAATACTATTGCTGTGGAAATGTTTGATAAACTAATAATGGGCGTTGAACCAATTGATGCTTTTGATAAATATGTTCAAAAATTCAAGGAAAAAGGAATGGATGAACTGGAGAAAATATACAGTGACGCTTATAATAGGATTAAATAAATTATTTATTGTATGTTGGGAACATAGGGACACTTAATGCTACTATGCCAATTAGAAAAGTGATGTCTTCTAGAATGATTTTTGATAGCATTGAGAATATGTTGCGAGAATTTAACAATGAGTGTCCCTATACTTTTATACTTTAAAGGAGGCAGTTAAAATGGGTAATTTTAGAGAAGTTGAATATTCAGATGGGGTACATAAGCTTTATGGATATTATCAAGACAACAAAAGTAATAATAATCTTGTCCTTATTCCCGGGAGCTATACACATCATTCAATATGGGAGCCTGTTATAGAAACATCAAATATAAATGCAAACATAATGCTTGTAGAGTTGCCGGGGTTTGGGAAGAGCACACCCCGTATACCAGATGGTACTATTGAGGAATTTGCATCATTAATTCTTAAACTTATTGATGCTGCAAAAATTAAAAGATTTTTCGTAGGCGGGCACAGTATTGGAGGTATGATTGCTATTGAAATGATAGATCACGCTTCTAAAAGGATAGATGGTGTAATTTCGTGTGAAGGATGGACTCATGCCTCAGTGGAGAAAAATGCTTTTAATAATTTAAAGAATGAATTATTGACTCTGGAGCAGATGGAGAAAAGAAAATATTTTGGTACTATTGCCCGCACAAGCTGGACTGATGATGAAATAAAAGCATATTCAAAAATATGGAGAAAGTGGGGAAAAGGAAAATCTATATTAGATAAATGTGAAATACCGGTATTGGAGATATGGGGAGATAGGGGATTAAAGCATAAGCCAGGTAGAGAAGAGCTGCAAATACCAGATAAAGACAACATAAATCTTGTGTGGATTGAAAATGGTGGCCATTCAATGCTTATACAATACCCTAGCTTAATCGGAAAGGAAATAGCATCATTTATTAATAATTCCAGTAAGAAATAAGTATGTATATTTATATAGGCATATTTTTATTGATGGAGTGATAAATATGAGTATAATTGGTTATTTTAAGGATGTCAAAGTTCGCTATGAAGCTGATATTGTTGTTGTAGGGTCTGGTATGGCGGGTATTTCTGCCGCTATAAGTGCTGCATTACAAGGTTGCAGTGTCTTGCTGATTGAACGTTTTGGTATGCTGGGAGGAAATAGTACAACAGGAGGAGTTGCATCTTTTTGTGGTAATACTATTGGGCAGGGAAAGGTATTTGACATGGTAGTAGAAGGGCTGGAGGCTTTTGGTGCTATTACCCCGTTAAATCCCAATAAAGATTCAAGAGTTTTTAACCATGAAATTCTTGCAGTTGTCCTTCAGGAACTTGTTTTAAAGCACAATGTTAAAGTGCTTTTACATACCCGTTTTGTTGATGTAATTTGCAAAGACGGGTTAATAACCGAATGCCTTGTCTGTGGTAAATCAGGACTGGAAGCTATTAGGGCTAAGCAATTTATAGACTGTACAGGTGAAGGCGAATTGGCTGCGCGTGCCGGATTTTCAACTATGAAAGGTGGCGAAAGCGGGTACCAGCTTCCTATGTCACTTATGTACTTTGTCAAATACATTGAAGAAAATGAAAAACGTTGTGAAATACCTGAAGGATGGTTTGAAAAGATTGATACCTCTGATAAATTGCCTATGACAAGTATATGGCCTAACGGACCCGGGTCAAATGCTGTAAAGATAAAAATTCCGATGTTTGATTCAACTGATACGGAATCAATGACAGCCGCGGAGATACAAGGCAGGCGTAAAATGATGTCAGTAATGGATTATCATCAGAGAGTTGAGAAGAAGAACTGGTTATTTGACCATTGTTCCCCAATGATTGGTATTAGGGAAGGTTGCCGGATAGTTGGTGATTATATACTTACTTTAGAAGATTTAAGGGCAGGTAGAAGTTTTGATGATTCTAT
>DAOSDD010000161.1:0-10190 GCA_035362115.1 Clostridiales bacterium | reverse complement strand
CCTGTTACTTGAGAGAAGAGTTTCCCCTGCCTAGCTACAGCATCCTCCACTTATGTACCTTACCAATAATTTCTACATATAAATAAAATGCACCCAACAATAGAAATTAAAATATGCAATATGCCTATTGCATAATATTAAAAACAAATGTATGATTAATAAATGTATGGAAATATTTATAGATGAATTTATCATGTTTAGTATATGCAGGTGGTGATTTAGTGACGATCGAAATAGTAAGATCTATAAAAAATGCCGAACAAGAGGCAGATAATTTAATAAAGGAATCTATTTCTAAAGCACATAACATTATGTCAGATGCAGAAAAGCAAAAAAATGAGGTACTTGCAAAGATAGTGGAAGAAGCTGAGCAGGAATCAGCAAATTTACTTATGAATATGGAAAAAGAAGTACAGGGAGAAATAGAGGGAATATATAGAAAAGCTGAAGAAGAAGGGAAGCTTATTAAAAACAAGGCCCGCACAAATATTAACAAGGCTGTAGATATAGTTGTAGAAAGGATTGTAAATAGCCATGTCAATAGTTAAAATGCATAAGATTACCTTGATTGGTCTTGAAAAAGAAAAATCCGGGATCATTGAAAGTCTTATGAATATCGGTGTCCTGGATATAAATGATATTGGAGACACGGCTCTGACTGAAGAGTGGACAGGTCTTGTTGATAAAGACAATAATGAAGATGAAGCATTGACGCTTGAGCTGGATATGGAAAAGGTAAGGTCTGCTTTGGAATATCTTAATCAATATGATAAGCAGAAAAAGCCTCTTTTTGCTCCTAAAAGATCTGTCGATGCATTACGTTTCAGTGATATATTAAAAAATAAGGATGATATGTGGGTTGCCGTTGAAAAAATAAGCAAACTTGACGAGGAGCTTGCACAACTAAGAATGGAAGAGAATAGGCTGGAGAACCTTATTGCCTCTCTAACACCATGGAAATCAATGAATACCCCTGTCGAGCTTATATCTACAAAAACTACCAGTGTTATAATGGGTGTACTTCCTATAGCAGCAGATGTAAAGGAAATATTTAAAGAATTGAGTGTAAATATACCTGAAAGTTATTTACAATTAGTAAATGTGGATAAGGATCAGTCGTACATTCAGGCTATTTGTCACAAATCCAGAGAGGAAGAATTAACCAGGGTATTAAAAAATAAAGGTTTTAACAGACTAAGTTTTACTGATATGAAAGGTACTATAAATCAGAATATTGAAAATTCATTAAAAAGCATAGAAGAAGTTGATAGGAAAAGGGAAACACTAAGAGGTGAAATAGCTGCCCTTGCAGGCAAAAGAGAAGATTTAGAAGTACTTTACGACTATCTTGCGATACAAAGAGACAGAAATATTGCATTAGGAAGACTACTAAAGACAGAATGCACTTTTATCCTTGAAGGATGGGTTCCGGAACATAATATTAACAGCTTCAGGAATTATATTTCAAAATGGGAGTGGGATTGCTTTGTTAGTATAGAGGAATCGAACAAGGATGAAGACTTTCCAATACTCCTTGAAAATAATCGATTTGTTCAGCCATTTGAACTTGTCACCGAACTCTATAGCCTTCCAAAGCCTTCGGAAATAGACCCGAACCCTTTTATGGCACCTTTCTTTTTCGTTTTCTTTGGTTTGATGGTTGGAGATGCCGCATATGGACTATTAATGGCAATAGCTACAGGTATTGTTATTTATAAATTCAAACCTCAGGGCACGGTTGGCAAACTATTAAAACTACTATTTCTTGGTGGTATTTCCACCTTTATATGGGGTGCTTTGTTTGGCGGTTGGTTTGGAGATATTGTTACACAGGTATCTTCAGGTAAGTTTACAATACCACCACTCTGGTTCAATCCATTGGATGATCCAATGAGGCTTTTGATGTGGTCCTTTATTTTCGGAGGAATACAGTTGTACACAGCAATGGGATTAAAAGGATATAGCCTTATAAGGGAAGGCAAGGTATTGGATGCAGTATTCGATATAGGTTTGTGGTATATATTTCTCACCGGTCTGGTTTTGCTGCTGGTGGGAGGAAATGTTGGGACTATCGGAAAATACATGACAATAGTCGGTGTTATACTTTTAATTCTCACTCAGGGAAGGGCAGAAAAAAATATATTCAAGAAGCTTACCAAAGGCGTACTAAGCCTTTATAATGCAGTAGGTTTTATGAGTGATGTATTGTCATACTCCAGGTTGCTTGCTCTGGGGCTTGCTACCGGTGTAATTGCTTCAGTTATTAATACTATAGGAACACTGCTTGGCTTCAATATACTTGGAATTATTGTCTTACTGATTGTTTTTACAGGAGGACATGTATTCAACATATTGATTAATGCATTGGGTGCTTTTGTACACTCAAGCCGTTTGCAATATGTTGAATTCTTCGGTAAATTTTATGAAGGTGGGGGTAAACCTTATAAACCCTTTAAAATAAATACAAAATATATTAACATTACTGATGGGAGGAAGGTTTAATTATGAAACTACTCGAGGTACTTTTAAACGGAAATTTCCTAGCTTTAATAGGAGCAGCATGCGCAGTTATTTTTGCAGGATTGGGGTCAGCAAGAGCTGTAGGTATGGTTGGTGAAGTTGCAGCTGGTGTTATAACGGAAGAACCTGAAAAATTTGCTCAAACCTTATTACTGCAGGCTTTACCAGGAACACAGGGTATATATGGTCTTTTAACAGCCTTCGTTATTCTAAATAAAATTGGTATCGTAGGTGGTCCTGTAAAAGAATTGACTACTGTTCAAGGAGTTCTTTTCCTTGTAGCTGCATTGCCTATAGCTATAGTTGGTTATAAATCTGCAATTGCTCAGGGCAAGACTGCTGCCGCCGGTATAGGAATTATTGCCAAGAGACCTCAGGAACTGGCAAAAGCTGTTACATTTGCTGCAATGGTTGAGACATATGCGGTATTGGCACTGCTGGGTTCAATCTTAATGGTTTTCGGTATTAATATATAAAGGGCAGAAGGGTGTGTTCCGAATGGATGGAGCAGAAAAATTAATTGAAAAAATTATGGAAGATGCTCGTATGCAAGCCATGCAAAATATTGAGCAGGCAGAAAAAGAAGCAGACAGTGTTATAAAGTCTGCAAAAGAGGAAGCTCTAAGAAAAAGGGGCTCCATAATTGAGAAAACAGAAAAAGAAGTTTCTGAAAAAAAGAAAAGGCTTATCGCAGTTGCTGAGCTTGAAGGTAGAAAAATCAAGCTTAAAGCAAAGCAGGAGGTAATTGCCGAAGCATTTTTAAAGGCACATGAGAAATTGAATTTATTACCGCAGGAGCAATATAAATCAATGCTTGCAGATATGATTATTAATATGGTTCCTGAGGGTAATGAAGAAGTAATTGTCTCAAAAGAAGATAAGCAAAGATTAGGTAATGATTTTATAAATTTGGTCAATAAGAGATTAAAAAATATGAAAAAACAAGGTAACATAAAATTCTCCGAAGAATGCAGAAATATCGGCGGCGGATTTATATTAAAATCTGGAAATATTGAAACAAACAATTCTTTTGATACAATTTTCAGGATGAAATATAATGACATTGAATCGGAAATTATCAGGATATTGTTTAATTAATGCATTGCGAAAGGAAAATTCGCATGATTGCTTTAGTAACGGGCTAAGGGAATTTTCTTAAAAAAGGGAGGTAAGTCATTTGCCGGTTGATACACGTTTTGCTTATGCTTATGCAATCGGAAGGATCAGGGTTATTGAAAAAAAATTGCTGGATAAAGGCAAACTTGACAGAATGATTGATTCAAAATCACCGGATGAAGCACTGAAGGTTATTGTTGAATCAGGATATGTTGAATCATCAACTCTAGCAGGTAATGCCGGAGAATATGAAAATCTTTTAAGGGAAGAAGAAAAACGCCTTTACGGTTTGTTAAGAGAAGTTACCTCTGATGATGAACTATTTAATATATTTTTATTAAAAAATGATTATCATAATATTAAAGTGTTATTAAAATCAGAATTTTTAGCAATAGAAGCAAACGATAATCTTTTAGTTTCTGGGACTATGCCTCCAATGCATATTAAAACAGCAATAAATGAAAGAGAATTGGATAGATTACCATTATATATGAAAGAGGCCATAGACGAATGCTTAGATACATTTAGCAGAACCAATGATCCAAGGCAGATTGATTTAATACTGGATAAGGCATATTTTAGGCATATAGTTGAGATTTCTGAAAAGTCAGGCCATGAATATGTTAAGGAATTGGTAAAAATTATAATAGACCTAACAAATATAAAAACATTTATAAGAATAAAGAATTTGAATATGTCAGCCGATTTGCTTAGCAGGAGTTTAATCCCTGGAGGTACAATTGCTGATTCCTTTTTCACTGAAAATATGGACACGAATATGGAAGTTTTCGTTGAAAAAATAAAAAACAGTCCCTATTTCAATATTTGCAGCCAGGGTATCAGTAATTATGTTAATACAGGCAACCTTTCAAGGCTTGAAAAACTGGCTGATGATTATATTATTAATTTCGTGAAAAAATCCAGGTATAAGACTCTTGGTATAGAACCTTTAATTGGATATCTTGTGGCAAAGGAAAACGAAATTAAAAATGTACGGATTATAATGGTGGGTAAAATAAACAATATTTCCGGTGATATTATAAGAGAAAGGCTGAGAGATACTTATGTATAAAATTGGAGTAATAGGTGATAAGGATAGTGTTCTTGGTTTTAAAATATTAGGTCTTTCTGTATTTCCGGTTTTATCTCCTGAAGAGGCTGTAAAAGTATTACATCGTTTAGCAGGTGAGGATTATGCTGTAATTTATATAACTGAGCAGGTTGCAGAAAAAATATCCGCAAGTATTGATAGTTACAAGAGCAGCAAGCTTCCTGCAATTATACCAATTCCCGGCAATCAAGGCTCTTTAGGAATAGGTGTGAGGGGAATAAAAAAGTCTTTAGAGAAAGCTGTAGGAGCAGATATATTGTTTGGATAAATTAAGATAAATTAGAATTTTGATTTTATGGACGAAGGAAGTGATTGGATATGGGCCAGGGTAGGATAGTTAAAGTTTCAGGTCCTTTAGTTATAGCTGAAGGTATGAGAAATGCAAATCTATTTGATGTTGTCCGCGTAAGTGAACAGCGTTTAATAGGTGAAATAATAGAAATGCATGGGGAAGAAGCTTCAATACAGGTTTATGAAGAAACAGCGGGACTTGGACCAGGAGAACCGGTAGAGACTACAGGATTTCCTTTGAGTGTTGAGTTAGGCCCCGGGCTTATTGGGAAAATATTCGATGGAATACAAAGGCCTCTGGAAGTAATCAGGGAAATGGTCGGCAGTAATATTACAAGAGGTATAGAAGTAAGCGCTCTTGATAGAAAAGAGAAGTGGCATTTTAAGCCTGTAATTGGAAAAGGGGCAAGAGTTGAAGCTGGAGATATAATTGGAGTTGTTCAGGAAACTGTTATTGTTGAGCATAGAATTATGATTCCTTATGGTATAGAAGGAATCATAGAAGAAATATATGAAGGTGAATACTCTATTGAAGACACTGTTGCCAAAATTAAAAAAGATAATGGTGAAATTGCAAATATTAAAATGATACAAAAGTGGCCTGTAAGAAAAGGCAGGCCTTACAAGGAAAAACTGCCTCCTGATACGCCCTTGATAACAGGTCAGAGAGTAATAGATACTCTTTTCCCGTTGGCAAAAGGCGGAACAGCAGCGGTACCTGGACCTTTTGGAAGCGGTAAAACCGTAGTACAGCATCAGTTGGCAAAATGGGCTGATGCTGACATAGTAGTTTACATCGGTTGT
The DNA here is from genome assembly GCA_035362115.1 of Clostridiales bacterium. Lineage (GTDB taxonomy): Bacteria > Bacillota > Clostridia > Acetivibrionales > DUMC01 > DUMC01. The sequence continues at coordinate 4,348 of DAOSDD010000161.1, read as the reverse complement.
GGTGAACGTGGGAATGAAATGACTGACGTTTTATTGGAATTTCCTGAATTAAAGGACCCAAGAACAGGAGAGTCCCTTATGAAACGTACAGTACTTATTGCAAATACATCTGACATGCCTGTTGCAGCCAGAGAAGCTTCTATTTACACTGGTATAACTATAGCCGAGTATTTCAGAGATATGGGTTATAGTGTAGCTTTGATGGCAGACTCAACATCACGGTGGGCAGAAGCTCTGAGAGAAATGTCGGGGAGACTTGAAGAAATGCCAGGTGAAGAAGGCTATCCAGCTTATCTGGGATCCAGATTGGCACAGTTTTATGAAAGATCAGGAAGAGTAATAAGCCTTGGAACGAATGGAAGGGAAGGAGCGCTTACTGCAATAGGAGCAGTTTCACCTCCGGGAGGAGACTTATCCGAGCCTGTTACCCAGGCAACATTAAGAATAGTAAAAGTTTTCTGGGGGCTGGATTCAGGTCTGGCTTATAGAAGGCATTTCCCTGCAATTAACTGGCTTAACAGTTATTCATTGTATCTTGACAGACTGGATAAATGGATGGAGCAGAATATTTCCAGAGAGTGGAGTGTGCTCAGATCTGATGTAATGAGAGTATTGCAGGAAGAATCAGAGCTGGAGGAAATAGTAAGACTGGTTGGTATTGATGCACTTTCATCTGCTGACAGGCTTACTCTTGAAGCTGCAAGATCTATACGTGAAGATTATTTGCATCAGAATGCATTCCATGAGATTGATACTTATACATCGTTAAATAAGCAGTTTGGAATGCTTAAACTTATAATGACCTTCTACTATAAAGGCAAAAAAGCACTGGAATCAGGAGTAGCTATTAAAGATCTGTTTGCCATTCCTGTAAGAGAAAGAATTGGAAGGGCTAAGTATACTCATGAAGATGAAGTTAATGCTGTGTTCTTTGATATTGAGACTGAGCTTAACCGGCAGATAGATGGGTTAATATCAAAGGAGGTGAGCTTTGGTGCTTAAAGAATATAAAACCATATCAGAAGTGGCGGGGCCATTAATGCTTGTTAAAAGCGTTGAAGGTGTGAAATATGGCGAACTGGGAGAAATTGAATTATCAAGTGGAGAAGTGCGCCGTTGCAAAGTTCTTGAAGTAAATAAGGATAAAGCTCTAGTACAGTTATTTGAAAGCCCTGCAGGAATAAATGTTGCAGAAAGTAAGGTAAGGTTTTTAGGGAAAGGCCTTGAGTTGCCGGTTTCCGTTGATATGTTGGGCAGAGTATTCAGCGGGATGGGTGAACCTATAGATGACGGACCTAATATAATTCCAGATATGAGACTTGATATTAATGGTGTTCCTATGAATCCTGCTGCAAGGGATTACCCTTCAGAGTTCATACAAACCGGGATATCTGCTATAGATGGACTTAATACTCTCGTAAGAGGTCAAAAGCTTCCAATATTTTCAGGTTCTGGACTTCCTCATGCCCAGCTGGCAGCACAAATAGCAAGGCAGGCTAAAGTTCTGGGTACAGAAAGCAAGTTTGCTGTTGTGTTTGGAGCCATGGGTATTACTTTTGAGGAAGCAAACTTCTTTATTACTGATTTTAGAAAGACAGGAGCCATTGACCGTGCCGTAATGTTTATAAACCTAGCAAATGACCCGGCAATAGAAAGAATATCTACACCGCGTATGGCTCTTACAGCTGCTGAATATCTTGCTTTCCAGAAAGATATGCATGTATTGGTTATACTTACTGATATAACAAATTATGCTGAAGCACTAAGGGAAGTATCCGCTGCAAGAAAAGAAGTACCTGGCAGAAGAGGTTACCCTGGTTATCTTTATACAGACCTTGCTACACTTTATGAAAGAGCAGGGAGAAAGAGGGATAATAAAGGAAGTATTACTCTAATACCAATACTTTCAATGCCTGAGGATGATAAAACTCATCCTATACCAGATCTTACCGGATATATAACCGAGGGACAGATTATACTTGGAAGGGAATTGCATAGAAAGGGTATTGAACCTCCTATTGATGTTCTACCTTCATTATCTCGTTTAAAAGATAAAGGAATTGGCAAAGGGAAAACAAGGGAAGACCATGCAGATACAATGAATCAGTTGTTTGCAGCGTATGCCAGAGGTAAAGAAGCAAAGGAACTTGCAATTATTCTTGGAGAAGCTGCCCTAACAGATGTTGATAAGCTTTATGCAAAATTTGCTGATACCTTTGAAAAAGAATATGTTTCACAGGGATTCGATGAAGAAAGGCCTATTGAGCAAACTCTTGAGATTGGATGGAAAGTTCTTTCAATTCTTCCTGCAGGAGAATTGAAACGTATAAGAGATGAATATATTAAAAAATATCTGAATAAGATTGATGGAAAATGACGATTACTTTAAATATTGTATTTAAAAGGGAGTGCTAACATGGCATTGATTAATGTTAACCCGACCCGGATGGAGTTAACAAGACTTAAGAAAAGATTAGTTGTTGCTAGAAGGGGACACAAGCTTCTTAAAGATAAGAGAGACGAGTTGATGAAGAAATTCCTTGATTTGGTTAGAAAAAATAAGGAGCTTAGGGAAAAAGTTGAAGAAATGACAATGGATGTGCATTCAAGTTTCCTTATTGCAAGATCGGTTATGCCATCAGAAGTACTTGAAGAAGCTTTAATGTTTCCAAAACAGACTGTGTCTCTTGAAGCAGGATCTAAAAACATAATGAGTGTTGATGTACCGGTTTTGAGTTTTCACACTTCAAGCAATGATCAGGGAGATATTTACCCTTATGGTTTTGCGACTACATCCGGAGAATTGGATAGTGCTATAACAGCGCTTTCAAAAGTAATGCCTTATTTGCTGGAGTTGGCGGAAGTAGAGAAATCCGCCCAACTACTGGCGGAGGAAATTGAAAAAACAAGAAGACGAGTTAATGCTTTGGAATATGTATTAATACCTCAACTAACAGAAACAATAAAATATATAACAATGAAATTAGACGAAAATGAAAGAGGAAATTTAACAAGATTAATGAAAGTTAAAGACATGATGCTGGAGCAGGCAAGACAGGAAAACCCATGGTCTTAAACTATATATAACGCAAAAATGATTTTACAAGGAGCAAATTAGTGTGTTAAGGTAAAACATGAGTTATTTGGTGAGGTGTAAACTGATGCTAAAGGATTGTATTAAACCTGCAAAAATAACAGGAACCGCCAGAGAAGACAGGGAAAATAAAAGATTTAAGAAAACTTTAACATGGATGGTTATTTATAGCACTTTACTGCTAATAACTACCGGGTGTTCATTTTCCAGGGGAAAAGCTTCGTTAACAGCACCTTCCCTTCAAGAACCTCCGGAAATAAAATTCTATACTTTTGATGTTCAAAAAGGTGATATTAAAAAGGAAATTAAGGATGCAGCAAAAATTGTACCTTCTACTGAAACACTCATATTCTCACATTTTGGAGGATGGCTTAGCGAAATTTGTGTAAAATCAGGGGATATAATACATAAAGGCGATATATTGGTGAAGTTTGATACTGATAGCCTGGAAATTAAACTCAAACAACAGGAATTAGCCCTTGAAAAGGCTGTATTAAACAGTAACCGCCTTATGGAAGATATTCAACGGGACATTGATTTAGCAACGCTGGATCTTAAAAATTTGGAAGAAAAGTTGAATAAATCAAAACAATTGAGACAGGAACTATCTAAAAATAATAGTGCGAGTGATTTAAAACAAATAGATGAAGAAATTGAAAACCTCCAAGGTAGTATTATACGTCAAAAAATGAGTCTTGAAGGCTTGAACGAAAAGTATGAAGCAACTAAGGCCAGTCTAGATATTGATATGAAAAAAAGTGAGCTTCAAATTAAAAATGTACGCAAAGAACTTGAAAATGCCATATTTGTATCCCCTATAGATGGAAAGATTACAAATTTGACAAATAAAGCAGCAGGTGAATATATAGGAGCATATCAGACACTTGCTTCAATAGTAAAAATTGAAGATCTTCATTTAGTATACTCAGGGTCAAATGTTAATAGTTTTGAAGTGGGGATGAAAGTTAAAGTGATTCTTGATAAGGAAGAACTTGATGGAGAGGTTGTTTCTTCTCCCGCTTATTACGGAAAGAATGTACCTGGCAATATTAAGGAATCGGTAATTATAAATATTAAGGGATTGACAATGGAGCATCTTACCAATCTAAAAGGAGATGTTAGAATAAATCTCGTTCTAGAGGAAAAAAATGATGTGGTAGTTGTACCTAAAAGAGTTCTTAATAACCATTTGGGCAATAAATATGTATATGTAGTAGAAAACGGTATAAAGAAGAAACGATTTGTGGAAACAGG
>DAOSDD010000160.1:0-10246 GCA_035362115.1 Clostridiales bacterium | reverse complement strand
AGAAATCACTCCTTTCAACTACTTCGACTACTCTGTTTTTCCATCACGAGTTATCAAGTAGAATTAAATTTAATACTATTTTATATATTATACAGCAGATATCATCTTTAATCAAAGTATTCAGGAAGTTTTTTTCATCAACAAATTCTTTTATCCACCGTATTGAATCACTGCAAACTTCTATCTAACTGTTGCTTACCTCTTCAAGCCCACATGCTTTATGTTTGCTGCTATGAATTATCTTTTTTATGCTACATTCTGAGAGGTGATATCTGTCAGCAATTGCTTCTTTGCTAACACCGCTTTTATAAAGCATAATAATCTCCGTATTTCTATCAATATACTTTTCTTTTGTACCATTTTTTTCACCCCATCCGGCCTTTTCCGAATCATCTTTGGGAACATAAATTATCTCACCTTGAACATATTGTTGCAGTTCTCTGTAGAGTCGCTCAGGAAGAACTGCTTTCGCATTCTTATATTTCAATAAGATCCACACTCCAATCATAAGTCATAAGAGAACACTTTTCATCCAAAATTTTGCTGCCTGTCAAAATTAATTCTATGCTGTTAATTCCATGTTTTCCACTTTCGTTCTGCACTTTCCATTTTCAGACATAAAAAATCCACAGATAATAACCACCTGTGGACATAAAAAAAACACGATAACCTTTACCGTGCCGTTTGTTGTAATGAAACAGAAAGAGACATTTCCAAATATTATATTCAGGCTAAAGGGTTATTACAAAAAGTTGCTGCAAAAGACACAACAAGTAAATCCTCATTAAAGATTTATTTATTTTTATAGTTGATAATACATAGAAACCTCGAAATCATCCTATAAAAACCTTGTGTCTTTTACAAATATTCAGTTATAAGAGGGTCACCTCAACACTTGTTATTTTCATATAAAAAAGCACTCCCTTCTTACTGAAATATTATATAATGCAATTTTATTTTATAGTCAAGAATATAATCCGTCAAGAGAAAGAATAATTATAATTGTTTTTTAAACAGCCCATTATTTATTTATTATTATTTCTCTAAAGAAATATCCTCTGGTGATACATAAGGATTTGTATATCTCCCCTTGTGTACCGTCCTTTTACCGTATTGAATGGCTTCAACCGGACAATAGTGAAGACAAGCCATACATTGTAAACACTGTCTTCCCCACTGTGGCTTTCTATCAGCACCGATATTTATATTTCTGCTATTACATACCTTTTCACACAAGCCACAGCCTGTACACTCCTCATTTGCATAGAACTTCTTTGTATTTATAGCTTTTTTGTTAAAAAATGGATTGATCACATTGGTTAATATGCTTGGGAAAAGTCCTTTTTCAATTTCAAAAACACCTTTTTTCTTTTCAGCAATTACTGCATTAATCTTTTCCAGCGTTCTTTCTGCTGCTGAAAGTTTTTTCTTTTCCAATTCCATTGAATCCACATCAAAAAAGATAATATAGTTGTTAGGCATATTAACAGAAAAGCCGCTGTTTAAAGTCAAATTTTTTTTGCTGAGGGTATCTTCCAGAACTTTCATTGTATTTCCGATATTGTCACCACACGTTGCTATCGAAAATATATAGTTATCATTATAGTTGTTAAGCTTTAGTTCCTCAATGAACTGAAGAACTATTTTGGGTGGAGACCATGCATATACCGGATACACAAATCCTATCACTTCATCATGTTTAAGCGTATACTCGCAGCAGTCATCCATATTAATTGCATGAGCAATAGATATTAGTTTTTCACCTGCATGTTCTGCAATATTCCTTGCAACCTGCAACGAATTTCCAGTTCCTGAAAAATAGAAAATCATGATATTCACCCCTTATAGCTTTTTCATAAGTTATTTAACAATAACTAGCTTGTTACTTCCAATTTACTATTTTTTCATGATCTAATCAAGTAATATTTAGACAAGATGAATAATATTCTTAATAATGGCAATAGTTTTTATAGAGTTTGAAAGGTGGTAATAAAGTGGGTATATTATTTATGAATCTCATGTCATACAAATTACTTCTTAGAGAATACTTACAGCATAACAACTATAGAGAGGCAAAAATGGCTGACTTTATAGAATGGATTCAATTGAGAAACATTCATAGTACAAGCGAATACTTGAATTAAATCATAAAAGGAAGTATTGCGCAGTAATATTGTAATAAATGACACTTTGAATAGCCGCACTGCTAAAGCAGCTAATCATTTGTTAAATCGCCATTTCCACTTACTGGGATGGTTTGTCCAAGATAAGTAGGCTCAGGCTTAATTATAACCTTAAAGAAATCTTTTACTCTTGCCAGCACTTCTCTCAATTCTCTATATTCTTGACCAACATATTGCCTTGGATCAGAGGCAACACCATACGCATCAAGTCCAAGCTTTTCAGCAATATACATCGCACGATACAAATGATACTTCTGTGTCACGATTATAATCTTATGGGCTTGAAAAATGTCCCTTGCACGATACATGCTTTCATATGTAGAAAAACCCGCATGATCCATAAAAATATGCTCTGAAGGAATATTCTTATCAATCGCAAATCGCTTCATAGCATTAACTTCATCATATTCTTTACGACCATGGTCACCACTCATCAATAATCTGTCTGAAGCCCCATTCTCATATAACTCAATGCCTTGTAAAAGCCTATCTTCAAGCATAGGACTAGGTCTTCCATTGTTCCATACACCTGCGCCAAGAACAAGAATGCAATCAGAATCTAATGAACTTGCCTCATCTGATGTAATAATTTTATCCTTAACCGATGATTTAACATAAGCATCTATAATTAATATAGATGCCAATACTAATATACTAACTAACATTAATACAAGTAATGCATTTGACAGTTTCTTTTTTGCTTTTCTTTTTATCATATTGTCACCAATCCATGTAAAGTAAATAATGTTGATTTTTTAATAAACATCATGGATATTTCCCTTAGCTTTTCCTGAATTTATTATAATTAAGCAAATAAAGAATGTCAAATTTAACTCTCATTTCAGGGTTATCAATATCCCTGATCGTAAATAAGCCACGGACTATCTTGATTGTCACGGATCAGTATGATGTTCCAATCATCATAAATACCTTCGTGCCACGGGCCTTCAACCTTTATGCCATCTTTTAAAGGATATTGGATTTTGAAGCTGACTCTAAAAACAATAATATTTTCTTCAGATATTTGATGGTTGCCCGGACGATAGATTCGGCGTATATTATCCTGAGAATCATAATCTATTGTTAATAAAGTCCGTATCTCAGCACCATAAAGCTGAACATTGCCACTTTTTACTCTCTCAATTGTATAATGCTCACGTGGATACATTGTAGCAAGTATGGTTTCATCATCTTTTGCAGCGATAGCACGGAAGTATTCCTCAACAACTGTAAGGGCTGCCGCAACCTCTTCATCGGAAAATTCTGGCATTGGCAGATCATTCGCTAACTCTTTCCCTTTTAACACAGTCTTCTTCTCTGTTAATATTTCTTTAAGCAAATCCAAATTTTCTGCAAGTGCAGAAAGATCACCATATTCCTCTTCAAATCCAGCTCTAGTGTACACAAATGAACTATCATATTTTGATTTATCAAGTTTCCCACCAGATTGGGAATTGCGGAATGCAAAGGCTACCTCATCAAGATTATCAATCAGGCAAAATGTGACTAAAGCATTTGCTCTCAAATTTGTTGTAATAACAGAATTTGACGCAGTTATTGGCCACACATCTTTGTATTTATTATATTCCGAATTTGATGCAGCTTCATAATATATAGTAAGGCCATAAGGTTTTTTACTGGTTTCCATAGATATATATTGTTGTTTGAAGTAGCTGTCAGGAACAGGCAGATGACTGACAATAGATCCGACTTTACTGGCATCCCCTATATATGGTGTTTTATATTTCGCAATCCCATCCAAATCATATGTCAACATACCTGCCCTTACAACGAACCCATAGTTCACACTCCCCTTATCTTTAAAGTTTAGTATCATAGTATAAATATATTCGCCCACATCCGGTGGTGCCTGTATATACAAATTACCATTTATAAGGCTTGGTTCCACTGATTCAAATTGGATCATCTGTTTGTCTTTATATACAGAAATTTGCTCTATTGAAAAGTTGTATTTTCTATCTGATTTTATTTTCTGTGTGCTAATTATTAGCTGCTGTTCGGGTTCTACAGCAATAATGTTGTCAGGTCTATACTCGAAATTCATAGGATGATCAGAATCTGCCTCAATATGTGTACCACGATAGGACCAACTATAAGTTCCAATTTGAGCAGCTTTTGTTTCGCTATTTTCTGCGCTTATATATATGTTGTATGGAGTATCTTTACCAGTTCCAATTCCTGCACCTAAATACAATGCACTTAATGTAACAATCCCTAGCAGAATTACAGCAAATATTACCATATACTTTGATTTCTTATTATGGTTCATGATTGCAATTAATCTTTCCTTCAAACTTTTTTTCTCTTCACACATAGTTGCCTGCAATACTCCAACAGGGTATTTGTGCTCTGCTACAACAGAAATCAATGTGTCACCATAAGCTTGTTTTTCAGTAAGACTAAGGTTTTTAATAACCGTTTCATCGCAAGCTAATTCGCAGGCATGATTAATTTCCTTTTTAATCAGGTAAATAAGTGGATTAAACCAATGAATTGAGGCAGCTATCATTGTTAGCCATTTTATTACTATATCAAAATGTCTTGAATGTGTAATTTCATGAAGCAGTATATTCTCAAGCTGTTTATCATCAAAGTCAATGTCTGGAATTATAATGCAAGGCTTTAGTATTCCCACAAGCATTGGGGTAGTCACGAAGCGGTTGCATACAAGTCTTACATTATTTCCTATATTTATTCCGGTATTATTTTTATCTCTTAATAATACATTAAAAATAATGTTTTGTTCCTCAGTGGCTGGCTTATTTGTTTGCTTCAGGTGTCTTAAAAATCGAGCATATCCTGCTAAATTATTTGTAATTGCTAAGATTGCACCAATTAACCAAAGATATAAAGCATACCGGAAAAACAAATCCTTGAAATATTTACCGTGGTCAACATCATTATTATATACACCATTAGCTGTTCTTTCATGAGTATTGGGCAATACAGATGATGGCAATGTAGATAACGCATGTGAATCAGAAAAATCAGACGAATTATCTGTATTGTTTTTGTTATCGCTTGTGCCGTTCATTGGTTGAACTATTGTTTGATTGCTCATTGTCCACGATGATTGATCACCATAAAATATTTTATTCATGATGCTTCCTTCAAAGGAAAAAGGGAGTAAAAATCTTAGTAATACCACTATCCAGATATAGTATTGTATAGACTTTGTTAGTCTGTGCTTTATAACAGGCTTAACAGCAAATATCAGTACTGCCAGAATGCTGCCTGATAGTGAAAGTGATAGTATTAGCTTAATTATTTCATTCATTTCTATCACCTGCTTCTCCAGCTTCTATAAATTTCTTAGCTTCTACTACCCTATTACCGGATTTCCTGCCTGCTACTTCCCTGTCACCTACTTTAAACATAGTACGCAGCTCTTCAATATCTGATTTATCAAGTTTTTTGCTTCCTAAAAGAGATGCCACCAGATTTTTAGCACTACCGGCGTATAGACGGTCAATTAAGCTTTGTGTAGCATATTCATTGTATTCTTCCTCACTAACTAACGGCTTATAATAGAACACTTCTTTTTTAGTCGCTGAAACTACTCCTTTTTGGCAAAGTCTGCGAAGTAAAGTTTTTATTGTTGAAGCCTCCCATTTGCTGGTCTGTTCAAGTGTCTTTCTAATATCCGCAATAGGAAGTTCACAGCCAGCTTCCCATAATACATGCATGACTTTAAGTTCTGAGTCTGTTATCTTTGATACTAATTTACTCATATAAATTCCCCTCCAGGTTACATGTGTAGTCTGTATATAGTTTACATCCGTAACCCAGAAATGTCAATAGGGAGTTTTTAAGACTCATAGTGTTTCAAATGATTTTCAGTGACAAAGCCTGTATGATTGGTCCAGCCGAAGCAAACCATCGGAGGCATGACAACTCTGTTTTTGATGGTTTTACCTTTAACTATATACTCTGAAAATAAACTACTCATAACAGTTGATACCAACCTTCCAATATAATATTTCTAATGAAGCACCTGATTCGCTACTTTTTTTACCTATAATCTCGTAAATATCACCTCTTGAGATGAGGTCAAAAACAAAAATTTCCTTTTTATAGTCATCCTTGATAAATAAGGCTCTAATATCCCCTAGAACATATACTCGTCATAATCACACACAGGCTTATATCCGATTTTCATATAAATACTATTAGAAACCGGGTTTGCAAAATCTGTAAACAAACTGCAGAACTTATAACCTTGATCAAGAAGATGCTGGTTTAAACTTGCTACACAAGAAGTAGCATAACCTTTTCCCCGGTAGTGCGGCGGAGTATAGACTGCATTCACAACAGCACCATTAAGCGTTCTTCTACCCATTGCTGCTTGAGAAACAGGAATCTCATCTTTCCAGATATATAGAGTATTATCGTTTACTAACCTTTTCACTTTTTCTACAGCACTTGGTACATCAACCAGACCCATTCCGCAGTCGGAAGTAAATGATATATTCCAATAAGGGGTTCTATGCGCAAACCCCCCGAAATTTTTGACAACGTAAAATCATCCCTGGATGTTTCAAAAATCACTGTTTTTTAATGAAACACAAAAGGATAAAGGAGTATCAACAATATTATAAATCTAAGACTAAGACAATATTACGTACCAATCAGTCCAATAAGTACCCCAAGGATACTCTTCTGTTGATAAATGCATATCATCACAATAATCACAAATATACCAACGACGATGGGGGTGTATTGGGCTATAGTAATCAGGACTGTATGTATGTCCTACGCCTGGTGTTCTGCTAGTGAAGCACAAGTCACAGTATTCATCGCAAGATGAACTCCAACGTGAGGTGGGGTTCTAGTTGCACCACAACCGCTTCTATCACAAACGCTATCACAGTCATCTGTCCATAAATGACCTAATGGAGGATAATAAACATTATAACTATATCCAACAGGAATACAATTATTACACGAATAAACTCGGTATGCTTCTGTTTCACAGTCTGGTTCTATTCCAAGTGACCAAGATTCAGTAAATGTGTGGCTCCTGCTTATATAATATCCACTAATAACAACCATCCCTTTTATATCAGCTGATGAAGGTGACCATGATGAAGATGCGGATGTATACCACATTAATTTATCTTGGTTATCATCATAAAGATCCTTTAATCCAAAAAAATGTCCTATTTCATGGGCACATACATAATCATTTTTTCCTGTTGTGTCCTTATACTCAGGTTTATCCATATAATACTCATTTAACCTGATTGGACAATATGTATAAAGGTTATTGCCATCTACAGTAGCATTTGGGTTATCTGCATATGCAACACCTTTAGTATTGTCATTTATTTGAAACATTTCAATATATGCATTCTCTTGGGCAGATTTTTCAACAAATGATGCTATCGATGCTCCATCAAATGTACATGATTCCCATTTATCAACTCCTCCCCTGAAATAATCTTTATACCTGTCAATAACACTACTATCAAACTTATAACTCGAATTTCCTGAAGAAAAATGATATTCATACTCTTTAATATTCCACCCAATTTTCTCAGCGTAATTAACAGTAATATCTCCAGAATGTCCATAAACCAAAATAGATCCAAAGTTTATTATTGATATAAAAACTATTATCAATAAAATACTTCTGCGGTATTTTTTTTCATTTCTTATCACCATCCTTAAGAGTATCTTTAATTTTGTATTTTAAATCATTTAGTAAAAATATACTTTGATACTTTTTATTAGAGTATTTAATTGTATCTTTTAAACCAGTTATATTTTTAACTTTAATTTCATCAAGGCTATTAAACTCTCTTCCACGATTTTTAGCGTATTTTTTAGATTCATATTCTTCTATGTCAAAAGTTCCATCCATAAATCCAACTATATAATAAATACTGGAAATGGTATTATTAACAGATGCTTTATTTAGGAAAAGAAGGAATTGTTCATCAACTGAAAAAATCGGATGATTTTCATAACGCCATTTTTCATTTCCTAATTGCTTCAGCACTATTTTCTGTCCGTTCATTTGAGTGTTCTTATAATCTTCGACTATTAATGCTTCAAAAAAAGAATTTCCATCCCACCCATTATAATAAGCTGGATCTTTTTTGATTTCTGCAATGGACAACTTTTTTAATATTTTGACTTCAGCTATTAACTCGGATTCCTGTAACATATCTTCATAACTAAGAACTGGCATCAAACCCTCAAGATAACCTTCTAATTTAGTATCTTGTTCACTAGATGAGCAAACAATGAAAGAAATAAAACAAACACACAGTATATTAATTAATTTCTTCAAATAAACCATTCCTATCTCATATAATATAAAAAATTTATTAAGCTAACACATTTTATGCAAATATCAAAATTGACTAATTAATTCAATTAATAACTAGAAGTATTAATTATGCTTGGGGATCTTATATATATCATAATAACAAAACCTCCAAATAAATATCATATATTTCATTATTACCATTATATGATAATTAATCCATTGTAATTATTCTATGTATCAGTATTAAATTCCTTTTTTTGTTTATTACAATATAATTACATAATTGCTACAATTTTGACTATACAATTAAACACTAAGATTAAATAAAAACTTTGCAGTTCTTTGACAATTCCACAAAACAAATAATTGAAGGTTTTACCCTCAAACGCCATAGATTTTTATTTTTGTATACCAGAAAAGTGAGGAAAGTACAATTTTTTGGTTTTGCGCTCTTTAATGTAACAGTAAAGGTATTTAACCTATAATCCTTAATGGATAAAGATAAGAGTGAAAAATAGAATACTTCTATACATTTTGTGTATTGAAGGAAAGCTATATTAAAGCAGCCGGAAAGGGCTTATCAATCCCCTTGAACTCATTCTCATTCATAATAAAAAATCAAAATATACAGTTAACTTCCAGAAACGAATTTGGTCCTTGTTCTTTTTGGAAACAGCAAATTGGTAAAAGACATATAATTGCGGTGTGTGCTCAAATATGAGTTTCATATATAAAATTAATTATTGTTTTTAATGGTATAATATGGTTGTTGCATAATTTGTTAACTATTAAACCGAAAAAAACAAATTGTACAACCCATAAAATACCATATACTTTGCCCTTGGGATGCTCCCACTACCCCTACTTAAGCGGAGTTTTTTAAAACTAAATTATTCCTTGCAGGTGATGATGAACTCTTGGCGGAGATAAGTGACCGGGCATGTTTCCGAAACTTTCTTGATATTGGTTTGGATTAAACCCTCCGGGACAGAACTACGTTGGTAAAGTTTCGCCAAAAACTCGGACTAGCTATTATTGATAAACTGATGGCGAATGTAGGAAAACTCTGAGCTGGCCATAATATGATTGGAGGAAAACACGGAGTTCTTGATAGAACCAATATCAATGCTAGAGCCAGAATCGTAGGTAGCCGTGATCAAATTTATATTGTCTTAGTCTTAGATTTTTAATATTGTCGATACCCCTTTATCCTTTTGTGTTCATAAACAGTGATTTTTGAAACATTTAGGGATGATTTTACGCTATCAAAAATTTCGGGGGTTTGCGCATAGAACCCCAAATTACATTTTATATTCTTCAATCAACGCTCCCCCGAACTTATGTTCATAGTTAAATTATACCAAACAACTGTTCGGAATGCAATGATTAATTGAAAAATATAAATTTTTATAAGCTTTGTTTTGAATGCGCACCATATATCAATTTATAATCCAAAATAGTTCAGTTATTTGTGTTTTGTGTGTATTTTTTACTATTCATAAATTTCATTTAAGTGTGTTTGTACACATATAAACACATTTGTTAATGATTTTAATTACTATTGTTACCTCCTTCTTCCATTAAATGTACGGCATTTAAAGTTACGATTTATAAAAAATAAGCATGCACAATTATATCATGCAATTTCTTCGAAATTCATGATATAATATACACAAGATACACAAGTGAAAAATAAGGAATGGGACAAATATGCACTAATATGCTATCATAAGAAAGGAATTATCCTATATGAACGATATTGCGTCTG
>DAOSDD010000159.1:0-10287 GCA_035362115.1 Clostridiales bacterium | reverse complement strand
CATTAAGAAATATATATACTGTTAAATCTAATTTAGAAGTCGGACTTGGAAGATCCGATATAATCCTAATTCCAAAGGATAAAAAATATCATCCAATTATAATGGAGTTTAAAGCTTTGGGAAAAGAAGGCATAGAAAAGCTTGCAGCTGCAAAAAAACCTACGGTCAATGGAGATAATACGGACAGCGGAGATAATCCGAGCAGCTGGGGTAATCCGGACAGTGGAGATAATCGGGAAAGTTTAGCCCTGGAAACCATAGCTTATGAAGCAATAAAACAAATAAAAGATAGAAAGTACTACAAGGTTTTTGAAGGAGAAGGCTTCAAAGACGTCCTGCTTATGGGAATCGGTCATCATAAAAAGCAGTGTGCTGTTAAAACTGAGTATTTTAAGATTTAACTATAATTTTATTTATAAAGAAAAGCGAAATCACTATACTATAAGGAAGAGGAAGCAATTTGAGATACAACAATTTGATAGACAACAATTTGAGATGCAATAGATACAACAAACATATTATAAAAAGAACGGGTTTGCTTATAAGAAAAAATTACGTAATTCTTCTATCTTTTTTTCTTCCGGCAATTATACTAGAGCTGGCTTATATATCATGTGGCATATTTCCATTTGGTAAATGGGATTTACTTATTATAGACCTTTATCATCAATATGCTCCCTTTATATCTGATTTGCAGGATAGACTAAGGTCATTTTCGAGCTTGTTGTATTCATGGTCAGGCGGTCTTGGTACCAACTACCTGCCATTATATGCTTATTATGTGGCCAGCCCTCTTAATCTGATTACAGTCTTATTCCCCAAAGAATATTTGGCTGAAGCAGTACTAGTATTAACGCTATTGAAGGTTAGCCTGGCCGGAGCCTGTTTTGCCTATTACCTTAAAGGTGTCCATCATGAACAAAGTCTGGTCACAGTGGCTTTTTCGCTGCTTTATGCCCTTTCAGGCTATGTACTGGTGTTTTCCTGGAATATAATGTGGATGGATGCAATTTACCTCTTGCCGTTGATTATGCTGGGACTTGTGAAATTGGTCCGTGATTCCAAGGGCCTTTTCTACTGCATTACCTTGGCTGTTGCACTCTTGTCGAATTTCTACATTGGATTTTTCATATGTTTATTTACTATGCTTTATTATCCAGTCCTTCTCTTTCAATATAACAGTATCAAAAAACCGGTTCTGTTGCTCAAAAAAACTGCGAAATTTGCAGGATATTCACTGCTGTCTGCAGGACTTTCAGCTGTGCTGCTCCTGCCCACATACTTTGCCCTTAAAACAACCTCTGCAGCAGATGATGTGCTTCCCAAGACGATTACACATTATTTTGATCTGTTTGATTATATAACCAGACATTTTACCGCTGCTACGCCTTCCATCCGCGAAGGAATGCCGAACCTGTATTCGGGAATTGTTGTTTTAATCCTTTTACCTGTTTATTTCCTGTGCAAAAATATTCGGTTGAAAGAAAAGTTATGGAATTTAGCACTGCTTGCAGTTCTACTTGTAAGTTTCAACATTAATATTTTAAATTTCATATGGCATGGTTTCCATTATCCCAACCAGATTCCATACCGGTTTTCTTTTGTTTACATCTTCCTGATCTTATCCATGTGCTATGATGCCTTCAAAAGGCTGAATGAGTTTACCAGCAAACAGATAGGAGCTATCTGCATGTCAGTGCTGGGTATTATTGTTATTTCACAAAAATTTGATAACTTGTCACTGGAATATGCTATTATATATGCTAGCATAATATCCATCATCTTGTATGCTGTTGCCTTTGCACTTGACCGTTCATACAAAATCCGGCATTCACATTTGCCCAGGGCCCTGTTCTTTTTTCTAGCCATAACTGCTGAATTAGTGTCAAGTACAATTATAACCACCATAAAAATTGATTCACTTGAAGGTTATTCATTCCGTGACGGATATTCAAGTGGTAAGGAAGTCGCACAAATCCGCGAATGGATTCGTGATATAGAAAAGAAAGACAAGGATTTCTACCGTATGGAGGTACTGCCGCCCAAAACTACTAATGACCCATACCTTTATAATTACCGGGGTCTCTCTATTTTTTCTTCCACTTTGCCTGTGAAGCCTGTAAAAATGTTTGAGAACCTGGGTTACCATAGCAATAGCATCAACAGCTATGAGTACGAGGGATCCACAGCTGTACTGGATTCTCTTTTTGGTATCAAATATCTGATTTACCGCTCCAAAAATATTGAAGAACACTTATATGAAACGGTTGCAGCTACTGAAGAGATGACTGTTTATAAAAATCCATACACCTTGACATTGGGTTTCCAAGCTCCAGATGAACTGAAAAAATTTCACAGTACATGGACCAATCCTTTTGATGCTCAGAATGCCCTTATTAATTATATTTCTGGAATAAAGGATATTCTTGTCCCAATAGATCAGGAACAAGGGGCACAGGATAATCTGACTTTCAGTAGTTCCGGCACAAGGTATTACAGCTATAATCGGACCAATAAGGAAGTAAGTTCTACCGCAAAGGTTAAATTTTCAGTCAAAGAAGATCAGCAGGTTTATCTTTATTTCAAAGCACCTTACAATATGGAAGGCAGCGGTTTTGTTAAGATTGATGATAAAAAAGTTGATTTTAACCCTAAGCATTCTTCAATTATTAACCTTGGATTCTGCAAATCCGGTACTCTACCTGAACTTCAATTAACCTTTGAAAAGTCAGCTCCGGAATCGGGCAGGTTTGAAATATATGTCTGCGGTTTGAATCAGCAGGAATTTGAGAATGCAATGTCGCTTATAAGAGAAAAATCAATGACGATTGAAAGCTTTAAAGATACCAGGATCCGTGGTCACATAGAAACATCAACTGATGGACTGATGGTTATGACCATACCATACAACAAAGGCTGGCATGTCAAGGTCAATAATCAGAAAGTTGAAACACAGGCTATAGACGATTGCCTGCTGGCCTTTGAACTGCCCGCAGGTTCAAATAAAATTGAATTATGGTTCATTCCCGAGAAATTTTTCATAGGTTCTATGATAACATTGGCTTCCATTTTAATACTTGCCTTAGGATACCTGGGAAGAAGCATATGGAAAAAACGTGAGATGCATGGAGACGGTTCTCATATTTTGCAAGGTGCAGAACAAAGGGACGATTCTCCTGTTTCTGAACATACAGAAAATGCAGAAGATGGAGAACATATGGACGGTTCTCATGTTTCGATGTTGTGAAAGTAGGACATTTCTGATGTTTGAGTGCTGCAAGAACAATTATATTATTTGTTTGCAACAATAACATATGGTTCAAATATAAAATGCAATACAGGCAACATAGGTATGGATAATATAGATATATTAATAACGGAGGTTAGCTGAAAATGGGTAAGTCATTTATTACAGTGATTATTCCAGTATACAACGAAGAAAACCAGATTTTTGAAAATATTAATATCATCAGGGACTATCTATCAAAAACAGAAATGAATTTTGAAATCCTGCTTATAGACGACGGCTCTACGGACGACACGTGGTTTGTCCTTAAAATGCTCACGGAAACACATCCCGGCATTAAAGCGTTACGGCTCAGCAGAAATTTTGGCAAGGAAGCAGCCCTTTGCGCAGGATTAGAAGCTGCAGTAGGCGATGCTTGTATTATAATGGATTCCGACCTTCAGCATCCGCCCGAATTGATTCCTGAAATGGTCCGTCTTTGGAAAGAAGAGGGTTATGAAGTAGTAGAAGGAGTTAAAGCTTTACGCGGAAAAGAAAGCCCGGTTAATAAAGCTGGAGCTAATTTGTTTTACTATATATTAAGCAAGTTTTCCGGATTTGATATGAACCAGGCTTCAGATTTCAAACTGCTAGATAGAAGAGTCGTTCAGGCATGGCAAAGCATGAATGAAAAGAATACCTTTTTTAGAGGAATGTCAGCATGGGTCGGGTTTAACAGGATAAGTATTCCTTTTAATATAAGAAAAAGGGAAAAAGGAACATCCAAGTGGTCACTGCTTAAGCTTTTCAAACTTGCAATAAATGCCATAACCTCCTTTTCATCATTTCCCCTTCAAATAGTTACTTTTATGGGGTTGGTCTTTCTTGCAGGTTCGCTGATACTCGGAATCCAGACTTTATACATGAAGATCAAAGGTATAGCTTATAGCGGTTTCACAACAGTTATTCTTCTACTTTTGATAATTGGAAGTGCCCTGATGATAAGCTTGGGAATTATCGGGACCTACATCGCCAAAATATATGAGGAAGTCAAACAAAGACCCAGGTATATTGTGGCAGAGGAAATAGAAAGCAGGAAAGAGCTGTCAGTTAAACAATGAAGTTGACCGTTAAATATGCGTATCGCAGCGGTTAGCTGCAAACAAATAAACATACGCCGCGATAAATTAATATACTATATATTCTCAAAAACTACCATGTAATGCTTATACTACATGGTTTTGAGCAAAAAAGTTTGTTTTTTTGTTAACTTTTTGAGAATAATAGTACAAAGCCCAATCAAAAAGCCAAGAAGCCTCTTATCTTTATAGGTGGAAAGAAGCTTCTTATCTCCATGTTTTTCATAACCTATACTTTTCACAATTTAATCATGGTTTCTCCAGTATAATACAGTACCAGCCTGTGAAGAGCTCTTGTGCATGCAATATATAAAAGTCTTCTATCTAATTCGGTATGGTAATTGTCCTGAGAGACATTAAAAACAAGAACAACATCGAATTCCAGTCCTTTTGCCATATATGCAGGAATAACCAAAATACCCTGTTCAATTTCATCGCTATTTGAGTCAATAAGCTTTATATCTGTATACAAGTTAATATCTTCATACATCTTGTTTTGCCGTTTTAACAGTTTTCTCATTTCCCTCAATTTTTTATAAACATTTTCAGATTCACAGGTGGTTTTACATATAATCGCTATAGATTTATAACCTTGTTTCAAATGAGAATAAGCATCTTTTATAATTGTTTTATACATTTCATCCAGAGTGCTCTGAAATACTATCAACGGCTCCGCTTCATGTCTCTCAAAAGGTATAATATCCTGTTTCTTGCTAAGTAATCGCTGATTAAAAGTACTTATTTCATAGGATGATCTGTAACTTTTATTTAATGCGACTATTACTGACTTCTTCTTATTAAATATTTTTACTATAGTGTCATAAAATGAGAGGTCAATTTCTTTGTCCATAGATTGATTGACATCCCCCAAAACTGTATAATTAGCATCTTTGAATAACAGGTTGAAAACTTCATAATGCATAGGGGTATAATCTTGAGCTTCATCAATTACAACCTGTCTTATATCTGAAAATTCATTGCTGCCTTCTAGCCGAAATTTAAGATATAACAACGGTGCACTGTCCTCATAACTTATAAAATCTTTTTCTAGATTATCCCAGGTAAACTCGATTATTTGCGCAAGATTATCCGGCATTTCCAAGCCTTGCGAAAGTGTTTCAAATAACCATCTTTCCTTAAAAAGCAGTTTATAAACACTATAATAATCAACCTCCGTGAACTTTCTAATCTTATTCAAAAAAATTCTTGATTCTTTTATAGAAAGGAGACGAGCAAATTCCCTTTCTTCAAATTCATGTCCACCATGAACTTCAATAATCTTTTCAATTCTCCGCAGCCTATCCTTCTGCAAAGGACGAATTGCTTCCAGCATCATGTTTTCAATTCTTTTTAATCTCTCTGCTGCCGGCCGGTTTATTTTGTTATCTAAAAAGATGTTTTTCAACCGCTGCCGTGATTCAATTATTTTTCTTGCAAAATAAACATCATCAAAATGTATCATACGATGTTCAAAATATGCTATGAACCTGTCGAGAATTTTTACAAATAAATGAGATCCTTTAAATTTACTGCTTTGCTTTTTCAAAAGCACCTTTTCAGTATCTTGTGAAGATATTAATGTTTCAAAGTATTGATCCTTTGTTTCTACTCTTCCCTTTTTCTTTAAAGTTTTTACTGTATAATCAGAGAATGCTATTTGGTTTACATTTTCTTCTCCAAGTTCAGGCAGGACACTTGATACATATTGGCTGAAAATAGTGTTTGGTGAAATTATCAGCATGTTTTCAGAGGTAAGCTCTGAATGCAGTCCATGATAAAGCAAAAATGCAATTCTGTGCATGGCAATGGATGTCTTTCCACTCCCTACTACACCCTGCACAATTAACAATTCATTATCAGTATCTCTTATAATAATATCCTGGTCTCTCTGAATGGTTTCAACTATATTCTTCATCTTATCTGATGCATTTTTGTACAGCACTTCCTGCAGTACTTCATCATCTATCTTGACACTGCAATCAAAAAAGTACTTTAGTTCCGAATTTTCGATTTTATACTGTCTTTTAAGAATTACATCACCTTCAATATTCCCTGCCGGGGCCTTGTAAGAAGCCTTCCCTGGTTCATACCGGTAGTATATGCTTGAAATAGGAGCACGCCAATCGTAAACATATATCTCATGATTCTTTGAGTCTATAACACTATGTAATCCTATATATATTTTTTCTCTTTCTCCAAAGCCATTTTCAATAAAATCAAATCTGCCAAAGTAAGGGGAATAAAGCACTTTTTCATATTTTTTTATCTTTGCAGCAGTATCTTTATAGCTTCTTGCCTGGCTGTTGACTTCCTGAAGATAATTATTCATTTCTGTAAGCTTATCAAAATCTAAAGATGAATGCCCACTATTCTCCCACATGTCTTTTCTGGCTGCAATAAGAGATTTTTCTTTACCCGACAGCAACTCATATTGCTTACTCAGTTCTTGTTGAGTAGAATTAAGAGTTTGTTTGAGATATTCTGATTCTTCCAGGTAATTTTCCTGATTATTACTCATATACGCACGCTCCAATCTTTAAAGCACATATTATTTTATTTTTAAAAAATAACCCCTTGACAAAACATTGAATGTATTATACAATTGTATTGTAGTATTATAATAAACTTGGGTTAGTTATGCTCAGAATTACATTATAACCTTTTTGATTAATTATATCAAGTATTTTTTATCTTACAATATTTTAACCGTACTAGGTGCATTACCCTATCACACCTTTTATATGAATAAATCGGATATCTACCCATCTGTATCCTATTAATGGGTAATAATCCTGATCATCTGAATGAGTAGCTATAAGTATGTTTCCAAGTTCAGGAGGACTACCTGTATGAACTACCACAGGAGAATGATTAAAAAATCCATTGCCAACAAATGACAGTTGAATAATATCTCCAGGCTTTATATCTTTAATATCCACCTCTTCTGCAAAAGGTCCAGGCCCGCTATTGCTTGTCAAAAACCTGTACAGATAATTTACCCCTGTCCAGGATGGAGTCCTGTTATTTGCATTTATATAATACCATCCATATGCTGGGGTATAGTTCATTACCCCACTTCCGGCGTGAATTACCTGAGAGGCAAAGTTGGTACAATCACCGCCAATATTTTCGAAATCATAATATGCAGGATTCCTGGCATAAGCCCACTTATGAGCATATGCCACTGCCTTCTCTCTGCTATATTCATATACCCTCATACTTCCTGTAGCGCACCCCATATATATTAGATATATATACACATTATTCACTTGTAATAGTTAATGTGCTTAATGAATCACAATTCACTACATTTAACATGGATTTAACAAATAGTTAATTCAGCTTTAACCCTGTATTTGTATAGTAAAACCATAAAATGAATTCATTTTAAAACAAATAACAAAATTTATTTAAATTAAAAATGAAATGGAGGAATTAATATTTATGAAATTTACTGGTTTCAATACTAAAAGCAATATAAGGTTTACTGCAATGTTATGTTTGGCTTTTGTTACGCTTCCACTTATATTTTCAAGCTGCAATTCAGCAAATACATCTACTGATAGTGGAAAGCTCAGTAGTAAGCTTGAAATCATAGGCTCAACTTCCACTCAAAAGCTATTTGAAACTCTTGCAGATGAGTTTGTCATAAAGAACCCAAAAGTAAAAATTAACTATCAAGGTGTCGGGTCAAGTAAAGGTATCAAGGCTGTAAAAGATGGTACAGGAGATATTGGTACTTCATCCCGCGAACTTAAGGAAGAAGAAAAAAGCTGGGGACTTAAGGAATATGTCCTGGCAAAAGACGGCATAGCCATAGCAATTAATCCCGGGAATCAGAAAAATGAACTTACAGTAGACCAAATAACAAAAATTTTCAAGGGGGAAATTACCAACTGGAAAGATATTGGAGGCAAGGACAGGAAAATAATAGTTTTAAGTCGTGAAGCAGGATCAGGTACCAGAGGAGCCTTTGAAGAATTACTGAAAATTGAAGATCAGGTTGTAAAAGAAGCTCTTGTTTATGACGGAAACGGGCCAATGAAAGCAGCAATTGCAAGCACTGAAGATGCTATCGGCTATATATCTTTCGGCTATATGGATGATTCAGTAAAGACTTTAAGGATTGATGGCGTCGAACCAACTATAGAAAATGTACTTTCCGGCTCCTATCCCCTGTCAAGGCCTTTTATAATCATGACAAAAGGCGAAGCAGAAGGGTTGGCCAAATCTTTCATAGATTTTGCACTTGATAAAGAGGGACAGAGCATTGTAAAGGATGAAGGATATATTCCAATTAAATAGAAATTTGAAATGTGAAGTCAAGATAGAACTGTCTCAAGCTATTTTAAAGAGAACTGTCCCCAAACAGGAGGACTGTTCCCATGTATCTAAGAAACAGGAGAACCGTCCCCATGTGTCTGTGTCTACCCATGTGGCTAAGGAGGAAATAAATACAATGGCTTATGTAAAAAGTGAAGCTTTTGGCAAAGTATCGCCAAAGGATGTTAAAAGTAAAACAACTATAAATACCAAAGCAATTGGTAACACCAAGTTTAAGTGGAATAAAGTGAAAGAATGGCTGGCTGAGAAAATGTTCTTTTTCTGTGCATTTATCTCTGTTTTCTCCCTTGCTCTCATAACTGCATACATTTTTATTAAAGGTACTCCAATAATATTTAAAATAGGCCTATCAGACTTTATATTCAATAAAGACTGGAACCCTGACCCTGTAAGAGGGAATCCTTCCTTTGGAATTTTCTCAATGATTGCAGCATCGATGCTTGCCACATTTGGATCAGTTATTGCAGGCAGTTTTCTCGGGATACTCACTGCGGTATTTCTTGCAGAGATTGCTCCGCTTTTTGCAGTAAAGATATTTAAACCTGCAATTGAGCTTCTTGCTGGTATACCATCCGTAGTATATGGATTTTTCGGACTCGTGATGATTGTCCCTTTAATAAGAAAATACCTGGGCCCTCCTGGAAACAGCCTGCTGGCTGTAATCATCATACTGACCTTTATGATACTGCCAACAATTGTTAATATATCAGAAGCAGCTATAAAAGCAGTCCCAGCTGAATACAAGGAAGGTTCACTTGCAGTTGGAGCGACCCATATACAAACCATATTCAAAGTGGTTCTGCCTGCTGCCAAATCAGGTATTCTGGCATCAGTAATTCTGGGAATGGGTAGGGCAATTGGAGAAACAATGGCTGTGATTCTTGTTGCAGGGAATTCTACCCTGATGCCTGAATCTCTCTTAAGCCCGGTACGCACCCTTACTGCCAATATCGCTTTAGAAATGGGTTACGCTTTTGGTGACCATGAAAGTGCTCTTTTCGCTACAGGTGTAGTACTGTTTATATTCATAATGACCTTAAACATTATTTTCAACATGCTTGTAAATAAGGCAGGTGGACACCATGATTAATAACATGACTAATAAAAATATTATTATAAATATGAATAAAAATTTAAACGAAAATATAAACGAAAATATGAATAGAGTAGCTGGTAATGCGTCTGTCAGACTAATTGATAAATTTATAAGAGCTGTTATCTGGTTCTTCTCATTTATAGCCTTAGGCTTTCTAATATGGATAATCGTATTTGTTTTTATTAAAGGAATCCCTCATATATCCTTGAGCTTTTTAACTTCTCCTAATAACGGCAAAAATGAGGGCATTTGGCCTATGATAATAAATACCCTTTTTATAGTGGTTACATCACTTGCTATTTCAATCCCTGTAGGAATAGGTGCTGCAATATATCTGGTAGAATATTCAAAGCCCGGTAAAGTTATAAATACAATCCGGTTTGCAGTTGAAACTTTGGCAGGAATTCCTTCAATACTGTATGGTTTGTTTGGTTTGATATTTTTTGTTACAATAATGAAACTTAGCTTTTCAATATTAGCAG
>DAOSDD010000158.1:0-10403 GCA_035362115.1 Clostridiales bacterium | reverse complement strand
CGTTTCGCAGGTGTTTTTAGGGTTCTATAAAAAATCATAAAATAATTATCAAATAGAATTTAAGGTATAAACAAATGTTCTGGAATATATTGCAATTATAAATTGTATATAGTATAATGGACAGGTAATAAGCAATCAGGTTTGAGACGGGTGATTTGCTTTAAAGGTCCTTTCTTTGTATTTCCATATATAAGGATGGCGACGTTATAGTTGCTGCGGGGAATATGCAAAGGAAGGAGGTGGTTGGATGAATAATGATTTATACACTAACATCGGTTATATTGTTGTCTGGTGTGTTAAATACATAATCATACCAATAGGAGTTAGTGTTTCGGCAAAAATTATTGCTGATAAACTGCTTCGGCCACAGCCTGAAAAGCAAAGAAAAAAACGGCTTAAGAAAAACCGTTTTACAAAATAAAAAGGAGCAGACGTCCGTGTCTGCTTCTGGCTACGCGGGTCCCAGTCCATCATATAACAAAAGCATTTGCATAAAGGTGTACATGATCTGAGTTCTGAAAAACATGTTTCTGATACCAAGTCCAGGCAGTACACCAAATGTCTTCGCTAACCGAGTCTGTCAGCTAGAAACCAAGATAAGAGCTATTTAAGGTTTCCGCCTGACTTGTAAGCTTAGATACTTCACGAGTGCCTGGTCGTTAAGTGAAATTGGCCGAAAGGCCGCCGCGTCATGCGTCGGATTGACTTGGGGACGGTTGTATGAGTTATTTATATAATCTTAAATTGAGGAGGATCAATGTAATGAAGAAAATAATTCCTAATGTTGTGCAGTTTCCCACTGATGCCCAATGCAATGGACTGATTTGTGCTTTTTCTTCTCTTATGGTTTCTGTTAATAAAGAAAATGAAAACACACCTGTTTATTGCGGACAAAAACGCTCTGCCTGTATCAATTGCGGTAATTGTAACAATAAATCAATTTTACAAAGACATTATGAAGCTATATATCATGACTACATTACTTGGAGTGGTATCGGGCTTTTATGGAATGACACCGATTGCACAGGGTGTTACGAAAAAACATATACCCAATATGAGTTTTCCTATGATTTACCCGACAGGCTTGATTTTGTTTTTAAAGCCGCCGGATATGATTATGTGCGTTTGAACAAAAAAGAAAGCAAAGAAAGATTGTTTGAACAAATAAAAGCTTCAATCAATAACAAAATGCCTGCTTTGATAAAGCTCGGCAATGGTGAGGATTGGAGCGTTGTTACGGGATATGATACAGAAAATCAAACTTTATATGGTATAGATGCCCATAAACATTGGGCTTTTAAGGTAGCGATACCGCCTGACGGATATACGGAAGATGAGTTGTTTTTCTCTGATAAATGGTATGATAATTTAAATTGTGCAATTATTATAACAGGCAAAATAGATATGCTTTCTTTTTCAGATATAATCAAGCGAATAATTTTAGCTCTTGAGTGTAAAGAACATTCCAAACTCGAAATAAAAGTAATGTCTGCACTTAATCAAAAAAATAATGACAAACATAAGCTTGGTGTTTGGTTGAATGAGTTGGCGGGATATACGGTTGAACGACGTTGGCACGCTGCCGAAAGCGCCACTGCAAAAATATATCATCAAACCGATAGTGAAAGAAACAAACAGGGATTATGCTTTATAACAGACCAATACCTTAAATTTCACGATTTGTGTTGGAAAGTATGGGGGATCTTAGGATCTTCTCCTAAAACAGGCTTTAGAGTTGCAGATAATGTTGCAGAGCGTTTGGGAAAGCAAGAAGCTATTGATGGTCTAAAAGATATGTTTGCTAAATTATTTGAAATAGACCGCAACGTTTTATTAAAACTAAGAGAAATGATATAAAAAAGGCTTATTTTTTATTGAGATTAATGAGCATAACATTTGCGAGAAAGTTTTAAGGTTGCCACGTCTTGTGGCTCTTGCTCTGCGGGTGGGCCAACTCCACTTAACAATGTTTGCCCGCAAAGGTGCTTTGAGATAAGGCTCTGAAGTAAGGAGCACCACACCCCTTCACCTGGTTGCAAGCACCGCTCGCGGGAAAGGCTACGCTTGTACGGTTCAGGAGCGTCGGGCAAACCAGATGTTACATGAAAGCTCATGCGATAGCCGTGTCATCCAGGCACGGGTCTGATAAGTTAGTCTCTACAGCTACAATTTGAAGGGGAAACAGGAAGGGGCATATTAAAATGGATTTTGTAACGGAACGATTAAAGAAACAGGTTGAATTCTTAATTGAAATTGATAAGATTAAGCATATTTTTCGGAAAACAAAATTATTCAATAAATCTCGTTTTGAAAATGATGCAGAACATGCATGGCACTTAGCTGTAATGGCTTTAGTTATGAATGAATATTCAAATAAAAAAATTGATATTTCAAGAGTAATCAAGATGGTATTGATTCATGATATTGTTGAAATCGATGCAGGTGATGTAATTGTATATGATACACAGATGAGGACATGCGCAAAAGAAATGGAGAACGTTGCTGCTGAGAGAATATTTGGCATATTGCCAGAGGATCAAAAAGAGGAATTTATTGGTTTGTGGAGAGAATTTGAAGAAAAGAAAACTCCAGAATCAAAATTTGCTGTGACAATTGATAGGTTTGAGCCTATATTACAAAATCAACTGACAGAGTATTATACTTGGAAAGTTCATGATATCACATTAGATATGCTATATGATAAAAATAAGCATATTCAAGATGGGTCTAAAGAAATATGGGATGTTGTTGAAAGCATTTTTTCCGAAGCAAAAAGCAAAGGTGCTATAAAGTAATTATCAATAAAAGAAGAATGTTAAAGGGTCTCCCATCCGTGGTCGGCTCTGGCTTTGTGGTATTCATGAGAAAATGCATTTTGCAGACAGTATTAGGGGGAAGATGAGTGATTAATGAGCAATTATCAATTAATACTGGTAATGTTGATGAGGCAATAGAGATTATGAGGGAAGCAGCAAAATGGTTGATTGATATAGGAAAACCTATGTGGAAGTTAGAAGACATTACTAAGGTAAAGTTACTAGAGAATAATAAGGTAGATGAGTTTTACGTACTAAAAGTAGATAACGATATTGCAGGAGCCATGATCTTAAAGTGGCACGATTCATTCTTTTGGCCTGACATAAAACCAGGAGAATCTGGATTTATACATAAACTAAGCATTCAAAGAAAATATTCAGGGACAGGAATCTCAAAAAAGATGATAGAATATGCTGTTGAAGAATGTAGAAAGAGAAATGTAGGATTTTTAAGGTTGGATTGTGCTGGTGACAGAAAAGAGTTATGTAATTTTTATGAAAAGATTGGTTTCAAACAAGTAAGAAGAAAGATGATGGGGCCGTTTGACGTTGCTTTCTATGTGTTAAATGTAATTCCAGAGGAAGTATTTAAGGGCTAGCCGTCCGTGGCTAGCTCTGAGTTACGGGGGCTGCAGTACTTCACAAAACAAATCGTCTGCACAAGGGTGCGGGCGGGAAAGAGCAAGAAGTTGACTTTGCGAGAGCGAGCATGAAGAAAGCTGCACCACACGACCTCAGTAAGATAGGAGCTATCTAAGCTTCGGATGTGTCTTGAGTGCTGAACGTTCTCTGACATATGGCACACAAAAAGCTCGCCATCCTATATAGAACAGGTTTTAAAACATTTAAAATGGGAAAGAATTGTATAAGACTATAGAAGATAAATGTGCAAGCATTTGTTTTGGTATTGTAAATAATCATCCGTTTGTAGATGGAAACAAGAGAACGGGCATTTATACAATGCTTGTGCTTCTTGAGTATAATGGGATATTACTCAGATATACACATAAGGAATTAATAGATCTTGGATTAACAATTGCTGAAGGTAGGTATAAACAAGAAAATATATTAAAATTGTCTTCGCTAACCGAGTCGGTTAGCCAGAAATCAAGATAAGAGCTATCTAAGGTTTCCGTCTGACTTGTAAGCTCAGGCACTTCAGGAGTTAGAGCCATTAGCTGAAATGCAGCCTGCCTGGGCGTTCGGACCTCCAGCCGTCGGACGCAATAGTAGAATATTCGAAATTAAACATAATAACTTATACGGGAGGAACCATATGGAAAATAATAATTAATGTGGTTTGATATTCAAATAAGCGGCTGTCCAACTGCGTGCATGCATTGTTATGCAAATGGTGATTATAAAAGTTATATGCCTTTTGAAAATTTTAAATATGCAAGAATATCAAACAGACCCTTTGTTTGTAAGAACTATAAATTGTGATTTAGGAGATTTTAAATTTCCAGAACTATCTATTACATAGGTAGTGATTTGAGAGTGCAACATTCTGTCGCACTCTGAATAATAGGGCACCTAGCTTCCTGCGGCAGTATAAAGGAGTTCAATCCTGTAGAATATTTCATAATCTTTGTTAATAATTAAGTAAGGTGGTGTAAAAATGGTTTATCCTAAAATGATATTGTTTGATTATGGACACACTCTTCTTCACGAGCCGGATTTCGACACTTTACGTGGAGAAGAAGCATTGTTAAAATATGTGAAGAGTAACAAGAATAATTATACAGCAAAGGATATAAACGATTTTTCGCAAGGTTTGTTTACAGAAATCAGTGTAGTTAGAGATATGGGATTCGAACTACATGAATGGCAATTTCAGAGATTCCTATATGACTACCTTGACATTGAACTATCAGTATCCTTACCTGAAGCAGAACGTATTTTTTGGGATAATACCTCTTATGGTGATATTATGCCAAATGCTGATAAAATGATTGATTATATAAACTCATGCCATATCCGTAGCGCGATAATAAGTAATATTGGATTTTCAGGTGCAGCATTGACCGAGCGAATTAATCGCCTTTTACCGAACAATAGATTTGAATTTATTATAGCATCAAGCGATTATATGTTCCGTAAACCAAATCACTATCTTTTTCAACTAGCATTGAAGAAAGCAAGGCTTAATGCATCTGAAGTATGGTTCTGCGGAGATAATGTAGAGGCGGATATTGAAGGTGCAGCAAATGTAGGAATATTTCCAATATGGTATGAAAACTTGATGGTTGAAAACCAATGGAACAAAAGGATGGAAGTATTACCCAAGTGTAAGCATCTACATATACATGAGTGGAATCAATTAATTGAGATATTGGAAAAGCAACTTTACGGTAAAAATAATTAAATGTTGTGCTACGTAGAAATCATATAGTAATTAAGCAGAGTTTTTGTGGGTTTGAGGGGACAACATCATGTTGCTTTCTGAATAACGGGTCACCCGACATCCGATAACAACGCATTTGCATGGAGGGCATATCATGAAGCAAGACTCAGTGAGTAAGGCATGAGGTCATTTTTGCCCACACTCACCCGCTAACCGAGTCGGTCGCCGCATTAGCCCACCCAAAGGGTGCCCGGGCATAAGTGGCTTCCTGTAAGCAGCCGAGCATCGTAAATGCAAACCGTTATCTACAATGCCACGAAAAGTCCGCCATTCCTGGTGGAAATATATAAAATATGTTTTATGGAGATTGATATTTTACAGTTGTCTGAATGTGCAAATAAGGAAATATTTTATAGTATGTGAGGTAGCAAAAGATGAATAGTATCTCTACCATGATTCGAGAAGACTTTACCCATGTTAATGCTATTAGTATAAAGCAACATGGGAAAACACTATTAAAGGAATTTTATAATGGGCATAAAAGCGTTGAGACATATTATATAGGATGTATCTTTAAAAGTTTTATATCTGCATTGGTTGGTATTGCAATAAAGGAAGAAAAAATACAATCATTAGAAGAAAAGCTTATTAATTATTATCAAGAAATTAACCTAAAAGATATAGATAAGTCTTTTTCTTTACTTACTCTGCAAGAGGTAATGACAAAAACAAGTGGGATTATATGGCCAGGTATTGGAGAAGAACTTCCGCAAAGTATGCATGAAGTTTGGCGATTGAAATTTAAAAATATTCCAGGAGAAAACTTTGAATATAAACCAGACCCACAGATAATTATTTATCTTCTAGAAGATTTGTATGAAAAAGACATTATTTCTATTGCGAATGAAAATCTATTTAAGCCCCTTGGAATTAGTAAGTGGGAATGGACTAGAGATGATATAGAAGGCATGAAGATTTCTGTAGATGACCTTGAAAGATTTGGACAACTGTATCTGAATAAAGGTACGTATAAAGGAAAATGTTTTTTTACTGAAGAGTTCTATAAAAAATCTGTATACCCGTATTCTTTGGGAGGTTTTCCAGAAAGGAAACCATATGGCTATTACTGGTGGATTGATAAGTATCAGGGGATTGAATATTTTAGTGCATGTGGTTTTGGTGGTCAAAAATTATGTATTATACCTTCAATAGAGGCTTCGATAGTTATAATTTCCGAAATGGACAGACCACATTTAGAGAACAACGCAATTATTAGAAACATTTTTCCATTATTATAAGGGAATGCCGCCTATGGCGTTCTCTGAGCAAGGGGGTCGTGGTACTATAGATAACAAGAGCACTCATGTAAAGGTGTACAAGGTCTGAGCCCTGAATATTTTGTTCCTGAAACCAAGTCCAGGCAGCACACCATATGCCTTCGCTAATCGAGTCGGTCAGCCAGAAACCAAGATAGGAGCTATCTAAAGTTTCCGTCTGACCTGTAAGCTCAGGCATTTCGCGAATGCGGGACGTTAGGCGACAGAACTAATTAGATTTATTACTATGCATATTTTCTATACTGATGAAGATCCAGATGGGAATAAACTAGAAATAACAGGTAACTATCTTGTGAATAAGGAGACATTCAAAATGGAGAATATTATAAATTGTGTAAGTCATGTAAGTCATGAACTCAGTGTCCTAAAGCCTGATGGTGGGAAACATAAAACTAGTGATGTGAGAAAACTTGCATCTATAGTTTATAAGTCCATTCCATACCTATAGTAGTAGGAGTAGCTATCAGAGTAATTTCCGGAAAGCTGCTTCAACCACAGCCTGAAAAGCGAAAGAAAGAAACGGTTCAATAGAAACCGTTTTAAAAAATAACAACCAATTTTAAACCTGACAGCAACAAGCGTCACCGTCCTTATTTATATAATAACATAATTAGCTTGGATGTAAATAGTAAATTTGTGAAAATGTGCTATAAGATAGTTTTTGTTAATGGAGCAGAAAAACAGTTTGTTCGCAAATTCCTTTCAAAATGCAAACTAGAAAAATTACATATAAAGGAGAATAACCTTGAGCATACCAAAAACGTATGGGGTAAACGAATTTGAAAACCCTGAAATACTTTTTATAATGGTTAAAAGAAAACAGACCCGACGAGGAGCTTGGTTTTTCCCACGGTGACTATTGTCTGTCTAATATTATTATTAAAGATGACAAAATTAATGGGTTTATAAATTTGGGGCGAAGTGGTATTGCTCTTTGCTATTGAAGTTTACAGCATAACTATGGTAGAAAATATAGAAGAGAGGTGTGTAAAGGGTTTGATGCAACAATGCTTTTCGATGAGTTAAGAATTTGCAAATCGTAAGTTACATCAAGGTAACGGAAGCAGGTTTTAAATTTTTTAAAGCCTGTTCTATATAGAAGGTTATATAAATTTTATTTTATAATGTAAATGTATGTTTGTTTTGTGGTAAAATAGACTTATTAAGAATTGTTGGAGTGTGAGTTTATGAGTTTCAAAGTAACAGTTATAGTTCAAAAAGATGATAATTGGTATGTTGCAAAATGTTTGGAGAATAGTGTTGCTTCTCAAGGGAAATCTGTAGAAGAAGCTATAAATAATTTAAGAGAGGCTTTGGAACTATATTATGAAGATTCTACACCTGATATGATTAGTCCAAAACAGACATTTGTTACAACACTGGAGGTAACAGTCTAATGGATATATCGATACCTTTAAGCTTAAGAATGAGCTCACGAGCATTCAACTTAACTTTGGCGCTTACTGTAGTTACACCGGTTAGCTTCTTGCAAAGAGTAAGCTTAACCTTTTTATTACGATTACTCAGTATTCCATAATACCTTATCCTCTGAAACCCGGAAGGTAACACATGCATGAGAAACCTTTTCTGTTGCCGCAGGAGTTATAGGATATACTATAGCAGCCGCAGTCATCACAGACATCCACATGACCACCTAAGGCAGCAGTGCGACAAGATGCAATAGAATCCATAGCTTTAAGACCATCAATATGAATATTATGAGTATTACGATACTCATCGCCAAACTGTTTAAAAATATCCTGCAGTTCAGGCATTATCATCACCTCCGAAAACATCAAGAGGGCTCTTGACATTGAGTATTTGCGAATCAGTGAGATGAAGGTATTTACAGGTAGTATCTATACTGCCATGACCTAGAAGGTCTTTTATTTGGACTATATTAGCACCTTTGTTGAGCAGGTGTGTTGCAAAACAGTGCCTCTTATGGAGAGCTCTCCATAAGAGGCATTAACGTAATAGGAGGATAGTTTCCTTACTTTGATTTCATGGTACAGGAATTCCCTAACTTCATCATAGCCAAGTTCTTCTGGAGGTTTACCAAAGAAATCAGAGAATCTCTTTAAGCTATAAAGATACTTCTTTTGAGTCTTCTCAGCAAAACCTCTAAGTTCCATAGCGACTTTCATTTTTTCAAATGCATTAGACATAATTACACTTCCTTTTTAAATAATATTGTGTAATAATGGTAAATGAAAGTACGACTAAAACGAAGTACCATAATTAACTGGCCACCACAGAGCGGTTTAGTTCAGCAAAGCAGTCCGCACAAGGGTGCACCGTGGAAAGCTTTGGAACATGAGCACCATACCCCTTCACTGGGCGCGAAGCGCTGCTAAACAACAGGCCTCATGGGTCACGGTTCAGGCACGTCGCAAATCCCGCGCTACGTTCTATGAAATGTGGGGTAAAGGCAACGCATCCTGCGCGGTTTAATAGGATTAATGGTAATTAAAGGAGGTCGAGATTATTTTTTGGGCAGATTTGGGTAAACCATGGCAAGTTTGTTTTGAATTAGGGTGGAAGTCATTTGTTAAAGGCTCCATACCTATTGGTGCAGTAGTTGTTAATGAAACTGGAGAGATAATATCGCAGGGGAGAAGTCTTCAGTATGAAAAGGAAGGAGAAAATGGTTACGTATTTCACCATAAATTATCCCATGCTGAATTAAATGCCCTCCTACAGGTTAGCGAATTTGACCATCCAAACATTCGGAACTATACACTGTATACTACTACAGAACCTTGTCCATTATGTTTTGGTGCATTAGTCATGGCAAATGTACGTAATTTGAAATTTGCGGCAAGAGATCGGTATGCAGGGAGTACGGATTTAAACAATATTAGCCGGTATATTTCCAGTAAAAACATTAAAATTGAAGGTCCCTTTTCCGAACTCGAGAAAGTACAAATTACAATTCAAACCACATATGAGTTAATACGAAATGATGGTGCTGCC
This sequence comes from Clostridiales bacterium, assembly GCA_035362115.1. Taxonomy (GTDB): domain Bacteria; phylum Bacillota; class Clostridia; order Acetivibrionales; family DUMC01; genus DUMC01. Next base: position 930 of record DAOSDD010000158.1, on the reverse strand, counting down.
AGATTGCTAAATGTTATGAAAGTAGATTGCCCAAATTCAGTAGAATTAGGGGTTAAGCTGTTTGAAGAAAAGACGTTGCAAAAATTGAGAGATAAAAAAATGGCTGTGTCTGAAGTGTTTAACCATATTGCAAAATTACAAAATATTTAAGGGTGTGCCATCTGTGTCACACCCTGGCTTCGTGGGATCCCACGCTTCATAGAACGATGTTTACCCATAAAGCCATGGGAGGGAAATGCTCTGGAGCAAGAATGGCACACTCCTTCACCGGATGCAAGTACAAGCGGTTCAGGCACATCGTAAATCCCGCACCACGTTACACGTAATCAGGTGCAAGGCGCACCATCTATGGTACGATTTAGTAAGAAAGACTTTGTAGTATTGTTTGTACATGTTCTAACCGCAAAATTATATAAGTATAAACATAGGATTATTTATGTAATGGTAGGTGTTCAGTAAATTAAAGCAAATTGGAAATATATACCAAGGGAATTGTGATGAATAAGAAGTAAGATGCAAAAGAATAACTGATCTTTGAAAACTGAAAAAGGTGCAATTGATAGGAGAAGTTTTCCAGTAAAAAATGGCAAAGCTTCGCTATGAATGCAACAAATAATATAAGTATAGGAATTAAGGAATAAATTTCCTATTGATTAAACAACAGTTTTCTGATAATCTATATTATCAAGGGTTTCAGCTATGGCTTTTGCATGTTGAACCATGCAAACTAAGGCAGTCCTCACAAAGAAGTTTTTAGTACCCCGGAATAGGGGTGCCTTTAACCCGTGATTGAGTACTGAATCGCCAATAACCGGTTCGATATAGATCCTTCCAGAGTTGGGATCCTCTTGGGAACTGTGTAAACCAACGGGTGTTATCTTCAATGTGAGTATAGACTGTCTTAACATAGCTGGAATTACAACAAGGTTT
>DAOSDD010000157.1:0-10446 GCA_035362115.1 Clostridiales bacterium | reverse complement strand
TAGATCATCAATAACACGTTTATATGTTACCTGATGATAGTCTGATTCCCTCCCGTAATCCCTCGAAATCCAAGTAATCCTCAATAAATTGTTTACGTAATAAATCCAGCGGAATAAATTCGTTGTATTTACCGTTAATCTGCACCTTATCCGGTAATGGCAGATCATATAAATTTAAATTTGACCGTAATATATCGCCAATAATACTTCTAAGTTCGTCCGCTGTTCCGTTATAATTTACTTCCAGATATACACAGGTTATCCATGGCAGTTTGTTTTTGATATTTCTTTTCATCAGCGCATAATGAAGGGTAAGAAGCTGCCGTGTGCCTACCCAGGGGAATACGGCGTATTTTGTATCGGAAAGCGGCGTAATTAAATACTCTAAAATACCGCTGTTTCGTGCAATATATTGGATTTCGGTAAGCCTCTCACGGCAACGTTCGCTTAAATAAGGATATTGCATATCGGTTTGAAGAATGCTGCGGATTTTACGGACAAGAGTGGTATGCAACTCGGCCTCAAAATCCACATTCCAGTCAACTACCGAAATTCCCGGTACTCTTTTTACAAAGATCACCTTTGATTTTACATTGACATCTACCGTTTCCCATGTCAACCCCGCCAGCGCAAAGCGAATGCCCACCGGATATACTTTATCTACCGTGCCGATTACGCGGTTTTCATCTTTAACAAGTAAATATTCCGGGGCTAAAAAAACTGTTAAGAAATGATGGTTGTTTACAATTTTCTCACCTTCCCGGCCGATGATAAGGCCTCCGCGTTCGGTACGTTGTAACTGCTCAATATTTATTAAATGAGTCAATAAATGTTTATATTCATTCTGCGATATTTGCTTAAAACATCCCAAGGATAGAATAGTCTGAGCGAGTCTCGCTGGGGAAAGTTCTCCGCTGCTTTTTAGATGGCTCATGGTTTGATGATATAACAAATTATATGCATGGTTATGCGGATAAATCGGTTCCAGCCAATGATCTTTCGTATACAGCTCAATGATTGCAATGGTTCGAATAAAATCCCAATTTATCGGGCCTAATGTATCTGCAGAATTAATCCTGATATCTTCCACAAACGTAAACAAAAGCTGTGGTACCTGTCCACGTCGGCCGCAACGTCCCAATCGCTGGGCAAAGCTGGAAACCGACAAGGGTGCCCCGATTTGAACAGCCTGATCCAGCGATCCGATATCAATCCCAAGCTCCAGCGTCACCGTAGCTCCGGTGACGATTTTTTCGCCGGCGGATTTCATCTCATCTTCTGTGGTTTCCCGGATTAATGCGGAAACATTACCGTGATGTACACGGTACACATCAGGCGCTTTATTTTGTAAGGCAATTTCTTTCAGATTTGCTATGACAAGTTCGGTTTCTTCACGGCTATTGGTAAAGATGATGGTTTTCTTGTCCAGCGTCATCTTAAAAAGGTATTTATAATGTTCCCGGTTGCCCATATCTCCACCTGTGCTGATGGTGTTATCGCTGCTGTCGCTGTTAGCCACATCGCGCTGATCATGGAGATTGACAAAACGTTCAACATGCAGTTTGATGCGCTTTTTCCCTTCTTCGGTTATAGGAGCGGCACAAGCACGGCCGGTGCCTGTGTTCAACCATGTTTGTGCTAATGATACATCCCCAAGAGTAGCTGAAAGTCCTATACGCCTGGGAATCACGCCGGTAAGCATTTGCAGCCGTTCCAACAGGCACAGCAGCTGCACACCCCGTACATCACGCATAAATTGATGCACCTCGTCGATAATAATAAAACGCAAGTCGGAAAACATTTGCAGACAGGCGCCGCGTTTGTTGGTGAGGAGACTCTCTAAAGATTCCGGGGTGATTTGTATAATCCCTTCCGGATGCTTTATGAGTTCGTTCTTTTTGGTTGTTGATGCATCCCCGTGCCATTTGCATACGGTCATATTGGAATCCGTAAGTAACAGTTCCAACCGTTTGAACTGGTCGTTGATAAGTGCTTTCAACGGCGAAATATACATCACGCCCACCGATCTGGAAGGCTTTTGATACAGTTCTGTAAGCACTGGTAAGAAAGCTGCTTCAGTCTTGCCCGATGCTGTGCCGGAGGAAAGCAAAAGGTTGTCGTCACTGTCGAAAATCACTTCACAGGCAGCCACTTGTATCCCCCGCAGTTCTTCCCACTTGCTCTGATAAATAAAATCCTGTATAAAAGGAGCGAGTCTATTAAAAACATTCATAAAATTTAAACCTCAAATTCTTGGAAATCGGCATGTATTTCTTCTTCTGTTATTCCGCCTTTCGCCATCTGGAAATTGTTGCTGCCTAAAATTTCCGACATGCTTTTCTGTGGATTTTGGTGCAGGATGTTCGCCAATTCAATAAAGTCGCGGATAATCTCCCGTGGGGTAATATGCGTTTCGGCACCGACCCGGTTATATTCCACCGTAAGGAAATACACCAGTTCATCGTGACCGAATGATGGTATATAATTATAAAGCTGCGCATGTATATCCCGCAATTTTTCTACGAGAACGTACATCTCTTCCTGCATGAGCATTTGCAATCGTATGATCGGAGCGGATAAATCCTTCAAATCGCCGGTAGAGAAATGACCTTCCGCGAGTCTGGAACGCAGAGCTTCATAACTAAAAACACCTTTATATTTATCCTCTATGCACTGCGGTGTACCGCCCATTAAAAAGCCGATATGTTTTGCTTTTCCTTGTAATACATCATTATACATAGTAAGAATCTTTTCATAATTGTTCTGTCGAGTGATTGAATTGGAAATTTTAAATATATTTACCAGTTCGTCAATGATGACCAGCATTCCTTTATATCCGGCGCTTACCAGAAAAACCGCAAAGATTTTTAAAAAGTCGTACCATGTTTCGTCGGTGACGATAAAGTTGATGTCCAAGTCCTCTTTGGCTTCTTTGCGGGAAGCGTATTCGCCCCGAAACCACTTTAACACATTGGATTTCTTGATGGTATCATCCTGGCGGTAAGCACGCCAGTAAGTAACGATGGCTTTGGCAAATTCGAAACCGTTGACCATGCCTTCAAGGGAACCTGCGACTGTATAGATCTGCTTTTCCACCAAAAGGTCAAATTCATCGCCCTCTGCTTCGGATTGTGTTTTGACCGATGCCTTAATACCGGAAATCCACTTCTCCAAAATGAGCGGCAACGCACCACCATCCGGCTTTGATTTTGTGGAAAGGTTTTGAATTAACTCTTTGTATGTGGCGAGTCCCTGCCCTTTGGTTCCTGCAAACCTCCGTTCGGGGGAAAGGTCAGCATCCATCACCGCAAAGCCTTTAGCAGTGGCATAATTGCGGATGGTTTGCAGTAAAAAGCTTTTACCGCTGCCGTATTTACCCACAATAAAACGGAAAGATGCACTGCCGTCTGCTATCATTTCAATGTCATGTAAAATTGCCGCAATTTCCTGAGTGCGCCCCACGGTAATATACTCCAGGCCTATACGCGGCACAACACCACCTTTCAGTGCGTTAATCAAAATATTCGCTATTCGCAGGGGCACTTGATTTTCCATATTCATCCCACCATCATCATTATTTTTTCTCTGTATTCGTCGTATATCATCATATTGTCATCCAGTTCTAAGATATTGTCACCTATATGGTCAAACGCTTTTTCGTTGATGCTGTCTGCCAGCACCTCCAGCATGATGCCGTTTTCATCGGCAAATTGCTTTATATTCGGGTCACCCTGTAACACTGCTGAAAGTGCATCTATTTCAGTTTTATTTAATGCATTTTTAAGGCTTGTCCATCTGTCAGGTAAAACCAATTCATCGGCAGGCGGCAATAAAGTGTTTTCCTTCTCTTTGTCTGCAGGCGAGACTTCCAAAAAGGAAAGCGAAGCCATCTGAAAATCATTCTCTGGTACAATCAGCTTTTCCTGTGTGTCCAGCGCTTCCAGCCTTATTTTGTTTAAAACGAATTTATTCACCGATACAACAATTTTATTCTTCTCTCTGTAAAATTCCAAAACCGCATCAGTGACTGCTTTTTCAAGGGAAATACCCGCTGCACCGAGTTTTTGGAGGATTTCGCCGTTGACTACATTTAAATTAGCGGAAAGATTATATTTATATTTTGTGACTTTTCTTAAAACGGCTTCCATCTGTTTTAAAATATAACCGATCAGCTGCCTGCCACTTTCTAGCGTAATTACCGTGCTGAGCACCCAATTATTCTGACTGCAAATATATACTTCATTTTCGCAAAGTATTACCTGTCTGTCCGGTTGTTTTAAGTTTGGATAAAACAGTGCCCCATTGAAAGGCTTCCAGATAGATTTACTCTTAGAAGATTTAAAAATCAAATCATTTAATTCCATACCCACGTCTGCAAATATGTTTTTTAATTTATTGATTGTAAAATCAAAACAATCGGTAATTAATTCATTTGTTTTATCGCCGTAAAAAGTGGATTGCTTGATATTATATTTTGAAATACCGCATAACTGTTCAAAATTAAAATTCATTTCCGGCAGATACCCAACTATATCAGGATAGTGGTTTTGTAATTTATTCTCACAAAGGAACTCTTTAAATGGTTTGGGCAGCTCATAATAGATATGATAGTCCTTTACCCATTTTAACAGATATTTCTCAATAGTTGAATCAAAAACCTTAAAAGCAGTCCAGAAAGACATTAGCTTATCAAGTCCATCAACTGGATCGTTTACTCCGACATTATTAAGCAATTCATAAATATAGATAAACGCATATGAAAGAGAAGTGTTCTCAATTTTGCCGCTTCTTACTTTTGTCCTCCAAGTAAAATATGTTCTGAGTTGTTCGTAGCCCATCAATTGATAATAAGGGAAGTAGGCCGAAAAAGGGACTTTCTCAGTGTAATCATCCTCAAAATCTTTCATAAATACTGCTTGCTTATAAAAGATTTTTGAATTTTCATATTGTGCTTGTTTATGATAGAACTTTGAATTTAAAAAATACGAGGAATGGTTGTATCGTGAAATTTCCCTCATTGAATTAAAAATTTTTCGCTTTTCATCCATTACCGGTTCAATTGATTGGGGTATGGGTGCAGGTTCATATGTGGTATTTATGCCGCTGTCAATTTCAATCTCGGTAAACAGCTGGTCTTTAAAAAAAATAGCCGGGTCGGTTTTAGATGAAATGAAATCGAACTCGTTCCCTTGAATCGAATTTCTGGGTGGTATTTTATATGGCTCATAGTTTTTCGGTTCACTCATCTAATCATCTCTCCATTAACAACAATATATATTTAAAGAGGATACACATCAAGACTTTTTCGATTTCTCTGTTAATTTGCTCCTATTACTTTTCCGAAAACATGAAAAGCATCAGACTCCCGCAATTTAATTGGCTCATATTTAGGGTTTAATGAAACCAATGTGTCCCCGAGCAGCTTTTTGACATAAGCTTCGCCGTTAAGTGTAAATATGCCAATTTCACCGTCGTTAAGCGTTCCTTGTTCTTTGATAAATAAAATCTGACCGTCATAAAACTTGGGTTCCATACTGTCTCCGCTGACACGGACGGCATAATCCGTACCATCCGGAATTAAATCATCAGCGGTCATTTCTTCATAATTGTCACTATCTAAATACATTCCTGTCCCCGCAGATACCGATATATCATACAGACGGAATGCTCTGACTTCTCTGATTCTTTCCTCTTCTGTGAAAACCGGATCGGATTTTAACAAATTCAAATAGTTTAAAGCATGAGTACGGCCTTTTTGATTTAGACCATAAAAAAGCGACTCATGATTCTGACTGTTCTTTCCGGTCAGAAGATACATCGCATCTGCTTTATATACATTACACAGGACAGCAAACTGCTCAAGGTCAGGTTTATGCTTTCCAGTTTCCCAACTGGATATGGCATAAGGCTTAACTGAATATCCTAACTTTGAAAAGTATTCTGAAACATCTGTCTGTGTTAAGTCAGCATCCGTTCTTGCTTGTTTTATGCGTTCAAAAAACTTCATAAAATCCGCCTCCGGTAAATATTGTAACACAGATTGTATAGAATATCAATAAAAATTGTGTAATTCACAATAATTGCTTGTTTATATTGTGTTAATATCAAGTTGTAATCCCCTCAATAACACTGAGAGATTGTGATATAAGCTACCTTAGAGATAGAGAGAAGAGATAGAGATAGGAATTTACTTTTCGTAGTGCAGTTAAAAACTGGTAATATCTTTAAAAATCAAGAGATTTTTGCAGCATAAAAGGCATCCAGAGTTCCAGATGCATTAGTATCTTCTTTATTGTGGCATCATCCTCAATAAATGAAATAATTTTAATTTTGTTGCCGCATTTAGGCCGGGATACGACCCTCCTTTTCCTTTAAGTTCCATTTCCTTCATTTTGCCACGTATTGCTATCTCCATATTATAAACCATGTCATTCTCTACTTCATTCTTTTTGATTCAACTTCTTTTTTGTTCTCAACATCCATTTTCCAGCCATATATATGCTTGCTTATTTTCGTGAAACAAGAGCATTTGACTATATTATAAGAATTGCATCCCTGCCGGATGTACAAGCTTATGACTTACTGGGAGACACGATTACGGAAGATTTCGGAAGAATATTTGCTTCAGTCTGTGACGGAAATATTGAGCCAATAAAACGGATTATTGAGGATTCTTCACTGGATGAATATGTGAGAGATCAAGCTCTTGACTCCCTCCTGATCCTCTTGAATAATGATGTGATCTCAAGAGAGCAACTTGTTTTTTATTTTAAAGAGCTGTTCAATGGAAAACTTGAGGTGGATTATGGTTCGGTATGGGACTCGCTTCCTCGAATATGTTCTTTGATACACCCTAAAGGTCTGGAGGATGACATAAGGAAGGCTGTTGCAGATGGAAAAGTAATGGAAATAATTGCTGGACTGGACTATATGGAGTGTCAGCTTCATAGGCCTTTCAAAGAGGTTTTGGATGAACTGAAAGAAGACAAATCGTACTCTCTGATTTCTGAAAGAGACGTATACTCGTTGGAGCGATGGGTTGGAGTTGATTTAGATGAGGACTTTGAAGATGCATATGTTGAGGACTTTGATGATGATGAAATTCCGCTGAACATACCTTTCAAGCGGGAAAACTTTGTCGGAGGAAAATAATGTGGGCACAAAGGTAGTAAAAATTATACAGAAATATATAGGGATTGTTAAAAGAATTGTTTGGAGAAAGTCTTAAAATAATATATAATGTAGTAAATGATTGTAAAGAGTCATTTATAGATTCTACATTTGTCCGGTGTCGACTAATTCCAAAGATTATAACGAAGAAAGGTAGGTTACCATGAAAAGTAAATATAGTGAAATAGTAAAACACATCCCGAGTCTTGAGGATCACGGTCACCTGTATATGTATTACGGAATTCCGTATTCCGAAGAATGCTATATATATGACGATGAAAAAGAAGGTAATAATCTTATTGTATCTTATGAGTGTGATGATTTATGCATGGCTATTGCCGATAAGTTCCAATATGATTACAAATGGCTTGATATTTTACATAATAATCAAATTAGACTTGAAAAGGTCTTTGATATTGATGTAGAAACGCAGGATTTTGGGATAATTGTTTCTCTTTTGTTATACCTGGTAGGAAGTGTAACTTATGAAGACAAATTCATAGATGCATTGAATAATGGGTACTTGATTCGACTTGTAAAAAGGCTGGAGTACCTGAGTTAAAGGAATGATATCAAGCGGACAAACCTCGCTATATACCCGAAAAAGATGAATTCCTTAAATATGTCAATGAAGATTATGCGGACAACGACCACTTGTGGAATGTACGCCGTTGTTGAGGTTGAAGTAGATTTAAAAGCAATAAATTAATATCTTAATATCTAGTACGCAGCCTGGCTGAAAATACAACGGATACAACATACGAAGACATTACATATTTATGAAGGTGGGTGCACTTTTTCAGAAGTATTAAATTTGATATGTTCCCTTGGACGAGCCACGTTGTGTGGTCAGGTTGGATGTTGCTAAAAACTGATGATATAAAAAAGACTTTATACTGTATGTCGCAAAAAGAAAGACAAGGAGAATGAAAATGAAACCACAAGTCAAATATTTCAAGTCAATACTGTTGTTAACAGTAGTAATTGCGCTGGTCCTTTCAATTGTAATATTCAAGAAGACCGATATTTATGCTGGTGTAAGAAACAAGGCGGAGGAATTAGCTGACGTTATCGTAAACAAATGCGGCGTATCGGGACTTCAGTACACCTTGATATCCGAAGGGAAAATTGTTGTATCGGACACGGCGGGGGTTTTTGATAAAAACAATACCCGTGTTTTGAACAAAAACTCACTGTTCGGTATAGGCTCTACAAGCAAAATGTTTACCACCACAGCTATTTTGATGCTTTCGGACGAAGGAGCGGTTGACCTCGACGAACCCATTTTAACCTATATTCCGGAATTCAAAATGGCCGACGAGCGTTATAAACAAATAACAGTGAGAATGCTTTTGAACCATTCATCCGGCATCCTCGGCAGCACGTTTCTTGACGGTTTTTTATTCGATTATCCATCCGCTCTATCCCATGATAATCTGTTATCGAATCTAGAAACTCAAAAACTAAAAGCAACGCCGGGAGAATTTTCCGTTTACTGCAACGATGGCTTTACTCTTGCGGAGATTATTGTCGAAAGGGTAAGCGGAATGAGGTTTACTGATTACATAAAGCTGAATATTACCGAACCGCTTAAAATGTCAAATACATTTACACCTCAGAGCGATTTCGACAGAAACCGCCTTGCAAGAACCTTTGTATATAACGAAGAAACGCCCGTCGATACCATAAACATAATCGGGACAGGCGGATTATATTCAACCGCGGAGGATTTGTGTAAATTCGGACAAATTTTCATGTCAAACCCTACAAACAAGATTGCGCAAAACATGTTGTCGGAGAATGCAAAAACTGCAACAAAGCAAAAAGAGTATAAAAAAGGCTTTGGACCCGACCAGAAGGACGGAGTTTTCGGTTATGGCCTGGGTTGGGATTCAGTTGACGCGTATCCATACAGCGGTTATAACCTTCAATCATTAATAAAAGGCGGCGATACGCAATTATACCATAGCAGTTTGATAGTTATTCCTGAACATAATATAACCTTTGCTGTTGTGTTATCGGGCGGGTCTAGTTTTTTCGGACAAATATTGGGGCAGGAGCTGATTCTCGAGACATTGTTGGCGGAAGGCAATATAAATAAAATCATCCCGCCGGATTTGGTCACAGTTCCCGAATTATCCGCAATGCCTGCTGAGAAAACTGCCTATTCGGGCGTTTATGCAAGCTGCGAATCAGTAAAGAACGTTGTTATTACCGATGAAGGTAAAATGACCATATCATCGCTTTCAAATACACAAATACCAGACGAAATATATTTGTATACGGCAGAAGGGTGGTTTGTAAGCGAAGACGGCAGCAAAAAGCTAACATTTGTCGTAGAAACAAACGGCAAAACCTACATATGGGTAAAATGGCTGTTAAATATACCCGAACTAGGACAGACATCAATGAGCACATATGATTATGAGAGGGTGCAGCCAAATAGTATTGATGCCGAAACACAAAATGCCTGGGACAGTCGGAACGGCACAAGGTACTATATTGTGAATGAAAATCCTCACGCTCAGCAGTATTATATGCCCGCAAGTTCGTATTTTGAAATAGTCACAAATGAACAAATGCCGGGTTATGCCACTTATTTCAGAATCGTAGACAAAAATAACGGGACGCAGGATGTTCAGATACCCTGCTTGGCGGGCAGGGATTTGGCGACTATTGAAATAGCCGAAATCGGCGGAGCGGAATATCTGATTATGAAAGATATGGTATATATCAGCGAAAAAGCCATGACCGATTTGCCGTCCGGGGGAAATACCTTCATAACTATCGAAGATGACGGATATGCCCGCTGGTTTACGGTAAACCCCGACGACGCCGGTAAAACCATAACGGTTGATATACCCGAAAATGGGTCGTTTGCCGTATATGATACCGATGCCTGCGTTTATTTTTCAGTGGTTAAGGGTAACCGGTCGGTAATACTTCCCGAAAACGGAAAAGTTGTTTTTATCGGCGAGACCCCAGGTGTTCGTTTTACCGCCAGCGTAAAAGCGGAGGGGAATTAAGTGTCTTCAGCACCGAACATAACCCGCGAGTGGTCGAGTTGGATGTCAGCGTTGGTGAGTGGTCAGGTTAGATGTTTTTTGATTAAGCCGATGGAGCAGAGCTAAATTGAATGGAACAACGCAGGTGTGAATCTGTGTATATAAGGAGGAACTTTCATATTATGGCTAAATATCGAATTAAGGCAGTTTTATTTACGTTAGTTATTCTGACAGTCTATCTTCTGTCAGCATGCCAGTCTGTGGAACATAC
>DAOSDD010000156.1:0-10482 GCA_035362115.1 Clostridiales bacterium | reverse complement strand
ATAAACATCCTCAATTGTACCGGCCTCTTCATTGATAGCTGCAGCCAGCGTATCAAGGCCCACAGGACCTCCGTCGAACTTTTCTATTATGCAAAAAAGCATTTCCCTATCTATTCCATCCAACCCCAGGTTATCTACTTCAAGGGCATCAAGAGCCATTCTTGCAACATCTCTATTTATGAACCCATCAGCTTTTATCTGTGCAAAATCTCTTACCCGTTTTAGAATTCTGTTTGTAATCCTGGGTGTTCCCCTTGAACGTACTGCAATTTCAAGAGCACCTTCTTCATCAATTCCTATATTAAGTATAGCTGCCGACCTCTTTACAATGAGTTTTAGTTCTTCGGCCGAATACATCTCCAGTCTGTTTATTACACCGAATCTATCTCTAAGAGGCGATGTTAGCAGCCCAATTCGTGTAGTTGCCCCTATAAGTGTAAATTTAGGCAGATCCAGCCTTATTGATCTGGCACTGGGTCCCTTGCCTATTATTATATCCAGCGCATAGTCTTCCATTGCAGGATACAGGATTTCCTCAACGCTTCTACTTAACCTGTGAATTTCATCTATAAAAAGTACATCATAATCTCCCAAATTAGTAAGTATGGCAGCCAGGTCTCCAGGTTTCTCAATTGCAGGACCAGAGGTAATTCTTAAGTTGACTCCCAATTCAGAAGCAATTATGCCTGCCAGGGTAGTTTTTCCTAATCCTGGAGGGCCATACAAAAGTACATGGTCCAAAGCTTCCTTTCTTTGCTTTGTTGCTTCTATAAATATTGAGAGATTCTCCTTTACTCTGCTTTGACCAATATATTCGTTTAGCCTTCTAGGCCTAAGGCTTGCTTCATCCTGATCATCACCTACCGCTTCGCAAGTGACAAGCCTCTCTTCCATATTTTATCATCTCCTCTTAATGCAGTAATTCCGTTTAACAGTGTATGCGTTAAAAGCACAGGTAAAATAAGCTATATTAATTTCTTTAAAGAATTCTTGATTACGGTTTCAAGGTCCAACTCTTCAGAGTAAACGGCAGAAACAGCTCTGTTTGCTTCCAGCGCAGTATACCCTAAAACCATTAAGGCAGTTATAGCTTCAGAAGCCTTCATACCTGCCCTGTCAACCACAGACGAATCCTCTGTACTTGCAAAATCCGAAATATCTCCCTGTTCCTTCCTTATTTTATCTTTCAACTCTAAAATTATCCTCTGTGCTGTCTTGTTCCCAACCCCGGGAACTTTCGTCAGTGTTTTTACATCATCAGTAATAACAGCCAGACTAAATTTCGAAGGTGAAAGATTCGACATTATTGAAATAGAAACTTTTGGTCCTATTCCGGACACCTTAAGTAAAAGTTCAAGCATTTTCAATTCTTCAGGAGTGGCAAAGCCATAAAGGCTTATATTGTCCTCCCGCACCTGCAAATATGTATGTAATTTCACTTGGCTTCCAACTTGTCCTATTGATTGAATTGTTGACAGGGAAGTAAAAACCTTGTATCCTATTCCATGTACTTCAACAATAACATAATCAGTATGTTTATATTCCAGTGTCCCTTTTATATAACTTATCATTTATCCTTTGCCTCCTGACATTTGGCAATATTCTCCATTTTGTATGAATGAGCATGGCATATAGCTATGGCTAAAGCATCCGCTACATCATCAGGTTTGGGAATTTCCGGCAGATTCAAAATAACTTTTACCATTTGTTGAATCTGACTTTTTTCGGCTCTTCCATAACCTACTACAGCCTGTTTCACTTGAAGTGGTGTATATTCGTAGATGCTAATACCACATTCTGCTGCAGCAACCATTGCTGCGCCTCTCCCCTGAGCAGCTGTTATAGCAGTTTTTACATTCTTGTTAAAGAACAGTTCTTCTATTGAAAAGGCTTCAGGTCTGTATATATTTATTAATTTCTTTATCCTATTGTTAAGAGTAAGGAGCCTTTCTGCAAATTTTTCAGATGGCTTCGTTATAATCGCATCATATTCTAAAACTGTAAACCGGTTTCCTTCATATTTTATTATACCATATCCCGTTATTGCAAATCCGGGATCAATACCCATAATTATCAAAGTTTGTTTCACGTCCTCTAAATAAAATTCGTTATTTTTAGGGTGCATTTAATTTATTCTTCATATTTTAAATGTACTCCCATTTTTATATTAATAGTATTGCATATTTATGCATCGTGTTGTATAATAATAAACAATTGCCAAATAACAAGCGCTATAAAACAATTTACTATTTGGCAAAATGATTCATAGTATTTATAATATAAATATATTTATATATTTATATTAATGCAAAAGTAATTCACAACTCTGTGAAATTATATGCATTACTATTGTAACATAAGCTGGTTGCAAATGTAACCATATTATTTTAGTAGTAAAGTAACATATTATTATAGCATTTAAATTTGAAGATATTTTTAAGGAGGCCTTTATATGAGTAAGAAAGAAAAAATTATCCTGGCATATTCAGGAGGACTGGACACATCAATAATAATACCGTGGTTAAAGGAAAATTATGATTATGAAGTAATTGCTATGGCTGCTGATGTAGGTCAGGGAGAGGAACTTGAGCCTTTAAGAGAAAAGGCAATAAAAACTGGAGCAAGCAAAATCTATATAGAAAATATTCAAGAAGAGTTTGTTACTGACTATATTTTCCCCACATTAAAAGCAGAAGCTATTTATGAAGGGAAATATCTTTTAGGTACATCTTTTGCAAGGCCAATTATCGCAAAAAGAATGGTTGAAATAGCTGAAAAAGAAGGCGCAACAGCTATTGCCCATGGTGCTACAGGTAAAGGAAATGATCAGGTTAGGTTTGAGTTGACTGTTAAAGCTCTTGCTCCACATCTAAAAATAATAGCTCCATGGAGAATTTGGGATATTAAGTCCAGAGAAGATGCTATTGACTATGCTCAGGAAAGAGGCATACCAATACCCGTTACTAAAAAGGACAATTACAGTATGGATAGAAATCTTTGGCACTTAAGTCATGAAGGTTCCGATCTGGAGGATCCATGGAATGAACCTCAGTACGATAAAATTCTAAAGATGATTGTACCACCTGAAAAAGCTCCCGATAGTGCGTCATATGTGGAGATCTATTTTGATAAAGGCATACCCGTGAAAGTAAATGGTGTTGAATATTCACCGATTGAACTTATTGAAGTTTTAAATAAAATTGGCGGTGAAAACGGAATCGGCATTATGGATATGGTGGAAAACAGGCTTGTAGGAATGAAATCCAGAGGTGTATATGAAACACCTGGCGGGACAATTTTATATGCTGCCCACAGGGAACTGGAACTCTTATGTCTTGATAGAGATACTCTTCATTATAAAGACCTTATAGCTCAGAAATTTTCTGAACTTGTTTACTTTGGACAGTGGTTCACTCCATTAAGAGAAGCTCTTTCAGCTTTTGTTGACAGCACTCAGCAAACGGTTACAGGTACTGTCAGGATGAAACTTTATAAGGGCAACTGTATGCCTGCAGGGTCAAAATCCCCATATTCATTATACAGTGAGGAGTTATCCACTTTTGGCAGAGATAATGTATACAACCAGAAAGATGCAGAGGGATTCATTAACCTGTTTGGTTTGCCGCTAAAAGTAAATGCTTTAATGAATCAGAAAAACAAATAATTTTTTACAAGTGGTATCCGGGAGTTTGCTCAAAAAAGCGAGCTCGTGCAGGAGGAACGTCATTTTTTGAATCCTTTTGTATCATAATGAAGTCCATGATCGTTCCTCCAGCGGTCTGCTTTGATAGCCCGGACTTTCCGAGCAGACTCCTGGCACTAGACCAAAAAGGATGTGATGATTATATATGAAGCTTTGGGGTGGAAGGTTTGTTAAAGCCACTGATAAATCAGTAAATGATTTCAACTCCTCCATTAGGTTCGACAGCAGAATGTACAGGCAGGATATAATTGGCAGCATTGCCCACGTAAAAATGCTGGGCAGCTGCGGCATTATCCCTTTGGAAGAAGCTGAGCTTATTCAGAAGACTCTTCTTGACATACTTGCTGATATAGAAAAAGGGCTGATTGAATTTGAAATAGGTGCAGAAGATATTCACACCAATGTGGAAAAGCTTTTAATATCAAGAATAGGTGATACCGGAAAAAAACTGCATACGGGCAGAAGCAGAAATGACCAGGTAGCACTTGATATAAGGATGTATCTTAAGGATGAAATAAACAGCATTAAGGGTATGCTGATCAGCCTGGAAAATACTCTGTTGAGTATGGCTGAAAAGCATCTCGATACAATACTTCCAGGTTATACCCATCTTCAACGAGCTCAGCCAATAACTTTTGCACACCATATGATGGCATACTTCCAAATGTTCAGAAGGGATATTGAGAGACTAGGAAACTGCTATGAAAGAACCGATATAATGCCTTTAGGGTCAGGCGCTCTGGCAGGAACTACATATCCGCTGGATCGGCATATGGTAGCTGAGGAACTGGGTTTTAATGCTATTACAGAAAACAGCCTTGATGGTGTCAGTGACAGAGACTTCATCATAGAATTGCTATCCTGCCTATCCATTGTTATGACGCATCTCAGCAGATTTTCCGAAGAGTTAATACTCTGGTCTTCTCATGAGTTTCGCTTTATTGAAATGGATGATTCTTTCAGCACAGGCAGCAGTATAATGCCTCAGAAGAAAAATCCCGATGTAGCAGAACTGGTGAGGGGTAAAACCGGCAGAGTATATGGAGACCTTGTGGCTATGCTAACTACAATGAAGTCTTTACCTCTTGCATACAACAAAGATATGCAGGAGGATAAAGAAGCGGTTTTTGACGCTATTGACACGGTTAAGTTGTGCCTTCCTGTTTTTACTAATATGATAGCAACAATGAAGGTAAATACTGATTACATGTATAAGGCCGCTCAGGGAGGATTTACAAACGCAACGGATGTTGCCGACTACCTTGTAAAGAAAGGCGTTCCCTTCAGGGATGCTCATGAAATAACAGGCAGAATAGTACTTTACTGTATTGATAATAGTAAAACTATTGATGCTCTTAGTATTGATCAATTAAAAACTTTTTCTTCATTGATCCAGGATGATATCTATAAGGAAATCAGCCTCGAGAAATGTGTTTCGGGCAGAAATGTACCTGGAGGGCCATCAAAAGAAAGTCTATTAATGTCAATAAAAAAGGGTTATAGCTTTTTGAAAGTATAATTTAATTAATTATTCATCATACAGTGGGGATTCTCAGGATCCCCACTGTATCCTTGATCTAAATGCAGCATTATTATCATCAATATGCAGCCTTATCATTAAATTATCAGAATCCATATTAATTTGAACAATTGAAGTCCTTATACCTTTTTTATTGAGGTTTCTAATCAGTTCTTCCCTCATTTTCTCCACTGTCAGCTTGCTGCGCTTTTTTTCATTAACAACTTCATTAAAAATATTTCTGATATTACGGTTAAATAACATAACTATATCTTCCCCTTCTCAAAAATGCTGAAGTTTCGATGTATATTTTAATATTACATTATTTCCCTTCCATATCATAATATTTCCTTCGGGAGTATGAAAAAATTAGTATAAGAAATGATGAGATGTATCAATATATTAGAGTTTTAACATGAAAAAACCCGGTTGTTCGCCGGGTTTTTTCACGTCATTTGTATTTGTTGCAATCATGTCATGTTGAATTATCTGTGCTTAACCTTTTTATCCAGCGCTCTACCCAAGCTATACCATGAATCTCTTATTTTATACCTCATTTCTTCATCAAGAGTACGTTCGATTACATCATTAAGCTTTTTTCTCATATCAATGTATTCCACCATATCAAAATCAGGCTTGCTCATAAGTTCTTCCATTTCGGCAATCCAGTTATTGATATGTTCCCGGCCCATATACTCTTTTGATACTTTTTTCTTTAAATGGGTAATAACAAGCTTAACAGCTTTTCTCTTAACATCAAAATCGGTTTGAACTTTTTTCGTTTTTCCATTTGCCATATTTAACACTCCTTACCGAAACGTGATACGCTTTCCTACATTACTATTATATAGCAACACCGCCTAAATTGCAAACGAATTAAAGAGAGTAGACTTTCAGGGGTGTATGTATGCGGAAATATTTTCCAGAGGCTATCGTTACGGTGCTTAGAGCCTTAACTTATGCCCCTTGCCAATATTTTCTTCATATAAATTATATGTATCTTTTTTTCTAATATGTGATAAGTTCTGTATCCTTAAGCTTCTCCATATCCAAAACATCAGATTTTTCTTTAGGAATTGTAACTTTCTTTGGATTTCCATCACTAACATACTCATCTTTTCTTGAGATGTTCTCCAACCACCAGTTCAAATCAAATTTTTCAGGGTTAATCCCAGGTGCCCTTACTCTATGCGTTGAAACAGGATCATATTTTTTGTTTACAGGAGAGAGTGCAGGATCCCAACCTACTTCAACAATAGCCAGATTCTCATATTTTTCTCCTTCAAACTCACCTTTTATGACGTATTTCATAAGATCATTTGATGGGGCTCCATATGGCAATGAAAAAGCATACATTTTGTAACCAGGCACCAATTCATACATTTTCTTCTGATTCTTACCTAGTTCCTGCTGTATCTTCTCAGAACTTTTGGCATCTTTAAGATTTATATGGTTGAAAGTATGATTGCCTATTTCAAAACCTTTACCAATTAAATATTTTAATCGCTGCTGCAGCTCACCTTTACCATTAAAAGTTGATAAACCAAGGTTTACAAAAAACATTCCTTTCAAACCAAAATCAGGATGCAGCTTATTGAAATCTTCCATTATTCCCACTGCTGAATTCCTATTAACCTTAAGCTCTCCGTTTTCTTCTATAAAGTTAAACTGGCCTGATGTTCCATCATCAAAAGTGAAAACCATAGGCACACACCCTGCCTGGACAGTTATGTTATTTTCAAGGTAGTCTTTAAAACTTATCAGGCGGTACCCATTGTTATATAAAGTATGGAGAAGTTTTTCAAACCCATCAAAGGTAATTGTATATTCACCTTTATCATATTTTGTAGGAGTAAATGATTCAACAAAGTTATGGAACATAACAACCATTATTTTACCTGACTCATCAGGCCTGATTTTTTCCAGGTCTATTTCTGGCTCAGGTTGTGCTTTTTCCACAT
Organism: Clostridiales bacterium; assembly: GCA_035362115.1. Lineage (GTDB taxonomy): Bacteria > Bacillota > Clostridia > Acetivibrionales > DUMC01 > DUMC01. The sequence continues at coordinate 3,299 of DAOSDD010000156.1, read as the reverse complement.
TATTATCATCTATACTTTTCTCAATTTTATCTTTTTTGCCCCGTCCGCAACCGGATAATGATATAGATAAGGCTATAGAAACCACTAAAACTATAGCTGTCAATATTTTTAAGAATCTTTTCATTTGTATATTCCATTCCTCCATTAATGCCCTTAATCAACTGTTCTTGCATTATTAACCTTACACCATTGCATCCTTACCGATTATAACCGGCCAGTCTGAATCTCCCCTGAACTGCTTTTCGTTATTTATAACTACATTTTTATCCAGTATAGCATGCTGAATATTTACATTTTCTCCAATATATGTACTCTGCATTATTATACTGTCCCTTATAACTGAACCTTTCCCTACTATAACACCTCTGAAAAGAATGCTGTTCTCCACTGTCCCTTCGATTATGCATCCGTCTGCTACAATTGAATTTTTAACCTCTGCTTCAGCATTGTACTTGGCAGGTGTTTCATCTTTAACTTTAGTATAGATCTTTCCATTATTTATGAATAACTCCTGCCTGACACCAGGATCAAGGAGTTCCATATTGCATCTATAATACATTCTTACACTGCTTAAATTTCTCCAATAACCGCTGAACTTATACCCATAGATTTTAAGTTCAGGAAGTTTTTTAATAAGAATATCCTTAACAAAATCATAATTGCCATGAGCTGCACACTCCTGTAAAAGGGAAATCAGCAACTCTCTTTTTAAAATGTAAATACCTATGGAGCCATTTAAAGTTGCAGGATTTAATGGCTTTTCCTGAAAATCTATAATTCTTTCATCTTTATCAAGAGATATTATGCCCAGTCTTGTTAATTCAGCAGGTGTATAATCGTCCATTTCTCTATAAGCTATGGTTATATCTGCATTTTTCTCTATATGGTATTCAAGCATTTGTTTATATAGCATTTTATATACACAGTTTCCCTGGGCAAGAAGAGCGTATTCCTCATTACTCCGCTTAAAAAAACTCAGGTTTTTATACATTGCATCAGCGCTTCCCATATATATCCCCGAATCATCATCAGATAGAGAGGGAGGGAATATAAAGAGTCCATCATATCTTCTGTCAAGATCCCACTCCTTACCTGAACCTAAGTGATCCATAAGAGACCTGAAACTGTATTGCGTTATAACACCAACTTTTTTTATCCCCGAATTAACCATATTTGATAATACAAAATCAATTGCACGGTATTTTCCACCCACAGGCACAGCAGAACCGGACCTTATTGCAGATAAGTCCTTCAAGCCCTGATATTTGCCTCCGGTTAATACGACACCCAAAGTATTTTTCATTCACAATCACCGCCTTTAAACACACTCTTCCCCGATGGTACATCCAGCGAACAAAAATCTTCTGGCCCCACACCAATATCTACCATTACATTTTTACCCATCACTACATTACCAGGAATGCAGGCATTATCACCCACAACAGTTATACCTGAGTTATAAACACCGGGTTTATATTCGTTGGGTACAGGTTCACCCACTCCTATTCTCACATTGCTTCCAACACAAACGCCCTCACCAATAATGCTGTGATTAATATATGCCCCCTTGCCAACCCTGCTTTTAGACATTACAATTGAATCCTCTATCAAAGCTCCCTCTTCTATAACCACTCCCGGAAATATTACAGAGTTCTTAACTGTTCCATATATCATACAGCCTTCAGCAACCACAGAGGTATTTACACTGCCTTTTGAATCAACATAATGGGGAGGCATTATTGGATTAAACGAATATATCTTCCAAGTCTGTTCATACAAGTTAAATTCTGGCAGTCTTTTGACAAGTTCCATATTAGACTCCCAGTATGCCTGAATTGTCCCAACATCCTTCCAGTATCCGCTAAATTCGTATGCCCATAGGCTCCTTCCATCCTTCAGCATGTTAGGAATTATATTTTTCCCAAAATCATGTTCAGATTGTTCATCAATATTGTCCTTAATCAGGTAATTTTTTAAGACCTCCCAGGTATATATATACACTCCCATTGAAGCAAGAGTACTTTGGGGATTTTTAGGCTTTTCCTCAAATTTGTATATTTTGCCCCTATCATCTATACTCATTATACCATATCTGTCTGCTTCCTCAATAGGAACATTAATAACTGAAATAGTTGCTTCGGCATTATTTTGCTTGTGAAAATCAAGCATTTTTGAATAATCCATTTTATAAACATGATCTCCGGATAAAATCAATATATACTCCGGGCCAAGTTTATCTATGTAGTCAATATTCTGGAATATGGCATTAGCCGTCCCTTTATACCATTCACCTTTTTCATCCTTTATGTATGGGGAAAGAATAGTCACACCTCCATGCATTCTATCCAGATCCCAAGGTTTCCCGATTCCTATGTGGGAGTTAAGCTTAAGAGGTTGATATTGCGTAAGTATACCTACTGTTTCTATTCCTGAATTAACACAATTACTTAGGGTAAAATCAATAATCCTGTACTTGCCTCCATACATGACAGCCGGCTTGGCAATTTTCTTGGTTAAAACCCCAAGTCTGCTTCCCTGGCCACCTGCTAGAATCATTGCAATGATTTCTCTACGTGCCATATACCTTTCCCCTTTCATTTGATTTCAACAAGAATTGTATTCTCTATATGATAAAATTATACCATAATTTTAGCCAATAAACCATTTTTTTGAGTTCAGAGAAACACAAGCCCTATTTCCCGGGCAATTCATATTTTAAGAACATATGCTAGATGGGGTAGGGTAGGCGCATTTTCTTCCTATAATACAAAACATGGAAGCATACGATTTTCCGAGTATAAAATTTGAACAAAGCTTACGGATTGTTATGTTTAAGGCAAGGAAAAATTCGTAATTCACGACACAGATGTCGTGAGCCGTCACCAAAACATGTGCTTATTAACACAACCAAACTATTAATGTGTTAATAATGCACAACATTAATGTTGTGTCTCGTATGCATAAGCTGTCAACATACGAGACACCTGGATGGTGTATGTGACGGGTAGAATTTTTCTGTAGACTTAAACTCTACAATCCGTTGCTGAAGTGAATATTATACATGGAAATCGTTTCTTGCCATATTTTTCTTCAAATAGAAAATGCACCTCGTAGGGTGCATTTAATTGCAGTTAAATATCTTAATATGTTATAATAAATGCAATCAATGAAGTAAAACTGTGCCAGTTTTAATTTTATGCATTTATTGAAACGGTGTGAAGCAATCCGATTGGCGGATTGCACTTATGTTATAATAAATGCAATCAATGAAGTAAAACTGTGCCAGTTTTAATTTTATG
>DAOSDD010000155.1:0-10485 GCA_035362115.1 Clostridiales bacterium | reverse complement strand
CGTACCAGAATGTATACGATGAGACAGAAATGTCGCTCTCGCCATAATCGTCGCTGTACGTAAGTTCTATTACGTCGCTGTTCGCCGCATTCTTTATGCCGGTGATGCTGACAACTTCCCATTCCTTGTCGACCAGATTAATGGGAGGGATTACAAACGTCACATCGCTCAGGATTGATCCGACGGCCTCAACGGGCTTGAGTGCCTGTGTTTCCGTACCTTTTTTCAGATTCAGGGTCAAATCGCCTGTAATCTCGCAAAATCCTCTATCCTGTTGAAAGATATTAGCAGACGGAAAAAAGGTCACACTGATGACCTTGCTCTCGCCTGGTTTCACAGATGGGGTGGCAGAACCCACTTGGGCATACGCGACAGGCGGCAGGCCAGCCGTATCTACCCCGGTGCTCTTCGCTTTTGTCGTTTCCAACCGGATCATCGGGGTGGCGAGCGTGGTTTTGTCAAAATCATAGAGATAAATGTAGGAGCTGAGCGTACCGCTGCGAATGGTATTGTCGCCATATTCATACTCTTCTCCGATGTATATTGTTTTACTCGTCACATTAGGAGGGAATTCGATAAGGCCGTCGTTGCAATCATCTCCCTCTATGAAGTCAAATATCTTGAAGCATATATCATTACTGCCGTAGTATGAGTCTAACTTTGCGGTAACCGGATATCCGGCCTCGCCGCCCTTAGACCTGTTGATGGTGATGGGGAAGCGTTCGCCGTTCGTGAGAGATGCCTTAAATGTATCGTAGTCCCCCAGATCGAAGACCAGCACACCATCCTTCAGCACTCCGCTTTCCATTTGAAGAACGTCGCCGGGTATCGGCAATGCGGAATTGTTTATGGCATAGACGCTTTCGGCGACAGTGTCTGCCAGCGCACTCGGCAGATTCAGTTCATCCTCCGGTGTGCCGGTTTGCACCGTCTGCTCAGATACCTCCGTATCCAACTCTGAAAAGGCGGTGATAATCCCGCTTGCACCCAAAGGTGTGCCGGGATCCCTGGCGCCTGTTTCGGCAAAAGCCGTAATGGGCAGCATAGTCAGTACCATGCACACTGCCATGAACAGGCTGCCTATTTGCTTCCATCTTAAACCGTTTTTTGATTTCACACTATTGTCTCCCTTCAGTATGACTCCCCAAGAGTCATCTTCATAATTTCATTATAGGCAAGTTCTGCTACTGGTATGCCGTTTTTGTACCAGTGAACGAAGCTGCCGTCGGTGTCCGCCGTGCTCCAAACCTCCCGGCTTTGCAGTGCACCAAATCGAAAACCCGCAAAGCTGGGCTTCATATCCACTGTTACCATATTTCCTGTGTCAAAGATTACCCGCAAAATCCCGCCGTCCTGCGGCTCCACCATAGTAATTGGCTTCCCCTTCATGCTTTCACCTCCTCATTTAAATCAAACTCAGCACGACATTGAGTCATGCTGAGTTTAGGTGCAGGTATGCACCTCTAATAAAAAAACGCCACTGTACAAATGTATTGTACAATAGCGTTTCCATTTTGTAGTGTGACCATTTGTCACTACTTTTTTATTTTCAGCACTTCTTCCAGCGCAAGGCGTTTGTTTTTCCCTTCTCCTGATAGATTCAGCTTGTCGAAAACTCGGGAAAGCTGATTCCGGACTGTTCCCTCAGCAATGTGCAGCTCTTTTGCAATTTCCGCATTGGTTTTGCGCTGTGCCGCAAGCCTCGCAATTGCTAGCTCCCGATCAGACAGTCCATAGGTCTCATATTCCCCGAAGTGCTCCCGGCATATACTCCTCCTTGAATCACCAAACCTCTGGGCAAGGGGTAAAATGAGATCAATCTCCTGCGAATGGACGCTCGCATTTTGTATATCCTTCAGCACATCAAGAAGATAACGCTCGCTTTCGGCAAAGGGCATTAGAATGCCATCGGGCAGTGCCATATTAAGCGCTGTAATCAGTTCCGCTTGCGCCTGCTTCCTCCTGCCAAGCTGCTCATAGGCGGCAGATAGCTGAATATGGAGCCAGATTTCGCACAGCACATTGTGGTAGACACCGTACAGCTTTTCACACTCCTCCTGCCTTGCCAAAACCTGTGTCCATTCTCCTTTGGTAAGTAGTAGCTGGTTATAAAAGGTGTGCAGCATTGGTGTTGCGGGGAACATCACCAGTGCCTCATCAAGTCGTCCCTTCAAGAACCATTCGGGTGCGGCATCAGGCTGCCCTAACAGAGCATAAATAAAGCCCTGGCACATATCGAGAGTATTCAGCAGTGTATATTGCCGCCCATGATGCAGCCATTCTCGGCTGTCACATATCCTTTTGTTCATCGATTCATAATTGCCCTGAAACAGCTCCATTCGCATAGAGAGGAATTCACTGCACAGCATGATGCTGAACTGTTCTTTTCGTCTCGCCGCTGACATCGCCATTCGATTTGCAATATCAGCATCGGTCAGTTGCCCCCGCTCATAAAACAAGTCAGCGGCAAAAGTGTGCTCCGCACCATTTCCATGTCCGTCCGATACTTGATAGTAATAGGGCATGCACTCTTTCATTTCTGCGTTTTCGTTATCTGCCTTGCCTGCTTCCCGGTGATACATCATAAAGACAGAAGGGGCAGAAAAGGTCCATGCTCCTTTGGGATCTACGCTGAGAGAGGTACGGCTTAAAAGCGCACAGGCTCTGCGGTGGTAGGCACTCATAGCAGAGATGTCGTTATAGCAGAGGAAGCTCTCCGAAAGCTCGGCATCTCCCAAAAGGTCATCACGCTGCTGCGGAGTTAGGGCTGTATCTTGCCCAAGCGCTTCCAAAAGCAGTCTCTTCATGCGTTTGATTTCTGGTATATTATGAAAGGAAAACATCTTGACCATACATACGACAATTGCAAGGGGATGCCTTCGCAAAAGGTCTTCGGGGCATGTTTGTATCCAGTTGAAAAATCCTTGGCTATGCTCTGTATTAAGGCTTTTTGCCTTATCCTTTTCCAAAACTTCCAAAAGAGCGCTCCATCGTTCCGCCTTTGCAAAAGCGAAATAAGCAGGGATATATTCCCGCTGCTTAAAATGCCACTTTCCAAGCCTGTCATAGCTCTCTTTTTGATACTTTTCCGGTTTTTCAGTAAACTTCTGTCGGACGCATTGGCGCAGCATGTGGTGGTAGCGATAAATGCCGTTTTCACTTTTTGTAATAAATGCATTGTTTTTGGAAAGAGAGTTTAATAAAATTACCGCATCTTCATGCTGCCACAAATAGGCTGCTTGGGGCTCTGTAAACTCATCTGTCATACCGATGAGAATCAAAAACTCTTTTTGCCTCTGAGGCAGTGGCTCTAAAAGAACCTGATCAATCAGCGTGAATATATCAGATGAGCTGGAAAGCCAGCGTCCGTTCTGCGCATAGGACTTAAAGTTCAGGTAGATCATGGAGATCCATCCCTCGCTAAGTTCTGCGAGAGTCTTAAGTTTGTCATCCAATGCCTCAAGGCGGCATCGCCGGGCGTATAGGACAACCTCCTGCTCCGTAAGTCTCAAATCTTCCATCCCGATTTCACAGAGCAGATTACCGAGGCGCATCCGCTCTTCTTCGCTGAAAATCTGATTGCGTGACAAAAGAATCATATGCACACAGTCCGGCAGACTGCGGGAGAGAAAGAGCAGCATCGGAGTTAAAGATTTTTGATTGAGGATATGAAGATCATCCAATATGAAGTAAAGAGGGCTTTTGCTGTTATGTAAAGCATCACTGAGAAGCTCTGCCAGCACTGAAACAGCGCCGGCATCCTTAGGGTAACCCAGCACCTTCATCTGTTCGTTAAGTTCCGGATAGTCTTTAAAAGCCCTGCAAAACCCGTTCCAAAAGTCCGTGGTGCTATCTGTAGCAATTATCTGGCGTAAAATCACAGCATCCGGATTGCTTTTTGGCAAATGCTTTGCCCACCATCTTACTGCAGTAGTTTTGCCAAAACCCATGGGAGCGATAACCGTGGTGAACGTATGGCACCCAATTTCATTCAGTCGATTCCTCAGCCGCTTGGTAATAAAAATATCGTTTAAGTGAGGATAATAACTCATAAAGCATCTCCTTCCTCCGCTTTTGTTTACTCATGAAAGGCTTACGCCCATTTTCATTCTTTTTATCTATTATATTTCTTGCATCGGAAGTGATCAAGAGAAAACTTAGCTCAATGGAAAGATATCCACTTTGAAATTGCTTACTGATACACCATACAAAATATAATTTCATCTTATACCCCAACAATATTCATCCCATGCTCTTTCTTCCCATAATAGCCGCATTAGTCTACCTCTGTTAAATCATGTTCGACCAACTTCGCACGACCTGCGGCAATATCTGCTATAACTTGCTCCAAATGCTTCATATTGTTTTCAGAATAAAACGGGTCGGCGGAAACTTCAAAAGGTATACGCCTCTCTCTGGAAACCTTTTTTGCAAAAATCGTAAAAGCAGCAGTCATAGAAAGTCCCATATCAGAACAAATCTTTTCCATGCTCTTTTTCAAATCCTCGTCCATGCGAAAATTTACCATTGTTTGTGCCATAAATATCACTCCTATCTATCTGCTTTTAGATAACATACCGTAAAGCATATGTCAATCGTTTTCTTTACAATCGCTTTACAGTATTATATGTAATTGCTCTCTATTTATACACTATATTAGGATTAATTTTCATTGGATTATTCATAGATGTAATAAAGTCAAATTATATTTTTTCTATTGATTTTTCTTCAACACCTATTATTACTCCATCATTTTTGACGCCTAAAAATAGATGTCCTCCTATTCTATTTAAAAAACACATATTTATTCAAATACATCTTTATATAATTTAATTTTACTTTAAAAATAACCGATAGTGAATTATAATAAGCGATTTCCTGTACGATTTTCCATTCATCTCTAAGAATAGCGTATGAGTATTCATCGCCATACTTTTTATCTGAAACTTATTTGCAGGTCGTGCTTCAAGAAAGCAACCCTCTCTTCGCATATCAATACGCTCTATAACACGGTATGAACCATAGTTTTCTGTATAACAGTGGACAATGATCCTGTGAAGTCCCAAATCATTAAAACCAAACTCTAGAATTCGATTGCCCATTATAGTACATCCATCCAACTGTCATGAGCATTTCATTTCATTTCCTATCAACTTTCGCATAGTCATAATATAGTCATTCATATCGATATATATCTCTCATTGCTCTTATTTTCATAATCCCACATAACCATGATCAATGAAATTTCCACCACAAAGAATGTCCATTCAATTATAGAAAGGTGTTTTGGTATGATTCTATGTGCTTTTATGCGTTCTTTATATATTAAATGCATATGTTATATATATTATTTTTATTCTTCAAATATTTTAAAGCCTGAATAGAACCACACATTATATTGTTCAGCTCCAGTCAATATTGGAATGATCAATTATTTCACCGTTTATAATTTCTTTATCTGCATTGTTCAATCTTTCTCTTTCATAAGGAGTCAGTTTAGTAAAATCACTGTCCCATGCCAGGACCATCCTCTTTATAAATTCAAACGCTAACTGCTGTTCCTGCTCCGGCAGCATGTCAATCATATCTATTATCTGCTTTGATATTGCGGACATCTAATCATCTCCTTTACTTATAAATATCTCCCTTAGGCGGTGAATCAATTAATCCCTCTATTCCAATCTTTATTCTTTGTTTCATAGCATCGTCAAGACTATTTATAGCCTTAACAGCTACCTTGGAATATGCAATTTTCAAGGTTATTTCCTCCTTTCTAACTGAATTCTTTCTTGGTATCTCTCGTAATTACTTTTACATCACATTCTAAAACATCAGCTATTTTTACAACTTCTTTGTATGAAAAACTATCTCTGAATAACTTATTGCTCATATTTTGTGGTGTAATGTCAAGAGCCTGGGCTAACTCCTTAACGCTCATGTCTCGTTCAGTTAAAACCTGCCTGATAATCTTCGCTGCAGACATACACATCCCTCCTCGTTTTTGTTATAACATATATGTGTATTATATTTCAATAGCAATTAAAATATAACCTGATTTGTTATAATTTCTGAAGTTGTAGATAAGCTTCAGCAGCTTAACATTAGAAATGATGTTACTGAAATGCAACCGGGCATATAAGAAGATAATGTTGAAAAGTGATTTTAAAAAATAGTATGTTTTCAGTACGATTGAACAAAATTAAACCCTGTAATCCTTGATTATACAAGAATTAAGGGTTTTTCTTTACTATTCCCACTCGCTCACCAAAAACATAGTCTAAACAATTCTGTTTAAGTTTTGTGAGCTGTGCTACTCTATTTATATCAATTATCCAAATATTTTAAGCTATCTGATTTTTTGTTGCCAATATGTTGCCATGTTTTTTGACTAAACATCACAAGGATTTCCATTTTATCCGATTTGTGCTTAAATTTCAAGGCGTTTTAATGGTTTGCTGAAAGTATAGCATATAGCAGCATTTATACATCCTGATGCTATAATAATTAATATATCTATAGGGGCTAGTACAATACCTGCTAGTCCATCAAATAAAAATCCGGAGCCGAAACGGTACAGGTGACCGCTCAGCAGAATCATCTCACCGATATACATAATGAGTGTAACGACTGATGCCACGATCGACGGCAGCAATACCGAAAGCGTTTTCTTTTTTTCAATCAGAAATGAGCCAACATATACGCCTGCTGTTACGCCAAACACGACAAAGAATAAACTCATAAGCACCGCTGAAAGAGCAGATAATGTAATTTCTCCATCCCTGAAAAATGCGGTAAAACAGGCAAAAATGCAAAGACCAAGAAACAAAGCAGTGAATACCGATTGGATCACCAGTGCTTTTAGCCTGCTTTTGTTTTTGGTAATAATCATTTGGGCAAAGCCATAAAAGCAGTTTAAGAGAGCAAATATCAAAACCACGGAAATAATATAAAAATGAATTTTAAATGCCGGACTGTAATCTCCGATCAGCACATCAACTGCCCGCCACATCCTTGTCTGATAGCCTTCCGGCGGCACATAACACATAAACATTTGCCAACTTTCAAGTGTTGTCGTAACAGTCGTTGTAACAATGACCAAACTTTCAAGCAGCAGTTCCGATGCAAAAAAGACGACGAGAGATATTGCGGATGCTGTTACCAATGCGAATTTTTGGGCATATTTCATCAAGACCGGTAAAAGCAAAACCGCAATTATGACTGCCAAACTGATCGGCGTATATGGAATTATGTATTTCGGATAATTCTCTGCTAAAACCGTTCCATTCCGTACCATATCGGCAACAACTTTCACACCCATAAACAGGGGATAAAACGATGCCATAAGTACGCCAATCACAGAGAATAGATAAAACTTCTTAAAATTGGTCATTGATCTCCCTCCTTATAAAGAAGCATTTGTCAGAAGCACATACCCAATCGCAATGGCAAATACTGTGAAGCTAATAATTGAAATGATTGACAGTTTACTATATAACAGAATGTGGTCAATACGTACCCGTATCTTTGCCCCACCGAATGCCGAGACAAAAACATTCCTGCTTTCAGCATAGTCAATAAGAGCTATCGCATAAGCCTTTTTCACATCTTCACCACAGTCTGCCAATACTCGCTCATCACAGGCAAGTTCGGTTTCCTCCAAAAATCTCTTTAAGAATAGCCAAACAAACGGATTGAACCAGTGAACAGAGACGGAAATAATAGCAAGGATACGCCATAAATTGTCCTTACGATTAATATGCGCCGATTCGTGTGCCAGAATGTATTGCAAGTCACGTAGCTCATATCCTTTGGGAATAATAATTCTCGGACGAAAAACACCGTATGTTGCCGGTGCGGTTATTCTGTCTGAAACATAAATATTATCTCGTAAACGGTTGGCATCTTTTAATTCAGATTTTGTAATAACATAAAGGACTACAGAAATAATCATAAGAGCAACAGCAACAATAATCCATACCATAGAGGCAGCACGGAATAAATTATCAAGCAGATTCACTTTATAGGTAATCGGAGAATAATTGTCTGCCGCCATAATATGATTTGTAAAGGTAAAATCCAATGCACCATCATATACAACCACAGTCCTTGTAGTAAATTTTGAAATCAGTGTCATCAGACTGTATTTGCTTGACATTCCGATAGGAATCCACATTCTAAGAAAAGGAATTGCCCACAATATATGAATCAGGCGCCGTGGAAGCTTTTTAATCTTCCCTAATAGTAAAATGATGATGCCAACAACAGATGCAGATATGCTCATATTGAAAAGCCAATAGAATACTTCGGAAAGCAATGCCATCACCCCTTTTCAATCATCTTTCGCAATTCATCCAAATCAGCGGAAGAGAGTTTTTCATCCTCGAGTAAAGCAGAGAAAAGTGCACTTTTTGAACCACCGAAAAGCTTATCGATAAGGCTTTGGGCTTCGGTCTTGCAAACATCCTCACGGGAAATCAGTGAGGAACAGATAAACCCCGGTTCTTCTCTTTTGATATATCCCTTGCCTTCAAGTTTTTTAATAACAGTGTATGTGGTATTTTTGTTCCAACCGATTTGTTCCGCAGCAACCAGACTGACCTGCTTGGCACTGATTGGTTCATTTTCCCATATGATTTCCATAACTTTAAATTCGCTGTCAAACAATTTTTGCATTACAACCTACACCTCCGCAAGACTATTCCTATAGTCTATACTATCTCAATAGTCTGATGCTGTCAATAGAAGTTAAGGAAATATCAGAAAAAAGTCACAAAAGCAGTGGATAAGTTCAATACCTTATCCCACTGCTTTTGTTTGCTTAGAAATATGCAATCTTTCAGTAGTTGCTACAGGAGTGTTTGAAAGCCAGCAAAACCGTGCGATTACTGGCTTTGTGCCGTCCTTCAAATCATTCCCACTCAATCCAACATTCTTTTAATTTAACATATTTGTTAATATATTTATGCTTTATGTTTGCTTTTTTATCCTGGTTATTATGATTATTTAGGACTTGCAAGATTTTTTGTATCAAAATAGTATCAAACTTTTCACAGCTTTTATTATTTGTCACTGACTTTCGTAGGGAGCACAATATCTACCTGTTTCAGAGTTTTTCTTTTCAATCTTTATTTCCAACCCTAAACTGTCTACATATCGGATAAAATTCCTTAGAGTAGGTGAATTATCTACGGTTTCGATCCTTGAAACCATTTGCTGTGTTAATCCTGATTGTCTGGCAACATCACTCTGTGATAAACCCATTTCATTTCTCATCTTCACAATCTGTTTAACAACTTCATACTCATGCTGAGCGTTATCATAAGCCTGTTTAAGCTCAATATTATTTTCAAGTCTCTTATTGATTTCATCTTTTACATTGATTTTTTTAAACGGCATACACGTTCACCTCCCATTCCACTACTTATAGAAACCTTCTACCAAGCTCTTTTTCAAGTTCCTTCATCTTCAAGTTTATTCAGGATTGTTAATCCTTCCGCTTTCTCATTTAGTTCCCTAATTTCTTATAATCTCTCTAACATATCTTTTTCATTAATTTAATAATTATCTTCTTTGTTCTTTCTTACTTGTTCCTAGATTCATATATTACTAAGCTATAAATTTCTCCATAAAATATTCTCATCTAGCCATTTAGCTACTCCATCATTATCATTTATATCACAAATATAATCTGTACTAATTTTAATATCTTCTATGGCATTACCCATAGCCACACTCAAACCACAACCAAGTAGCATTTCCTTATCGTTGGTATCATCACCGAAAGCTATTATTTCGTTCTTGGATATGTTAAACTCCCTAGCAATTTGCAAAACTCCATTAATCTTTTTAGCCTCTTTATGCATTATCATAGCTAAGTTGTCCCTGCTTAAATTAAGATATAATTCATCCGGAAGGATTGAATTAATTAAATCTACCTGATTTAGATTTTCTATAATGGCATATAATTTATCAGCACCGCCTGAGACATCCATATAATCAGTTATAACAAAATTATCTATATAGTTCCATTTCTCCTTTACATTAAAATTAGCATAATGCACCCCATTAATCTCTGCAGCAACCTTTAGACTATGTCTTGATAAATTCCGTAAAAATATACTATAAACATTTGCAGGAATAGTTTTATCATAAATAATTCTATTATCGATATAAGCTTTAGCACCGTTCATTAGCACATATCCATCAAACAGCTCAGATGGTATTAAGTTACCAGCACTACCGCCTCTGGCTGTTGCAAATATAAATTTTATTCCTTGGTTTTTCACCTTATTTATTATATCAATTGTATATTTCGAAATAGTTTTATCAGATTTAAGAAGGGTTTCATCCAAATCCGTTACAACCATTTTAATCATAACATCCCCCCTCAGTTATAAAAGAATTTTTATAATTGCCCTCCATTCGGTTCTAGCCAACCGCTTCACGCAGGTTAGCTATCTGTTTTGCAGAAGTCGGAGCGTTTTC
>DAOSDD010000154.1:0-10627 GCA_035362115.1 Clostridiales bacterium | reverse complement strand
CATATTTGCCATGCATTATAATATATTTAATTTACCGATGTATAACTTTACAACTTTATCACGGTAAAGCACCAATTGAATTGAATAGTTGAGGTGTTATTATTGCCTAAGTGGAAAATTTATACACCGGAAGGTGTACAGGATATATTAATTGACGAGTGCTATATTAAAAGGAATATTGAATCCAATATCAGAGAGGTATTTAGAAAAAGCGGGTATATGGAAATTGAAACTCCTACTCTGGAATTTTTTGATACCTTTTCAGTAGATGAAGACTCTACTCCCCAAGAAATGATGTTCAAGTTTTTTGATCATCAGGGGCGAATACTGGTTTTAAGACCTGACCTTACCATTCCTGTTGCACGGGTAGCAGCCAGCAAATTTAAGGTTGCAAAATACCTCCTGAAGATTTTCTATGTGGGGAATACCTATAGATATAATGAATCAGGAGGAGGACGGCAAAATGAATTTACCCAGGCGGGTGTTGAATTGATTGGCTCTGCAACACCTGAAGCAGATGCAGAGGTAATTGCAACAGCTATTAATGCACTTAAGGCTGCCGGAATGGAGAATTTTCAGATAGATATAGGCCAGGTGGAATTTTTTAAGGGGTTAATGGAAGAAACAGGCCTTCCTGAACAGGATGTGGAACAGATGAGAATACTAATAGACCGAAAGGATTTTATAGGAATAGAGGAAATAATTAATCATTGTAATATTGCTGAGGAACTAAAAGAATTGATTCTTGATCTTCCACGTCTTTTCGGGACTATTGATGTTATAGACAGAGTAGAAAAAATTGTTAAAGAAAAGCGCTCTTTAGATGCTCTAAATTATCTTAGAAACATACTAGGCATATTGGAAGATCATGGACTCGGCAAGTATGTTTTTATTGATTTGGGAATGGTCCAGAGTTTAAATTATTATACAGGTATAATATTTAGGGGATTTACTCATGGAGTAGGCTTTCCAATTTTAAGCGGAGGAAGATATGACACTTTGGTGGAAAAATTTGGGGCAGGGCGACCGGCTACAGGTTTTTCCATAGGAGTAAATCTTGTTATGAATGCTCTTGAAAGACAAAAAACAAATGTAAAAAAGCAGGAAATAGATAGTTTGATCTGTTATGAAAAAGAGGGCAGGAAAACAGCTTTTGTAATTTGTGAGGAGATGAGAAAACAAGGACTTGTCATAGAAATGGATATTACAATGGCAGGCATGGATTATATCAGTTCATACGCAAAAGCTATGAATATTGGTGGTATCATAAGGGTAGTGAATAGTGAAATTATTGAGATCTATAATCTTGAAACAGGCGAGATGCAGCATGTTACAGTAAGTGAACTGATCAGCAGAAGCTAGAGGAATGGCAGTGTCATAGAGTATTTAATATTTGGTGCTTGGAGAATGGTTAGCACGAAGGAAATTTTGTTACTATTTGTGCTGCTGGTAGCAGCAGCGTAATGGAGGATTATATGAATTATTTGAATATTGCACTGGCTAAGGGAAGACTTGGAGATACTGCTATTGAGCTGTTTGAATCCATAGGAATAGACTGTACTGAAATCAAAAGCGGTTCAAGAAAATTGATTTTTACCGATGAAAATAACAAGATTAAATTTTTTCTTGTAAAACCAAGTGATGTACCTACATATGTGGAATATGGTGCTGCTGATATAGGTATTGCCGGAAGAGATACGCTGCTTGAAGAAGGTAGAAACCTTTATGAAATGCTTAATTTAAAATTTGGAGCATGTAGAATGGTGTTAGCCGGGCCTGCGGAGCTTCAGGATAAATTGAACAGGTTGACAAATAAAAGGGTTGCAACAAAATATCCAAGGATAGCCAGAGAATATTTTGAACATAGAAGAAAGGAATCAATTGAAATTATAAAGCTTAATGGCTCTGTAGAACTAGCCCCTTTAGTGGGTTTGGCCGAACTTATTGTGGATCTGGTGGAAAGTGGAAGAACCTTAAAGGAGAATAATCTGGTTATTTTCGATACTATAGAAGATATTAGTGCAAGATTGGTTGTGAATAGAGTAAGCATGAAAATGAAAAGTGAAAAGATTACATGGATTATCGACAGGTTAAGAAAAGAGATAGAAAAATAGGAGCGCATTCAAAAATAAAATATGCACCTGAAAAATAGAAAAACAAATGAAATAGAATCGTGTGAGATAGAATCGGGGAATAAAAACTGAAAAGAAACGATGGGGTGAAAACTATGATCGGGATATTTAAAGCAGGTGGGAAAGAAGTAGAAGCTTTCATCAATAAGCTTGCCGAAAGGAATTTCAAGGGTAAAGACACTGTGAACCGGGTAGTAGCTGAGATACTCGAAAATGTAAAAACTAAAGGGGACAGCGCTGTCATAGAATATACAAAAAAATTTGATGGAGTGGATATTGAAGCTGAGGACTTAAAAGTTGGCAGCAGTGAAATAGATGAAGCATATAAGGTTGTTAATTCGGAACTTCTGGCTGTTATACGGAGAGCAAAAGATAATATAGAAAAATATCATCAAAAGCAGCTCGAAAACTCCTGGATATCAACTGAAAAAAATGGAGTATTGCTGGGACAGTTGTACAGGCCTCTTGAGGTTGTAGGCGTGTATGTGCCTGGAGGAACTGCACCCCTTGTTTCATCAGTGCTAATGAATTTAATTCCTGCAAAAGTTGCGGGAGTTGATAGAGTGGTTATGGTTACACCTCCGGGCAGAGACGGAAAAATAAACCCTGCAATCCTGGCAGCTGCCAAGGAGACTGGTGTGGATGAAATATACCGTATAGGTGGCGCTCAAGCGATAGCAGCCCTGGCTTTCGGGACTGAGACCATACCTAAAGCCGATAAAATTGCAGGACCTGGAAATATTTATGTAGCCACTGCAAAAAGAATGGTATATGGATATTGTGACATTGATATGTTTGCAGGACCCAGCGAAATTGCTGTGGTAGCAGACGAGAATGCCAATCCCAAATACGTTGCAGCTGATCTATTATCTCAAGCTGAACATGATATTATGGCATCATCTATTCTATTAACTACTTCTGAGAAGTTGGCCGGTCAGGTAAAAGAGGAAATTGAAAGGCAATATCGGTACTTGGACAGGAATGATATAATTAAAAAATCCCTGGAGGAATATGGAGCCGCGATAATAGTTGAAAATATTGAAGCTGCAGTTGAAATTGTTAATAAGATTGCACCTGAGCATCTTGAATTATATATAAAAGAGCCTTTCTCCATATTAGGTTCTGTAAGAAATGCAGGAGCCATATTCCTGGGTTCCTTTTCTTCAGAGCCGGTTGGAGACTATTATGCAGGCCCAAGTCATGTTCTCCCTACGGGTGGAACTGCAAGGTTTTTTTCGCCATTAAATGCAGGAGATTTTATCAAGAAAACAAGCATTATTTCGTACACTGAAAAAGCCTTACTTGATGCTAAGGATGATATAGTACGGTTTGCTGAAGCTGAAGGATTAAGTGCCCACGCAAATGCAATAAAAGTCAGGTTTGAGTAAGAAAGTTAAACCTGGGTTATAAAATAAGGGAGACGGTTCTCGACTATCGACTATCGACTAATGGAGACGGTTCTCGACTATCGACTATCGACTAAGGGAGACGGTTCTCGACTATCGACTATCGACTAATGGAGACGGTTCTCGACTATCGACTATCGACTAATGGGGACGGTTCTCTACAAAGACTATAAATATGTAAATTTATAATAAGAGAAGAACTGTCCCCGATAATGTCACCAATAACAAGATGAGAACTGTCCCTCACGAGGATATAAAAGGAAAACCGTCCCCATAGCATGAAAGGAGAAATATATGAGTAAATACTGGAGCGAAAGGGTTAAGTTACTGGAACCATATGTTCCGGGCGAGCAGCCTAAAGATAAAAAATATATTAAACTAAATACAAATGAGAACCCATACCCTCCATCTCCAAAGGTTCTTGATGCTATAATCAAATCAGCGGATGAATCTCTAAGATTATATCCGGATCCGGATTGTATAGAATTGCGCAAGGCTATTTCAAGTTATTATAAGCTTAATGAAAAGCAGGTTTTCCCAGGGAATGGTTCTGATGAACTCCTTGCATTTTCTTTTATGGCATTTTTCAACCCTGGAGATCCAATACTTTTCCCGGATATAACATACAGTTTTTATCCAGTATATTGCAGCATGTTTAATATTGATTACAAACTTATACCTTTAGATAAGGAATTATCTATACCAATAGATAGGTTTTTTGCAAAGAATGGGGGTATCATATTCCCAAATCCTAATGCACCTACAGGGAAATATCTTCCAGTTGAAGCAATTAGAAATATTTTGGAACACAACTGTGATAATGTGGTAATAGTTGATGAAGCTTATATTGACTTTGGGGGAGATTCAGTTATAGGTCTAATTGATGAGTATCCAAACCTTCTCATAATCCAGACTTTTTCAAAGTCACGTTCTCTAGCGGGTTTAAGACTTGGATTTGCTCTGGGCAATGAAAATTTAATTGATGCTCTAAACATGATCAAAAACTCCATAAACTCTTATACTATTGACAGATTGGCTATTAAAGCAGGCATAGAGGCCATAAAAGATGAGGATTACTTTCAGACAACAAAAAGGCGTATTATTTCTACGAGAGAAAGGGTAACAGAGGCACTAAAAAACATGGGCTTTAGAGTAGTTGACTCAAAAGCTAACTTTATATTTATAACACATCCTGATAAAGAAGCAGAATGGCTTTTCATAAGTTTAAAGGAAAAAGGTGTGTTGGTGAGATATTTTAAAAAGCCTGGAATTGATAATTTCTTGAGAGTGAGCATAGGTTCAGAAGAGGAAATGGAAGTTTTCCTGACAATAATTCAGGGACTTGTGTTATAAGCACCGTAAAGATAGCTTCTGGAATATATTTCTTTATAAATTTAAAATGCATCCATCTGTGGAAATTTATTTTTTATATTATAATTGTCTGGTATAATGATGATTGGTATAATATCTTATTAGATGGTAATGCTAGCGATACCCGCCACCTATAGAGGTGGGGGACAAATATAGCCTCGTTATATTTAAAAAATTTACAATTCATCTGCAGGGAGGTATGAAATGGATAGGAAGGCTTATATTGAACGAAAAACAAATGAAACGAATATTAAAATAAGCATTAATATTGATGGAGAGGGTAAAAGTTCAATAAATACCGGAATAGGTTTTTTTGACCATATGCTTGACCTTTTTGCCAAACATGGTTTATTTGACTTGCAGATACAGGCAGAAGGCGATCTTAACGTGGATTGCCACCATACTGTTGAAGATGCAGGCATTGTTCTTGGACAGGCAATAAAAGAAGCCCTGGGTGATAAAAAAATGATAAGAAGATATGGCCTTTCATATGTTCCCATGGATGAGGCTCTTGCTATGGTTTCTCTGGACTTAAGCGGAAGACCGTTTCTTGTTTATGATGGAGGTTTCACTTCCGAAAAAATAGGGAACCTTAATACACAAATGATTGAAGAGTTTTTCAGAGCTGCAGCCTTTAACTCAGGTATAACATTACATATTAAGGTTCTATATGGTAAAAATGATCATCATAAGACAGAAGCTATTTTCAAAGCATTTGGAAGAGCTCTTGATGAAGCGACAAAGCAGGATGAAAGAATAAAAGGGGTAATGTCCACCAAGGGAATATTATAGATAGAGATTATTATAGGGATTATTATGTATAGAGAGCATTGCAGATTTTTATTGCAACGGGAATGTATTCCCAGAGAAATTTATGACAAAATATAGGAGGGTTTTATGAGTAAACTTATAAATGATACTAATTTTATTAAACTACCCTTATTTAAGAAGGGAAAGGTACGGGATGTATATGAATTTGACAATAATTTACTTATTATTGTAACAGATAGAATATCAGCCTTTGATGTTATTTTCCCAACACTTATACCAAACAAGGGCAAGGTATTGAACAGCATTTCTGAGTTTTGGTTTGACTATACAAAAGATATTATAGGCAACCATATGGTAACTACCAAAGTCGATGAGTTTCCGGGGGATCTCTCAAGATTTAAAGAAGAACTGGAAGGCCGTGCAATGCTTGTTAAGAAAGCTGAAATGGTTCAGGCAGAGTGTATTGTTAGAGGGTACCTTGAAGGTTCAGGGTTGAAGGAATATCAAAAAACCGGTGCCATTTGCGGCATAAAGCTACCATCGGATTTGAGACAATGCGAGAAGCTTCCCGAACCAATTTTTACTCCCACTACTAAAGCCGATGAAGGTCATGATGAAAGTGTAACATTTGAAGAGCTGGCAAACACAATTGGATTTGAACTTGCAAATAAATTAAGAGATATAACTATTTCCCTTTACCTTAAAGCGAGTAAATATGCGGAAAGCAAAGGCCTCATCCTTGCAGATACAAAGCTTGAATTTGGCTTCCTTGATGGGAACCTTATAGTGGCAGATGAAATGTTCACACCTGATTCTTCAAGATTCTGGACTATGGAAGATTACGCACCCGGAAGACCGCAGAAAAGTTTTGATAAACAGTATGTAAGAGAATATCTGGAATCAATCAATTGGAACAAACAGCCGCCAGCGCCCGAACTTCCAGAGGATGTAGTTAAAAATACCGAAGCCAAATATATAGAGGCTTATGAAAGAATTACAGGGAATAAAATTTGAGGATTTTAACCTCCGGCAAAGCGAGTTTGCTATTTCTACCTAGTAGAATCATTTTTGCGTTATTATAAGGTATACAAAATAAAAAGATGGGGGTGGAGATATGATAATTTATCCAGCTATCGATATTATAGCAGGGAGATGTGTGCGCCTTATTCAAGGCCAGTTTGATAAAGAAACGGTTTATTCCGATAACCCTGTTGAAATTGCTTTAAAGTGGGAGCAATTGGGTGCAAGATACCTGCATGTTATTGATCTTGATGGTGCCAGAACAGGACAGCCTCAAAACACGACGGTTGCTAAAGAAATGGCAGCAAAACTGGGAATACCTGTGCAATTGGGCGGGGGCATAAGGACATTAGACACTATAGAGATTCTTCTTAGCAAAGGTATCCAGAGAGTGATTCTTGGGACTTCTGCAGTTGAAAATCCGGATTTTGTAAAGGAAGCACTGAAACTCTTCAGCGAAAATGTAGCTATAGCCATAGATGCAAAAGACGGGATGGTAGCTATAGAGGGGTGGGCAAAGACCAGTGAATTTACAGCAATTGGTTTTGCAAAGAAAATGGAGGAGCTGGGTGCACGTACAATTATATATACGGACATTTCAAAAGATGGAATGCTTTCAGGTCCAAATATTAAGGCTACTGCAGAAATGGCAGAAGCTGTTAATATGGAAGTTATAGCATCAGGTGGTATTAGCAGCATTGATGATATAAAGAAACTTAAGGAAATAGGAGTGTCAGGAGCAATAGTAGGAAAAGCTTTATATACAGGAGATATGGATCTAAAAGAGGCTCTGAAAGCAGCAGAATAAGCCTTCCAAGATTTATCGAATCGTGTGCTTTTTTGTTCACAAGCTATATGCTGTGATGTTAAATAATGAAATGAACCATACAGTAAAGAAGGGGATATAGTTTAATGATTGAAGGGAAAAGAATAATCCCATGCCTCGATATGAAAGATGGCAGAGTAGTAAAAGGTGTAAATTTTAGCAATATAAAAGATGCCGGTGATCCTGTGGAAGTTGCACATGCATACAATGAAGCAGGAGCAGATGAATTAGTTCTTCTTGATATAGCAGCCACTATTGAGGGAAGAATGACTTTGCTGGACATTGTGAGCAAAGTTGCAGCACAGGTGGATATTCCATTTATTGTAGGTGGAGGTATTGGAAGTATAGAAGATATTGAGAGAGTATTAAAAGCCGGAGCAAATAAAATATCCATAAATACTGCTGCCGTTAAAACACCTCAATTAATATCTGAAGCAGTTGAACGATTTGGCAGGAATAGTGTTATTATTGCAATAGATGCAGCAGAAAAGGCTGATCATACTGGCTGGGAAGTATATATAGACGGTGGGAATACCAATTCAGGGCAAGACGCGATACAATGGGCAAAAGAGGTAGAAAAACTTGGAGCTGGTGAAATACTCCTTACAAGCAAAGATATGGATGGTACAAAGAACGGCTATGACATTGAATTAACAAGAGCAGTTTCTGAAAGTGTAAATATACCTGTTGTAGCTTCAGGAGGAGCAGGTACCATGGAGCACTTCTACCGTGTGCTTACGGAGGGTAGGGCCGATGCAGCACTTGCAGCTTCTTTGTTCCATTTTGGCGAAATCAAAATTATGGAGTTGAAGAAATACTTAAAAGAAAAAGGAGTAATTGTAAAGTGATTGGAGAAGAAGGCAGGGTAAGCTGCATGCCTGAATACGAATTTAAACAGAAGTCGGATTGTAAATCAGACCGTAAATCAGACCGTAAATCAGACTGTAAATCAGACTGTAAAGCAGACTGTAAATCAGATTGTAAAGTTAGTTATGATCTGGATAGGGTGCTGAACCGTAAAATGGATTGCAACTCAGATAATAAGCTGAAATTTGATTGCAGGATATCTGAACTAATATTCAATAGGGATGGCCTTATTCCCGCCATAGTCCAGGATATATATTCAAATGATGTATTGATGCTAGCATATATGAATGAAGAATCTTTTACAAAAACTCTTCAAACAGGTATGGCTCATTATTGGAGCAGAAGTAGAAAAAAACTTTGGCTCAAGGGTGAGACATCTGGCCATTACCAATATGTAAAATCTATTAATATTGATTGTGACGGAGATACACTGCTTCTAAAAGTAGATCAGAAGGGTGCTGCTTGTCATACGGGGCATAGAAGCTGTTTTTTTAGAACTATTGAGTTATAATAAAGCACGGATTATATATAGAATTGATGATAGTATCTTATTTGAACGACAGATTTGGATAGCAGGTTTAAATACTGCAGCTATAGTTTTTTATAGATATGGCTGAAGATAAAAAGGAGAAGGATATATATGGATAATATTGTTGGGCCTGATATTTTACAGGAACTCTATGAAGTTATACAAGATAGAAAAATAAACCCCAAGGAAGGCTCCTATACAAATTATTTATTTGACAAGGGGTTGGATAAAATACTTAAGAAAGTTGGAGAGGAAGCTTCGGAAGTTATTATTGCCGCTAAAAACAACTCTTTTGAAGAGCTGCGTTATGAAATTTCCGATCTTATATATCATCTTTTTGTGTTGATGGTAGAACAGGGATTAAAACCGGAAGATATATATAGTGAACTAAAGAAACGCAGATAACCGGGTCAAAATACTTTGGAAAGTGCTGCAAGAACTGCTTTAGAGACATTTCCCCTCGCAGCATCTTCCCGATGTAATTGAAATTTTGTTGGAACATGACTTTCTGCAGTGGAATCAATAGTATAAGGGTAAAAGAAGCAATACAGTGAAAAATAGATTAAAACCTAATAAGTATGGCGAAAAACGGTAATAAATTCATTTTTTAAGGAATATACATATTTGATTTAAAAAAGGTTAATATATTATTATTAGTATTGTAATTAGCACTCGATGAAGGTGAGTGCTAACAAAACGGAAAAATGAGACAGGAGGTAATATTATGATAATAAAACCCTTAGGTGACAGAGTAGTAATAAAAATGGTAGAAACTCAAGAAACTACAAAGAGTGGTATTGTATTACCAGGTTCAGCTAAAGAAAAACCACAGATTGCTGAAATTGTTGCTGTAGGACCAGGTGGCCTGGTAGATGGCAAGGAAGTAAAAATGGAAGTAAAAGTTGGTGACAGAGTTATCATCAGCAAGTATTCAGGAACTGAAGTAAAAGTTGACAATCAAGAGTATACTATTTTAAGACAAAGTGACATACTCGCAGTTGTAGATTAATAACTTTTAGATGCGTTAGTACTTAAAAATTAGTTACCAGGAGGTTTAAAATAATGGCTAAAGATATTTTATTCGGAGAAGAAGCCAGGCGCGCTTTAGAGAGAGGAATAAATCAGTTAACTGATACTGTTAAAATAACTCTCGGCCCAAAAGGAAGAAATGTAGTATTGGACAAAAAATTCGGTTCTCCTGCAATAACCAATGATGGTGTTACTATTGCCAAAGAAATTGAACTTGAAGATAAATTTGAAAATATGGGTGCACAGCTTGTTAAAGAAGTAGCAACAAAGACTAATGATGTTGCAGGAGATGGTACAACTACAGCTACTTTACTTGCACAGGCTATAGTAAGAGAAGGTATGAAGAATGTAGCAGCAGGTGCAAATCCAATGATTGTAAAAAAGGGTATTGCAAAAGCTGTTGACGTTGCTGTTAATGAAATTAAAGTAATCAGCCAAAAAATTAAAGGTAAAGATGATATTACACGAGTTGCTTCAATTTCTGCAAATGATGAAGTAATTGGCAGTCTTATAGCTGATGCCATGGAGAAAGTTACAAATGATGGAGTTATAACTGTAGAAGAATCAAAAACAATGGGAACAAACCTTGAGATTGTTGAAGGTATGCAGTTCGATAGAGGTTATGTATCACCTTACATGATTACAGATACAGAAAAGATGGAAGCTATCCTGGATG
>DAOSDD010000153.1:0-10718 GCA_035362115.1 Clostridiales bacterium | reverse complement strand
AATATATAGAAGCAAATTTGTATGGTATAATTCAAGCATATATCAAGTTTATTGGCAAGCAAAAAAATATTATAAACTTTAGACCTAATATACTGCATAAAAGGCAGGTAAATTCAGGAGGGTATATTGTGACCTTCAAGGAGGTTTGCGGTTACCGGGATGAGGTTTGGGGCACTTTGCAGTATGATGCAGGAATAAATGGCATTGTACCGGAGCCTGGTAAAGGCATCACTCTGATTGTCAGAAGAATAAAAAGCGGTTCAACCGATACCATTGTCAATGAAAAGAGCTATCCTTCAAAAACAGATGAAAGGGGTAACTTTCATTTATCTGGTGTCGATTTACAAAAAGATGATGAAGTATTTATCCGTCTGCAGGAGAGAGGCAAGACTAATTATGTAAAATCAGCAATAACATACCCTACATTCCCTTTTGATAAGGTAATTGTGTTGGAAGCTGACTTTTTTAATGACTATATCAAAGGCTATGTACCTTCCGCAATAGTAAAGGACTGGAATACCACTCAGTCTGAGCAACAATCCGAGCAGCAGAAGGAAATTGTGTTTGACCTCAAAAAAAGTCTGAACAGCTCCCTAAAGGTAAACGGAGTGCCGGTAACTCTGGACAGCAAAGGTTTTTTCAATTTAACAGGAACCAATGTACTACCTCAGGATTCGTATTCCTGTGAGCTTGCATTCGAGGGCTGGATTGTGAAATCAAGTCCCGTAAAACCTACAGTTGATTTTGGTGCACATTCAATAAGACTTCCGGTTTCATATGAGAGGATACTCGAAAACAGCAAACCTGCAGATGTGTCAAAACTTAATGAGACAGTCATCATTACAAACAATAGAGGTTCAAAAGTATATACGGAGGATGCTGCATTTACCGTCAGCGGTTATACACAGGCTGCAACCGTATGCTATTTAATCAACCCAAAAACAGGTCTGCCTATTATGCAAGCTATGGGGCTTCCCACACAAACACAGCTGGTGAAGCTATATGCCGTGCAAGGTGCAGAAGAAGGCAGTTTTGGTGCATCCTATTTTACCAATACCATAATAAAGAAATGGCTTTGGGAGCCGAAACCTGGGCAGATACAGATACAAGAACCGGATATAGAGCAGCTGCCGGAGTCGAAGCCGGAGCAGATACTGGATCCAAAGACTGGGCAGCTCTTAGATTCTATGAATGAACAGATACCAGATCAGAAGACTAGGCAGTTGCTGGATCCGAAGGTGGACCAAATGCCTTCATCGATTACAAGATTCGGGGTTACTCAGGTTAATCCCAATTTAGTAGCACCATCGTCAACTACTAATACTACTAATTTACCAGCACCGGCTTCAACTACTAATGCTACTAATTTGCTGGCACCATCTTCAACTACTAATATTACTAATATGCCGGCACCATCTTCAACTACTAATACTAATGTTGAACCTGGAACCTTAAATATTATTCCAATTCGGCCCATAGATCCCGATTTAAGTAAGTACCTGCCAAGTTTGCCGCAACATTCATTTACACTGAGCTACGATGATAATTTTGACAAGTATGATGATTACAATTATTACAATAACTATACAAGCAAATTGGAAAACTACAGTGAGCAAACAGATGGCACTCAGACAATAAAGTGGGATGATAAGATTGCCATCACTTATGAAGGTGCTCAAATCATTTTAGAAATCAAAGATGACCGCAGGGGTAGCAACGCCGATTCCAAATTCGAAACGCTTTCAGCGGAATGGTTGAACAAAGACATAGAAGGCATGCTTAACCACTATATGGAAAAAATGGGCGGCAGTCTTGTGTTTCCCATGCCTGACGAAATGAACAGAACAGGCGGCATATCCAATATCGGAATGCTTCCTTCATGGTCAAGTCAGGCAGCTCAAAAAATGGTTGATGCTGGAATTATGGACCTAAGCTCAGGTCAGGTGTTTAAATCCGGCACAGTGACCCGAAGCGAGTGCGCAGCCTATCTTGTCCATGTTTTTGGAATAATGTCGGATATGAAAAAGCCTGTATTCCTCGATATTGTACCGGCAAATCCGTATATTCCCGAAATAAACGCCGCCGTGTCCTATGGGATAATCAACGGCTACAGTCCCGAAAAATTCGGTCCCGGTGACCCTGTAACACGAGAACAGATGGCTGTAATGGTTATGCGAGGGTTAAAGAAGAAATTGGGAAGCAGTTTATCCATACCAGCTACTGGTAAGAACTTTGCCGATAAGGATAAATTCAGCTCATGGTCTGGTTCTGCCATATATGAAATTTCTGCGCTTAAAATCATGAATGGTTATCCTGACGGGCGCTTTGGTGCAAAAGATAATATCACCTTCAATGAAATGGCGGTTATGCTTGATAATTTAAATGGATTTTTGAACAAGTAGCTGGCGCAGGTTAAGGTAAGATATTCCAGATGATTTCTTATTGCATTATTCAACAAGTTAAGCACCACTAATTGTAATATTTTGCTATTTTAAGAACGGAACTTACCAAGCAGTCAACTTCTTCCATAGTGTTATACACACCGAAAGATGCGCGGATAGAACTGGTTAAGCCATATCTGTGCAGGGCAGGCTGAGCACAGTGATGGCCTGACCGGACAGCTATTCCATCAAGGTTTAGATACTGTGCAGCATTTTCCGGTAATACACCGTTAATCACAAATGAAATTACTCCTGTTTTTTCCGGAGCTGTACCGATAATATGCAAACCCGGTATTTGGTACAATTTTTCCATAGCGTAAACCGTTAATCCCTTCTCATGCCTTTCGACATTATCCATTCCAATTCCTTGAATATAATCAATAGCTGCACCCAAACCTACTGCATCTGCAATGTTGCCAGTACCAGCTTCAAACTTATAGGGCAGGCTGTTATAAGTAGTTTTATTGAAGCTTACATTTTTTATCATACCACCGCCTCTTTGCCACGGCGGCATTTCCTCCAGTAAAACTTTCTTTCCATATAATACACCAATTCCTGTGGGACCATAGATCTTATGCCCTGAAAAAGCATAAAAATCTGCATCCAGTGCTCTTACATCAACACCCATATGAGGGACAGATTGTGCTCCGTCAATAAGAACATAAGCTCCATGTTTATGTGCCATCTCAATCATCTTACATACAGGATTTATCGTTCCGAGGACATTGGACACATGCGTAATAGACACAATCCGGGTACGGGGTGTTAAAAGTTTCTCGTATTCATCCAGTATGACCTCCCCGCGGTCATTGATAGGAATAACTTTAATAACAGCTCCTTTGGCCTGCTGCAGCTTTTGCCAGGGTACAATGTTGGAGTGATGTTCCATCATCGACAGTACGATCTCATCACCTGTTTGTATATTCATTCCTCCAAAACTATCAGCTACAAGGTTGATTGCCTCTGTTGTTCCGCGTACAAAAATAATTTCTTCAGTAGACGATGCCCCAATAAAGTTTTGTATTTTTTGTCTGGCATTTTCATAGGCATTGGTCGCAAGCTTTGCTAATGTATGAGCACCCCTGTGAATGTTGGAATTGTACTCACTATAATACCGGTTTAATGCACTCATCACGCATATAGGTTTCTGGGTTGTTGCAGCATTATCAAGCCACACCAGTGGCTTTCCGTTAATCCTTCTTTGCAGAATCGGAAAGTCTTTTCGGATAGAGTACACATCAAGACCAGGTTTGTAATAAAAGGTACTCATTTGGTTTGTATGAGTATTGGAAGTATAAGGAGTATAAGGAGCTGATTGATAATCCGGTAAAAAGTAAAATGAATTATCTCCGGTATGACCTGAATTTGTATAACCTGAATTCAGATAACCTGAGTTCGCATAACCTGGGAAATACTCTTTAGTCTTAAAAAATGATCTTTTAATATCTTCCGGTTTATTCATATTCATGGTATCTTCCCACCTCTACATTTTCCAGCATACCTAATGAGTCATATGTTAAAACAGCTGCCCCGAAATACAAGGTAATAACATAGGACACAATCCCTCTATTGTCAATTCCGGCAAATCGAACCGATAAACTTGGAACAGCGGATTCATCTTGAATTCCTGGTTGATGCAACCCTATAACACCCTGGTCTTTTTCGCCGACCCTCATTAATAGGATATTCGTCTTTCCAGTACTGGAGTGATTGCAGGATTTGCCATCAACCAGCAATTTATCGCAAGGAACTATGGGAACTCCCCTCCAGGTGATAAAGGGTGAACCATAGAGGTTGACTGTTGCAGGCGGGACTCCTCTACAGGTACATTCCCGGCCAAAAGCAGCTATTGCTCTCGGGTGTGCTAAAAAGAATGCAGGTTTCTTCCATACTTTAGCAAGCAATTCATCCATATCATCGGGAGTAGGTGTCCCCCTTCTTGATAGTACCCTCATGGACGGTGTGACTGAATTGATCAGTCCAAAATCCTTGTTATTTACAATTTCCCATTCCTGCTGCTCTTTCATTGCTTCTATGGTAAGTCTCATCTGCTGCTGGAGCTGATTAATGGGTGAATTGAAAATGTCTGTAACCTGGCCATTTACCCTTAAAATTGTCTGTACTAAACTCAATGTGTATTCTCTTGGTTTTTCTTCATAATCCGGAAAGGTTTGCGGAATTTCGTGTTCTCCTAAATGAGACGAACATAGCTCCGGCAGTTTTTCGCGGTAATCGTCCTCTCCATCCCTTATTTCATTACATTTTTTCATCTTATTCAAACGGTAAACGCCCGCTTCTACGGAAACCCAGGGAAGAAATGTAAGAAGCCATCGCGGGGTAATAGCTTCCATCATAGGTACAGATATTGTACTGTGAGACAAATTCTTTGCAGCTTTAGGGCTTAAGCTGTATTGAGGTACCAAATTATCATTAAAACTCATTCTTAACACCTCTCATATATAACATCTCTCTATATATTAGAAATTGTTTTTTGATTAACAAAAAACTCTTATATCTATACAATATATGCTTGTGAAATATGAGAAGTGATTAACGTAACAAGTATAGATAGGTGAATCAAGAGATACTGTAGCTTCGACAAATATTATTGTAAGTGTTAAAGATAAGTGATAATATGGAAGTAAGAAATACTCTATATAATTTACGATTTGAAAGAACTAATGAAGAATTTGCAAATCGTAAGTTACATCAAGGTAACAGAAGCAGGTTTTAAATGTTTTAAAACCTGTTCTATATAGAATGAATTGTTGACTTGATTGATTCTTTTGAGTGGTTGTTTTGAGTGGTTGTTTGATTGATTCTTTTAAGTGCTGAGGAGGTTTTGAGAATGAAGAAGAAGGATATTTTCACTAAGGTTTTAGCCATAGCAGGCACAGTACTTGTATGGCTTCCGATTCTGTTTACCATTCTGACATCCGTAATAGGAACGATATCTGCACACATTTTTCGGTTCGACTATCTGATGCCGGCTGAGCTCTTTCCTATTGCCCTGATCGGTGCCCTGCTGCTTATCTGGGCTGCAAAACGTGCACATTTACATTGGAAACTCATCACCTGGAGTTTAGGCGCTATGGTAACATTTCTTGTTGGCGGTCAGGTCATTGCTGTAATCAGCGGACTTGCATCAGGAGCAATTGAGCCAGCAGGCTGGGTTTGGGCGCTGGTGGTCACCTCAATCGCTCTTTATTCGCTTACACTTATTGTGGTCTGTATAGCTGGTGTGTTATTAGTGAAAAAACTATATTTTTTTCACTCTCCTCAGCCATAATATATATAAGGCAAAAAATGATTTTACTCGGTAGAGGAAACCATCACCACTATGCGCAGGGCTGTCTCGGGTGTTTAAAGAAACAACCAGTTCCGCCTCAATAGAAGTTATTTTAGCTCCGAAAATGCTCAGCTCCTGTTCAAAACTCAGGTACCATCCCATTCCGATGGAATAATATTTCATGTTCCATTACCAATATTCCCCTACACAGTACTTGTTTACAGTAAGCTTCTTAAATAATAATTTATCTTAAAATAATGCCAAACTTGTATAAATTGTAAATAACACTGCAGCCCTCTCTTAATATATCCTTACCTCAAATATCTCTGCATAGGGATTCCCCCAGGTATCAATAACCTCAATTCTTATTCCGTTTGCTTTAACAGTACAATTCAAGCCACTGTTATTGCAGTATTCTATCTTGTGCTTAACATATCTGCCCTTGTTGTTTTTTTCGTGTATCAACAGCTGAGATGGCTGTGCATCATCATTCAACGTGAATATTTTATATTCTTTTACCAGTTCCCGCGGCATCTCACAATCACTTTTCCTCCATAAGCCAGGTCTGAGATTGTTTCTCTCAATATTAAGGTTTGAATTGAAAAATATGATAATTTCATTTATTTCTTTTCTATCATCAAATAGCAAATCAATATATTGGGAAGTATTTGATGTTATTTTGTCAGATATCCAGAGGTTTGGCAAAAGATATGGACGATTATAGCCATTAATTATATTATCCGGTCTATATATTTTTTTAAGATTTTCAAAACATTCTGCAGTGTTTTTATTATTTATATCCCCAATGCCAGCCCCTATACCAAAACTTGATATGAACTTAAAGCAAAGTGTGCAGCCCAGCTGCACACTTTAAGCTTTAAATTTTTCTATAATTTTTCCGCCATCACACAAATCATGTAGATACAATGTGGGCATACTTATTTCCTTCTGCTTGCTATATATTCATTCATTTGTTTTACGTACTCTTCGCCGCCTGCTTTGTACCATCCTTCAAGGCATTGATCCCAGGCACTAACCGGAAGCTCTCCAATAATAATCTTGGCAACAACTTCACTTACTTTAGAATGATAATCTATAAATGAAGGAATATCTGCTGCAGCCGGGCGGAATCCTGCATCCAGAGTTAATTCAGCATTACCTATAAAAGTATTAAGCCATGTACGGATATTATCCTGCCTTTCCGGCGTTATATTTTTCGGTATCCAGTAGTCCATGTCATTTGCAGGCATTACTAATTTAAACCCACCTTTCCAAGTCTACTATACAATACTGAGCTTGTGTAAGTTCAACCCCATCCTGAGAAAATATTTTTAAGGAATCTCTATAGCTCCTTATTCCTCTTGATTTCAAATTCATGCTTCATTTCTGGCAATTAAATAAGCAAAACGTATTATAGCAATTGTCCTGAATTATCGCCGCAAACTTAAGCACATACAAACCCTTGATGGATATATTCCTTGTTTGCTTGAATCAGTTCATCCAGCACTTTTTCTGCTGTAGATATATTATCTACAACCGGATCAAGGATAAAAGCCTGGAGTGCCTTATCCCGGCTTCCTGTTATTGCAGCTTCCACTGACAGGGACTGTACAGTAATCTGACGGCGAATTAGTTCAACTATTCCTTCAGGCAGTGGATCCATTCTAAGCCCGCGCACTTTATCCCCTGATACAACTCCGGGAACTTCAACAATAGCATTATCAGGGAGATTAGGTATACAACCATTATTTCTAATATCAAGAGAAACCTCATAATGATTATCTCCTGTTGTCATAGCTGCAATAATATCGGCAACACTTTCCGTACTCTTGCCCGATACAATTTCCCCTACTTGTCGGGTTTCATTATTAACTCCCCTAAGCCACTCCATAGTATCATCTATTTTTTTCTTTCTTGATTCAAAATCCCTACCCAGTAACCCCTGATACTCCCAGCCAAATGGCATGAATTCAGCTAAATGATGATCTCCCGAGGTTGGATACATACCAAACATAGAAAAAAGCTTCCTTGACATTGGTTCATAGTTTTCCGGCATTTCTTTTAATTTATCAGAGAATTCTTTGTATATACTTCTTCCGGTAGATTTTCTTCGTATATCATATATCCATGTTAAATGGTTTGTTCCCGCAGCTTTTACGTCTATGTCGCTAAATTCAATGCCAAGCACTGTATGTATAGTTTTATAGGATTCATAAATCTGATGGCATAGCCCTACAAACTTTACAGATGAATATCTGTCAAGAGCCATACATATCCTGGCCTCGGGGTTAGTAAAATTAATTAGCCATGCATTAGGTGCCAGTTCCTCTACATCCTTCGCGATAGATAATATCATAGGAATGTTGCGCATAGTTAAAGCAAGGCTTCCCGGTCCTCCATTCTCTCCATATGTTTGTTTAATCCCTGCCCTATTTATTATTGTCCAATCCTGTTTCCATAATTCCTCTCTCTTAATTGCAGGGGACGTTACCACAAAATCAGCACCTGTAAGTACATCTCTTCTCTGTGTACTTGCTTCTATTTTAAAAGGCATTCCTGCATCTTTGTTCATTTTATCAATAAGACCTTTCATGAGCCTCAGTTTTTCTTCATCTATATCCACCAAAGAAATTATAGAACCTTTTAAAATATCTTTAAAGTGTATCAAATCCCCTATTGTTTTTGCCCCAAAACTTATACTGCCCACGCCTATCATTACTATTTTGGACATTTTATTACCTCCATTAATATGCTGTTATCTGCTAATATGCTGTATAAACCAAATTATTTTATCTATAATACTTCCAGTTCCCAGTATGCCACTGTCTTTCGCTTCCATGTATATGTAATATATACACGATTTCCTTCAGCAATTATTGCAGGATATGAGAATTCTCCATCTACTTTGTCTGCAGGGTTTTCATTATGGTCGAGTATAAAGTTTTCGCTCCAGGTTTCACCATTGTCGGATGAAATGCAGCATACAACAGGTGTCCTTGCTCCCCAGTTGCCTCTTATAGGATTATAAATAAGAACCAGCTTACCATCTTCCATTTTCACAAGGTCAATACCGCTATTATTATTTGGAACTCCTGTTGCATATGCTTCACACCATGTTAATCCGTTATCACTTGAATCACTGCGATATATAAAGCCTTCACTGCTTCTTAGCAGCATATGGATTTTCCCTGGTTCTGATTCCCACAAAGTCGGCTGTATTACACCCTTACCCTGAAGTTTGCCATGGTCCAAAGGAACCATCCCACTTTTTATCCAGGTTTTGCCTTCGTCCCTGGAAATATCAGCAAAGGCATCCCAAAGAGTGTCAGTCTCTATAGAAGCAGGTGCAAGCCAGGTACCATCAGAAAGTATTATGGCTTTGTTTTTAACAGGACCTCTTCCTCCTACATCCCCTGGAATTAATTCCTTTGGTTGCGACCAGGAGTGCCCCATGTCTTCAGATATAATTAACATTGTATACCAGGATCTCGGGTTTTTCCCTACTTTATAAAACAAATAGATGTTGTCTTTTTCATCACTGAACAAAACTGGATTCCAGCACGGAATACCTTCCTCATCAGCTACTTTAACAGGTTCACTCCATTTGTCCTCTTTTCTCCTTGAATACCAGATTGCTACATCTTCATGATCTTCATGAGTCCCGCCAAACCATGCTGAAAGTATATCACCATTTTTTAATTTTAATAATGTAGATGCATGGCACTGTGGAAAATACTTTTCAGGTTCAAAAATATGCTCATACTTTAATGTTTTAAATCCCATAATACTCACCTTTCTACTGATTATTTATTAATTGTATTATAAAAATTTTGCATATGCCTTGCTTTTCGTTTTTATTTAGGTGCACATTTATATTTTTCTCCTTTTACCTATCTACACCCAACTGTATAGGATCCGATATTGATTTCTGAGGGCACACAATATATGATCTGATAGTTCCAGATATAGAGTATAGTATAGCAGAATCCATCTGAATTCCTATTTTATATGCATTTTTCAGTATAGATGGAACCTGTATAAGCATTGTAGTGTTTCGTATAATTCAGCAGAAATGTTTACATAAAATCGCCATACACAAAATTATTTACATTCCCCCTTCACTTAACTTGTTTATTTCTTCTATTGATAATCCTGTTGCTTTTGATATTATTTCAATACTAATATTCATGCTTAATAGGTTTCTTGCAGTAAGCTCAGCTTTTCTTCTCTCTCCTTTTTGTACCCCTATTGTCTCACCCTCTTCCCGAGCTCCCTGTATTCTGGATAGCTCGTCTCTTATTGCCTTTTCTCTGTATTCGCATTCTGCCCGTATCTCATTTATGCTTCCAAGTTTTTTTAAGGTTTCTTCTGCTTTGGCAATCACATTATCTTTTTCCATAGCCATTTTCAGCACCTCCTCAGGGGAATCATCTAAAAATATAAGCCATCTTTCATCTTCGAGTGATTCCGTCATCTCGGAAAAATTTAATTGGTTAAAACCATACTCAGGTGATTAGTTTCTCTCCATTAATGATTTTCTGGCAGTATGCATCCAGTGTTCTCCATCATAACTATACATCAATTCGGTATCCTTGTGTCCTTTGCTTTCTAAAGTATGCAAAAACCATTGGGAATCTCTCAAACCTTTGATATCCCTCGGAATATTATTTCTATAAACGTAATCGCCGGTATCAATATCAAAAATAGTTGCAGATAATAAATATTTCTCGCCCTCAAAATAATAGGAGAAAATTTTATCTAATACTTCGCGTTTTTTATATAATTCTGCATGGTCCTTAGAAAAATCATATTGTCCGATAATATCTTGAATTTCACCATCCGTAAAACTAATTGATAATTATCAAACCTGTGAACTACACCGCTATTGAAATAGCGGGCTTCGGGTTCCCGATGAAATTATGGTAATTCCAATGGTACACCTCCGGGTTATCCAACCCCACTACTGCTGGATTGGGCTTGCCAATCCT